>CAZVWL010000050.1:0-14768 GCA_964630845.1 uncultured Fibrobacteraceae bacterium
CTCGAGGCGCAGGGCGGCGTGCTCGAGGCGGACGAGCTGGCCTGGCTGGTGGGCTCGGTCCGCCGCCCGGCGCGGCGGGCCCGAGCCGAGGTGCCTCGCGACCGGGTGACGGGCGAGGTGCTGGCCGGCACGGACTGGCGCGAGGGCGCGGCGCCGCGTCCGGATGCCAGGGCGCAGGTCGCCGTGGATCGCGTCCTGCTCGGCGGGGTGCGCTGGCGCCGCGATCCGGCGGGCGAGGTGACCGCGGCCTGGGCGACGGCGGGCGGTTCGTGGTGGCGGCTGGCAGGGGGCACGGGCAGCCTGTCCAGCGGCTTCGGCTTGATGGCCGCGGGGCTCGGCGCGCGATCGTCGCTGGACGTCGACGCCTCGCTCCTGCCGCCTGGGTCGGGCTGGCGCCCGAGCCTGTCGGTCACCGCGCCCCAGCGCCTGCAGGCGGTCGTGGTCGACCTCTCACCCGGATCGTTGTTCGCGGCCGGCGGTGGCGTGGCGCAGGATCCGCGAGGGCTGACCGCTCGGCACGTGCAACTGCGTGCAGGAGATCCGCGCCGCACCGGCGTCTTGGCCACGGCGCGTCAGCATGGCGCGTCCCGGGCGGGTGGGCTGGACCTGCGCGCGGCGGCGGGCCCCTGGCTGGTGGCCGCCGAGGCGGCGACCTGGCGGCTGGAGGTCACCGAGCCCGCCGGCCGCGCCCTGACCGCGACCGCGGGCTGGCGTGACCGCCGCTGGCGCATCGAGGCCCAGGTGGCCGCGGCGCGCGCGGCGGCGGGCATGCCGGGAGCCCAGCGGCCGGCCAGCCTGCCGGGGTGGGATGGCGAGGGCTGGGCCGGGCGGGTGTCCGGCCGCACGGACGGCGGCGTGCGCCTGGGGCTGCTGGCCTCGTCCGGCCGGGATCGGCGGCCGGACGCAGCCACCGGCCAGCGGCGGACCCGGCACGTGCTCGGCGCCTCGGTCGGCGGGGTCTGGTCAGCCTGGTCGGGGGCGGCCCGCGCCTGGCAACTACGCTGGCGTCGCGTGGACGAGGCCCGCCACGCCTGGGATCCTGCCCAGCCCTGGTTGCCCGCGGCGCTCGATCGCCAGCGATCGCGCTCGTGGCTCACGCTGCGCGCCACGCACGACGTCGCCGGCGGCACCGCCGAGGTTTCCTGGCGACGGCTCGAGGAGGCCGGCCAGGCGCGCAACGTGCTCGGGGCGCTCTTCCAGCGCCGCCAGGCCGGCTGGCGCTGGCGCGGGGGCGTGATGACCGCCTGGGGCGAACCGCTGGACCTCGTGACCGTCTCGGCGCCGGTGTCGTCGCTGTTGCGGCCACGCCACTGGGGCCACTGGGACAGCAGCGTGTGGGCGGGCTGCGAGGGGACCGGGCGCTGGCGCTTGCAACTGGGCGGCGAGTTGCGACGCCGCAGCGCGGCAGCCGGCGGCGGCGTCGTGGCCGAGGCCCGGGCGCAGTGGGGGCGCGTGTTCTGACCATGGCGCCGCAAGTTCGCTCAACCATCGCCGAGCGCGGCCGAAATCTTGGTCCATGAGCACCATCGTCGACCCGCATCCACTGCTGGCATGCGACGCGGCCGCGTCCGATCCGGGCGTGCCCGAGACCTGGCTCGAGGAGCTGCGCGACCTCGCCGGCCTCCACGACCACTGCATGCCGCGGTCGCGCCACCTGCACGAGCAGCTGCGCAAGATGCTCGGGCAGGAACGCCTGGTCACCTGCCTGCTGGGCATCCAGACCCTGGCGCTGGCCGACGACCCGGCGGGCGCCAGGCTGCTGGCGGCGTTGCTGGATGCCAACACGCCGGGCGCGCTCCTGATGCCTCGGGTGCGACGCCTGCGCTCGTGCGGCCGCATGCTGAACGTCGACAGCGACCTGGTGGGCACCGAGTTCCTGTCCGAATGGCAGGACCGGCTGGCCGCGACCTGCGCGGCCTGCGCCCGCCGGCTCGGCGGCCGCGCCGACGCCGACGCGGTGTCGCCCGCGCCGTTGCCGCACGAACGCCCGCCGCTGCCCCTGCTGCGCCGCACGCTGGCCTTGCTCACGCCGGCGAGCGCGTCGACGCCGCGACCGCCGGACGAGGACCTGCTGCTCCTGGCCGCGGTGATCCGCCTCGAGTGCGACGCGTACCAGGAGCGGGTCAGCCGCCTGGCGGGGTCGATCGACCCGTTCCGCGTGACGGCGGTCATGCGCGCTCTGCCGCTGCTGAACCGCGCCGACGCCGAGGTGCGCGACCTGAACCTGCTGGCGGGCTGGCTGGAGGCGGGCGACTACGCCCCGGCCTTCCAGCGGCGCGTGCCGACGGCCTGGGACGTGCTGGATGAGGGCGAACGGCCGCGCCTGATCGCCGCCCTGCAGAAGGAACCGGCCCTGGCGCCGCTGGCCGCCGTGCACGCGGCCTTCCTGGCCGCGCCGCAGTCGGTGCGCCAGCTCGCCGGGCCCACCGCGCGCCTGCTGGTGGTGGGCCAGGCGCTCGTGCGCGCCGGCCTGCGCGAGCGGCCCTTGCCGCTGCTGGAGGCCGTGCGCCTGGTGTTGACGCACAGCCCGGGCGGCACGCTCCGCCTGCCGCTGGACGACGCGCTGGAGGCGGCGGTGTCGCGCTGCCTGCTGGCGGCTCGCCACGGCGGCCAGGACGACCTCGCCGGGCTCGAGGTCCGCGCCGGCGTGCTCACGCTGCAGCAGCCGCGGCTGGCGCTCGGCGACCGCATCTGGCGCCACGACCTGCCGACCCTGGCCGAACTGCAAGCGGCCGCCGACCCGTCCGCCGCCGCGCAGGACGGCGAACCGCCGGTCGAGGAGCGGGTCGACACCTCGGCCGCGGCGGTCAAGCAGATGGTCATGAACAACGTCGGCAGCGTGAGCATCCTGCTGGGGTTCCTGCGCAACCAGCGGGTGACGTCGATCCCCGGCCTGGTGGCCGAGGTCGTCCGGCGCACGCGGTCGCCGCGGGTGCTCGAGGTGATCATGGGCGACCGATCTCTCTACGGCGGCCACGCGAACAAGGACGTGCCGCTGGCCCTGATCGAGAGCCCGGTGAACGTATCGATCAAATCGCTGCGCCGCTTCATCCACGTGAAGTACATCTCCAAGACCGATTTGCGACGCCTCTCGCGCGACACCGCGCGCCTGCGCAAGGACGTCTGCAAGGAGATCGAAGCCTACCTCGAATCGCTCACCTGACCGCGCCGAAGCCCCGCCGAGTCGCCTTGACGCCGGTTGGCCAGGTGCCTACCTTCGTGGCTTCCCCACGGGGCCCTGGCCGCGCCGGCGGCCCGGTTCCGCTCCCCGCAACGGAGGTCGGTCATGATGGTTGGCGGCCACGACCGTCGACGGTTCGTCATCGCTCTCGGCGGCAACGCCATCCTGCCGGTCGGCAAGCGCGGCACCTTCGAGGAGCAGCTCGAGGTCACGCGTCACTCCATGTTGCAGGTGGCCGCGCTGGCGAAAGCCGGCCACGAGATCGTCATGAGCCACGGCAACGGACCGGTGGTGGGCAACATCGTGCTGCGCAACGACGCGGGCGAGCAGTTGCACGGCATCCCGGCCATGCCCATGTTCGTCTGCGGAGCGGACAGCCAGGGCGGCCTCGGCTTCATGATCCAGCAGGCCCTGCGCAACGCGCTGCTCACCGTGGGCATCGACCGCGCCGTGGCCACCGTGGTCACCCAGGTCACGGTCGACCCCGCCGACCCGGCCTTCCAGCGCCCGACCAAGCCCATCGGCCCCTTCTACGACCACGAGCAGGCCCGCCTGCTCGAGCAGGAGAACGGCTGGACCGTGGTGCAGGACGCGGGCCGCGGCTGGCGTCGCGTGGTGCCCAGCCCGCAGCCGCTGGAGGTCGTCGAGTGGCCGGCGATCAAGGCCATGCTCGACGCGGGCGTGCTCGTGGTGGCGGTCGGCGGCGGGGGCATCCCCGTCGTGCGGGAGGCCGACGGGCAGCTGCGCGGCGTGGATGCGGTGATCGACAAGGACCGCGCCAGCGACCTGCTCGGCAGGCTGGTGAAGGCCGACACGCTGATGATCGTCACGCAGATCGAGAAGGTCTTCGTGCGGTTCGGCCAGCCCGACGCCGAGGCGCTCGACGTGCTGCCGGCGGCCCGCGCGCAGGCCCTGCTGGACGCGGGCGAGTTCCCGGCGGGCAGCATGGGGCCCAAGATCGAGGCCGCGCTCGGTTTCCTGGCCAGCGGCGGCCGCGAGGTGATCATCACCGACCCGGAGCATCTGCTGGCCGCGGCCGCGGGCGAGGCCGGCACGCGCATCGTGCCGGGCGCCTGACGGAGGTCACGCATCGGCGGCGCCGTCCTGCGCGAGGAGGGCGGCGTTTTCCGTTGTGCTGCGGGGGCAGGGTCCGGTACGCTGGCCTCGGAGGTAGCGGACATGGCACGCAAGGTCATGGTGATCGGCAGCGGCGGTCGCGAACACGCGCTGGTGCGGCAGCTGGCGGCGTCGCCGCGACGGCCGGAGATCTTCGCCGCGCCCGGCAATCCCGGCACGGCCGCGCTGGCCACCAACGTGAACATCGATCCCGGCGACCACCGGCAGGTGCTGGCGGCCTGCGAGGCCCACCGGATCGACCTCGTGTTGATCGGGCCGGAGGAGCCGTTGATCAACGGCCTGGCCGACCACCTGCGCCAGGCCGGCATCGCGGTCTTCGGCCCGGGACGGCTCGGCGCGCGCCTCGAGGGCGACAAGGAGTTCGCCAAGGAGGTGATGCTCACGGCCGGCATCCCCACCGCGCGGCACCACGCGTTCTCCACGGTCGACGCGGCGCTGCGCCACCTCGAGACGCAGCGCCTGCCGTGCGTGGTGAAGGCCTGCGGCGCGGCGGCCGGCAAGGGCGTGGCCGTCTGCGACAGCCTCGCCGAGGCCGAGGCCCACGTGCGGCTCTGCCTCGAGGACAACGCCTTCGGCGAGGCCGGCGGCCGCATCCTCATCGAGGAGTGTCTGTTCGGCCCCGAGCTGTCGGTGCTCGTGGTGACCGACGGGCTCGACTACGCGTTGCTCGCGCCGAGCCGCGACCACAAGCGGGTCGGCGAGGGCGGCAGCGGTCCGAACACCGGCGGCATGGGGGCGTTCGCGCCGGTGCCGCTGCCGAGCGATCTGTGCCGCGAGATCGACGGCGAGATCGTCACGCCGCTGTTGGCCGAGCTGGTGCGCCGCGACATCCCGTACCGCGGCGTGCTCTACGCGGGCCTCATGCTGACCGACGACGGCCCGCGGGTGCTGGAGTTCAACTGCCGTTTCGGCGACCCCGAAGCGCAGGTGGTGCTGCCGCTCCTGCAGGGCGATTTCCTGAACCTCGTGGAAGCGACCGCCGAGGGCCGGCTGGCCGACTACCTGCAGGGCCTGCCCGACGCCGAGACCGGCGGCCCCGACGGCTGGACCGGGCGCGGCATGACCGACTGGCGGCAGCACGCGGTGGTGGTCGTGGGCGCCGCGCGCGGCTATCCCGGCGCCTACCGCCGTGGCAGTTCCCTGGTCCTGCCGCCCGACGAGGCCGCGGCCTGGATCATCCACGCCGGCACCGCCTGGCGCGAGGCCCGGCTGGTGACCGCGGGTGGGCGCGTCCTGGGCTCGGTCGGCGTGGGGCAGGATCTGGAGGCGGCCCGGACGCGCGCCTACGCGCTGCTCGACCGCGTCCGCGCCGATGATCTGTTCTGCCGGCGCGACATCGCGCAAGAACCGAAGAGGTGAGATCACCGTGACCAAGCCCGTCAGCGCCCGGATCGTCGTGCTGCTCGGCAGCGCCAGCGACCTGCCCGTGTTCGAGGACCTGCCCGCGCTCTGCGAGCGGTTCGGCCTCAGCCATCGCCTCGAGGTCTGCTCGGCGCACCGCCAGCCCGCGCGGTTGCACGAGCTGATCCGCGAGTGCGAGGCCGGCGGCACCGAGATCTTCGTCGCCGCCGCCGGCATGGCCGCGCACCTACCGGGCGTGGTGGCGTCGCTGACGTCCAGGCCGGTGATCGGCGTGCCGGTGGCGTCCGGACCGCTGGCCGGCATGGACGCGCTGCTGTCGATCGTCCAGATGCCGCCCGGCGTGCCGGTCGCGACCGTGGCCATCGGCAAGGCCGGCGCGCGCAACGCCGTGGTGCTGGCGGCGCGGATCCTGGCGCTGTCCGACCCCGCCGTGGCCGCCGCCCTTGCCGCCTACCGCGAGGACCTCGCGCAGGGGGGCAAGTGAGCCACGGCGTCGGCTGGCTCGACGACGGCGGCGCGCTGGCGGCGCTGGCGCAGGGCGAGGTCGTGCTGCTGCAGACCGACACGTTGCCGGGCCTGCACGCGCGGCTCGACCGGCCGGCGGCCCTGGCGGCGATCTCGCAACTCAAGGGGCGCGCGCCCGGGCAGACGCTCCTGGTGATCGCGGCGACCACGGAAGACGCCCTCGCGCTGACCGGTCCGGTGGCGCCGGCCGTCGCGGCGTTCCTGGCGCGCTGCTGGCCGGGGCCGTTCACGGCCATCCTGCCCGCGCGATGCGACCTGCCGCGCGCGGTGGTGGCCGGCGACGATCCGGGCACCGTGGCGGTGCGTGTGCCGGAGCCGGCGGCGTTGCGCCGGCTGCTGGCCGCGAGCGGACCGCTGGCCTCGACGAGCGCCAATCGCACCGGCGAAGCGCCCGCGGGCGACCTCGCCGGGGCCGCCCGCGCGTTTCCCGCGCTATCGGTGTGGGGCGGGTTCAGGGGGCCCGGCCTGGCGGCGGCGTCGGCCATGATCGACCTGACCGGCGACGGGCCGCGGTTGCTGCGTCCGGGGCCGTTGCCGCCACCCGACTGGCCCGCTTGACGGTCCTGCGCCCGCGGTCTACGTTTGCCGAAAAGGAGCCGCGTTGTCTTTCCGGACCGTCGTCTTCGTCTGCGCCGGCAACACCTGCCGCAGCCCCCTGGCGATGGCGCTCGCGCGCCGGCGGTGGCCGGACGGACCGGCGTTCGCCTCGGCGGGCTTGCAGGCCGTCGCGGGCCAGCCGGCGATGCCCGAGGCCGTCGCCATGGCCGACCAGCGCGAGGCCGGGCTCGCCGACCACCGGTCGCAGCCGGTCACGCGCGCGCTGCTCGACGAGGCGGACTGGCTGATCGCGATGACGCGCGCGCAGGTGGCCTGGCTCAACGCGCACCGCGAGCCCACGGCCCGGGCCCGCATCGGCCTGCTGGGCTGCCCGAACGAGGATCTGACGGGACGGCCGACGCCCGCGGCGGAAGAGGTCGCCGATCCGATCGGCGCCGGCCTGGAGGCTTACCGCCGGACGGCCGATCAGCTGGAACGATTGCTGGACGCCTGGGAGCCGACCTTCACCGCACCCACCGGAGGCGAGCGATGACCATCGCGATCGGTTCGGACCACCGGGGCTACCTGCTGAAGGCCTACCTGATCGCCGAGCTGACCGACGCCGGCCACGTGGTGCGCGACTGCGGCTGCCATGGCACGGCCGCGGCCGATTACCCCGAAGCCGCGCTGGCGGTCGGCGAGTTGGTCGGCCGCGGCGAGGTCGAACGTGGTGTGCTGATCTGCGGGTCGGGCGTCGGCGTTTCGATCGCGGCGAACAAGGTCGCGGGCGTGCGCGCGGCGCTCTGCCACGACCTCGCCGCGGCCCAGGCCACCCGCAAGCACAACGACAGCAACGTGCTCTGCCTCAGCGGCGACGGCACCGCGCCGACGTTGGCCGCGGCCATGGTCGCCGCCTGGCTGGCGACCCCGTTCGAAGGCGGCCGCCATGGGCGGCGCGTCGCCATGATCCGCGCCTACGAGATGCAGCAGAACCAGCGAGAGGAACCGTGATGTACGACGTCGTGCGCCAGACCGATCCCGCCCTTGCCACCATTCTCGAGGCCGAGCTCGCGCGCCAGCGCACCCAGCTCGAGATGATCGCCAGCGAGAACTTCACGAGCCCGGCGGTGCTCGCGACGATGGGCAGCGTGCTGACCAACAAGTACGCCGAGGGCTATCCCGGCAAGCGTTACTACGGCGGCTGCGTGCACGTCGACGAGGCCGAGAACCTGGCCAAGCAGCGCGCCTGCGAGCTGTTCGGGGCTGACCGCGCCAACGTGCAGCCCCACAGCGGTTCCACGGCGAACATGACGGCCTACCTGGCCTTCTGCAAGCCCGGCGACAAGATCCTCGGCCTGAGCCTCAGCCACGGCGGCCACCTCACGCACGGTCATCCCGTGAACTTCTCGGGCCTGATGTTCCAGGCCGTCCACTACGAGGTGGAGCGGGGCCGCGAAGTGATCGACTATGACAAGCTGCGCGACCAGGCCCGGCGCGAGAAGCCGCGCCTGCTCGTCGGCGGCGCCAGCGCCTATCCCCGCACCTGGGACTACGCCGCCATGCGCAGCATCGCCGACGAGGTGGGGGCGATCTTCGTCTTCGACATGGCCCACATCGCCGGCCTGGTGGCCGGCGGCGTGCACCCCAGCCCGGTGCCGCACGCCGACGTCGTGACGTCCACGACGCACAAGACGCTGCGTGGGCCGCGCGGCGGCCTGATCGTCTGCAAGCAGGAGCACCTCAAGGCGATCAACAAGATGAACTTCCCGGGCATCCAGGGCGGCCCCTTGATGCACATGATCGCGGCGAAGGCCGTCTGCTTCCTCGAGTGCCTGCAGCCGTCGTTCCGCGACTACGCCCAGCGCACGCTCGACAACGCCCAGGCGCTCGCGGCGGCGTTGCTCGCCCAGGGTTTCCGGCTCGCCTCCGGCGGCACGGACAACCACCTGCTGCTGGTCAACTGCAAGCCGCGCGGCCTGACCGGCAAGGAGATGGAGGAGCTGCTGGAGACCGTCGGCATCACCTGCAACAAGAACACGGTGCCGTTCGACGAGGAGAGCCCGATGGTGACCAGCGGCGTGCGGTTGGGCACGCCCGCGTTGACGACCCGGGGCATGGGGCCGGCCGAGATGCAGCGCATCGCCGGCATCATCGACCGCGCCGTCGAGCACCGTCACGATGAGCAGGCCCTGGCCAAGCTGCGCGCCGAGAGCACGGAGCTGGGCCGCGCGTTCCCGCTCTATCCCGACCTCGCCTGAGCGGTCGCGAGCGTTCGCCATGCAGTGCCCACGGTGCGGCCACGACGATGACAAGGTGATCGACTCGCGGGCCGTCCGCGACGGCCGCGCCGTGCGTCGGCGCCGCGAGTGCCTGGCCTGCGGCGAACGCTACACCACCTACGAGGCCTGGGAGACGCGGCCCATCCTGGTGATCAAGCGCGACGGCCGGCGCGTGGCCTACGACCGCTCACGCGTCGTGTCGGGCATCGCCAAGGCCTGCGAGAAGCGGCCGGTGGCGCTCGAGGAGATCGAGATCATCGTCGATGCGATCGAGCAGGACCTCGCCAAGTCGGGCCGCCGCGAGGTGCCGACGGCGGTGCTCGGGCAGATGGTCCTGGACAGGCTGCGGGAGGTCGACGACGTGGCCTACGTACGCTTCGCCTCGGTGTACCGCAGCTTCCAGAACGCCGGCGAGTTCCTCGAGCTGCTGCGGCAGCTCCTGGCGTCGCGGGGGCAGCAGCCGTGACCGAGCAGCAGCCCGTGCCGCAGGAAGAGGGCGCCGTCGCCATGTCGTTCCTCGACCACCTCGAGGAGCTGCGGCGAGTGCTGATCCACAGCGCGGTGGCGGCCGCCGTCGCGGCCGTGCTCTGCTGGTTCTGGTCGGGCGTCCTGCTGGACATCCTGGTGCGGCCGCTGCAGGAGTACGGCGTCTACTTCACGCGCCCGAACGAGGCGTTCATGACGCGGCTCAAGCTGGCCGGAGCCTGCGGCCTGTTCCTGGTGTTGCCGTTCATCCTCTGGAAGGTCTACGGGTTCGTCCTGCCGGGGTTGTACGGGCGCGAGCGGCGCGTGGTCACGCCGCTCTTGATCGCCAGCACCCTGCTGTTCTACTGCGGGGTGGCCTTCTCCTACCTCGTGGTCTGCCCGATCGTCGTGCGCTTCCTGATGGGGTTCGGCACGTCGATCATGCAGCCGTTGATCGGCATCGGACCCTACTTCGGCTTCGTGGCTCAGCTAAGCCTCGCCTTCGGGCTGGTGTTCGAGCTGCCGGTGCTGGTGTTCTTCCTGTCGGTGGCAGGCATCGTCGACCCGCGGCTCCTGCTGCGCGGCTGGCGCTGGGCGTTGCTCTTGATCGCCCTCGCGTCGGCGATCCTCACCCCGCCGGACATCTTCAGCATGCTGGCTATGGCCGTCCCGGTGACCCTTTTGTATATCACCTCCGTGCTGGTCGCGATCCTCGTGACCCGACGCCGCCGGGCGCGGGACCGGGCCGCGGTCGAGCAACCGCCCGCTTGAGCCCGCGACCCCTGGGAGAGGCATGCCCCTGCCCGATTTCGAGCTGATCAAGCTGGTCCAGCTGCAGCGCCGGATCCGACCCTTCCTGGACGCCATGACCGAAGCCCTCGACCGTTTGGTGGTCTCCGACATCGCGCTCGCCGACGAGGTCGGCCACCACGTGCGGCGCAACCAGGGCAAGCTGTTCCGGCCCACCCTGCTGCTGTTGAGCGCGATGGACGGCGACCGCGTGCCTCCGCAGGCGATCGAGGCCGCCGCCGCGGTCGAACTGGTGCACACCGCCACGCTGCTGCACGACGACTTCATCGACGAGGCGCAGACGCGGCGGGGTCAGCCCGCGGTCAACGCCAAGTACGGGCCGGCCACGGCGCTGATCATGGGCGACCTGCTCTACACGCGCGCCCTGCGCCACCTCGCGCACCTCGACCTGGTGCGGTCGTTCCAGCTGGTGACCGAGGCCGCGGTGCTGATGAGCGAGGCCGAGATGCTGCAGATCCAGACACGCTACAGCCTCGACGTGGACGAGCAGACGTACCTGCGCATCATCTACCAGAAGACCGCCTCGCTGATCGAATGCGCCTGCCGGATCGGCGTCTCGTTCCTGCCGCACGGCGCCGCGCTGGACGGCGCGTTCCAGCAGTTCGGCCGCCAGACGGGGCTGGTATTCCAGATCACGGATGATATCTTCGACTACCTGGGCGATCCCCGGCGCCTCGGCAAGCCGACCGGCAGCGACTGGGAGGAGGGGCGCGTCACCCTGCCCCTGATCGCCGCCTGGCGCCGCGCGCCGGCGGACGACCGTCGGACGCTCGCCGCGCTGGCGGCCAGCCGCGACCCGGCCGAGCGCCTGGCCGGCTGGCCGGCGGTCCAGGACTTCGTCCAGCGCCACGGTGGGGTCGACTACGCATACGAACGCGCCCGCCGTTACGGCGACGAGGCCAAGCAGGCCCTCGGCGGCCTCGCGCCGGGTCCCCAGCGGGACCTCTTGATGACCGCCGTCGAGTACGTGATCAACCGCCTCAATTGAGGGGCGCCGCAGGAGGACGATGACCGCTCAAGAACGCAAGGCGCCGCCGCCGGTGATGCCCGACGAATCGGACGGCTTCCGGCTGGCCCAGCGCGCGGCCCACGCGCTGCTCGCGCTCAAGGGCGAGGACGTCGTGATCCTCGACCTGCGGGGCCTGTCGGACGTCTGCGATTTCTTCGTGATCGCCTCCGGCTCGGCCGACGTTCAGGTCAAGGCCATGGCCCGCGCCGTGCGCAACAGCCTGGTGGAGATCGGCCAGAAGGCGGTGGGCAGCGAGGGGGAGGCCGACGGCCGCTGGGCGCTGCTGGATTTCGTCGATGTCGTGGTGCACATCTTCCGCCACGAGGTGCGGCAGTACTACCAGCTCGAGCGCCTGTGGGGCGACGCCGGGGTGTTGCCGGTCACGGAGCTGCCATGATCGAACAGACCATCCGCCAGGCCTTCAAGGCCCCGCTGGAGAAGCTCGGCATCTACGACGAGGACCTCGAGATCGCCCTCGAGAAGCCACGCGACCGCGCGCACGGCGACCTCAGCACGAGTCTGGCGCTCATGCTCGCCAAGCGGCTCGGTCGCAAGCCGCGCGAGCTGGCCGGCGAACTGGCCGCGGGCCTCGAGCTGGACCGCAATCTGGTCGAATCGGTCGAGATCGCCGGACCCGGCTTCATCAACTTCCGCCTCGGCCGGCGATATCAGATCGAGCGCCTGCTCGCCCTGTGGTCGGGCGACGCGCTGACGGCGATCAAGACCGGCGGCGGCAAGCGGATCAACGTCGAGTTCATCAGCGCCAACCCCACCGGCCCCCTGAACGTGGTCTCGGCCCGGGCCGGCGCCTTCGGCATGACGCTGTGCCGCCTGCTGGACGCCATCGGCTTCGACGCGCACAGCGAGTACTACGTCAACGACGCCGGCCGCCAGGTGAACCTCCTGGGCGCGTCGCTGCGCGCGCACTACCTGCAACTGCGTGGTCGGCCCGTGGTCTTTCCGGAGAACGGCTACGAGGGCGAGTACCTCGAGGTGATGGCGCGCGGCCTCCTGGACCTCGACACCGCCGCGGTCCAGGCGGCCGCCAAGGCTTTCGACAACGAGAGCTTCCAGCGCATCAGCGCCCCGCCCGGCAACGCCGAGGACTGGAGCGCGTTGGCGGAGGAAGAGTCGATCGCCAGCTTCGCCAAGTTCGCGCTCATGAAGATCCTCGCCTGGCAGCGCGAGACGTGCCAGCGCTTCGGCCTGCGCTTCGAGACCTGGTACTTCGAGTCGGAACTGCACGAATCCAAGCGCGTCGAACGCACGCTGGAGGCGCTGCGCAAGAGCGGCAAGGTGTACGAGGAAGAAGGGGCCCTCTGGTTCCGCTCGACCGAGTACGGCGACGAGAAGGACCGCGTCATCGTGCGCGCCGACGGCCTGCCGACCTATTTCCTGGCCGACCTCGCCTACCATCACCACAAGTTCCAGCGCGGCTTCGAGTGCGCGATCGACTTCTGGGGCCCGGATCATCACGGCTACATCCCGCGCATGCAGGGCGGCATGCGCGCGCTCGGCACGCCGGAGGGCTGGCTCGAGGTGGAGATCCTCCAGCACGTGACGTTCCTGGAGGACGGCAAGCCGATCAACATGTCCAAGCGCAAGGGCCAGTTCGTGACGATGGACCAGCTGCTGGACGATGTCGGCGCCGACGTCACCAAGTTCATCTTCCTGACGCGCAAGCCGAACTCGCACCTGGAATTCGACCTCGACCTGGCGCGCGACCAGTCCGAGAAGAACCCCGTGCTCTACGTGCAGTACGCCCACGCCCGCATCTGCTCGGTGATCAACAAGGCGGCCGTCCAGGGCCTGACCGTGCGCGAACCCGCCGCGGCCGGGCTGGCCCAGCTCGACCACGAGGCGGAGCAGAACCTCGCCCGCGAGCTCATCCAGCTGCCGCAGGTCATCGTCTCGGCCGCGCGCGCGCGCGAGCCGCACCGGCTGACCAACTACGTCACCGAGCTGGCCGGGCTCTACCACAAGTTCTACCACGAGTGCCGCATCATCGACCGCGAGGACCGCGCCCGCAGCGAGGCGCGCCTGATGCTCTGCCAGCTGACGCGGCTGGTCATCGCGAACGTCCTCGGCCTGATCGGTGTCAGCGCGCCCGAACGCATGGACGACAAGGAGACTTGACGATGGCGATCCTCGTGGTCGGCTCGATGGCCTACGACACGGTCGAGACCCCGCGCGAGCGGCGCGAGCGGCAGCTCGGCGGGGCGGCCACGTTCTTCTGCCTGGCCGCCGGCGCCGAGGCGGCGGTCAGGGCCGTGGCCGTCGTCGGCGACGATTTCCGGCAGCTGGACCTCGACCTGCTCGCCTCCTGCGGGGTCGACCTCGCCGGGGTCGAGCGCGCCGCCGGCCCGAGCTTCCACTGGTCGGGCCGCTACCACGACGACTTCATCGAGCGCGACACCCTGGCCACCGAGCTGGGCGTGTTCGCGGGCTTCCAGCCGCGCGTGCCGGACGCCTGGCGCGACAGCGAATACCTCTTCCTGGCGAACATCCACCCGACGCTGCAGGGCCAGGTGCTGGCCGAGGTGCGGGCGCCCCGGCTGGTCGTCCTGGACACGATGAACCTGTGGATCGAGACCACCCGCGCCGAACTGCTGGCGATCCTGCCGCGGATCGACGTGCTGCTGGTCAACGACTCGGAAGCCCGCCTGCTCAGCGGCAAGCGCAGCCTGGTGGACGCGGCCGAGGCGATCAAGGCGCTCGGCCCCGGCCGGGTCGTGATCAAGAAAGGCGAGCACGGCGCTCTTTATTTTGGCGACCGTTCGGTGCTCGCCGTGCCGGCCCTGCTCTTGCCCGAGGTCGTCGACCCGACCGGCGCCGGCGACAGCTTCGCGGGCGGGTTCATGGCCAGCCTTGCGGCCGCCGGTTGCGACCGCGCGAGCGATGACGGCCCGTTCCGGCAGGCCATGCTGGCCGGCACCGTGGCGGCGAGCTTCGTTCCGGAGCACTTCAGCGTCGAGGGTTTGCTGCGCCGCACGGCCCAGGAAGAAGCCCGTCGCCTGGCCGCGCTGCGCGCGATGATGATCCCTTAGGCAAGGTTCTTGTCATCCAGGGACCCGTCTGGTAAGATTTCGAGATGGATGGAGCCGGGGGACACGCATCTTGGGGCTCGCAACTGGCAGAAAACCGGAGGAACGTCGTCGTGGACTGGCAGCCGGAGGAGAGGGACGCCTGGGTCGCTGACGCCGAGAAGTGGATCGCTCAGATCAAGAGCGTGCTGCAGTGCAAGATCGACCTGGCGCCCGACGGCGAGGTGGCAGGCGTGCACGTCGTGGCGCGTTCGGACCGGGAGCCCCGGCACATCGTGCGCGATGTCGAGGGGCTGCTGAAGGCCAGGTTGGGCATCTCGGTTTTCTACAAGAAGATTGGCGTGGTGCAGGTCGTCGAGGCGGAGACGCCGGCGGCTCGTGAACCGCTGGCCACCGGACCGGCCGAGACCGTGGCCGAC
>CAZVWL010000051.1:0-14713 GCA_964630845.1 uncultured Fibrobacteraceae bacterium
TCATGATGACTCCTTGCAAGAGAGGCGTTGGTGACGGAACATGCGCGACCGACGGGCATAGGTTCACGAGCAGGGCGACGGCGACGACCCTCGGTCCACGGCTGGCTTGCCTGGACATTATATCAAAAACGTGCGAGCTTTTCATCCATGGAAATGTCTCACCATGGCGCGTCGGTCCCCATGAGTCCTCGCCGGCTGGAAAACGCCGGTATTAATGGGAAATCCGACTGATAGGCGCACGCCCTCCCGGGCGTCGAGGAGCGGGCCGCTGCCGACGGCGGCCGGGCTCCTGGTCGCCATGGTCGGCCTGGTCGGCGTGGTCGCCTGCGAACGGATCGAAGATTTCGGCCGCTACGGAGGTCCCGACCGCCTCGCCCCTTCGGTCCCGCAACCGATCATCAGCCGCGACCTCGCCGAGATCCGCCGCAGCGGCACGATCCGCATGCTGACCCGTTACAACGCGACCAGCTACTTCATGCACCGCGGCGGGGAGGCCGGTTTCGACTACGAGCTGTTCCAGCGTTTTGCCCGTAGCCAGGGCCTCGCGCTCGAGGTGGTGATCCCCGAACCGGGTCAGGACCTCGTCAGCTTGCTGAACAGCGGCGTCGGCGACGTGATCTGCGCCGGCCTGACCGTGACCGACGAGCTGGATCTGTACGTCGAAGCCACCCGCCCGGTCATGTTCGTGAACAAGGTCGCGGTCCTGCCGCCCCAGGATCCGCGGCCGGCGACGATCGAGTCCCTGGCCGGCCTGACCCTCACCGTCCCGGCCCACGACCCCTTCCTGGGCGAGCTGCTGCGCTGGCGCCGCCACAGCGGGGTGGACGTCACGGTGCAACCGGCGCCGCCGCTGGTCGAGGCCGAGGAGTTGATCGCCAGGGTCTCGCGCGGCGAACTCGCCGCGACCGTGGTCGCCGACGCGCTCGTCGATGCGGTGCGGGCCTACCTCGACGGCGACGTCCGCATCGGTCCGGTCCTGGAAGAGCGACGGCCGGTGGTCTGGCTGGTCCGACGCAACAGTCCCGAGCTGCGCGCGGAGCTGAACACCTACCTGCGCGACAACTTCCAGCTTCTGGCCGGCGGCGAAGAACGGCGCAGCCATACCTACGGCATCATCTACGATCGCTATTTCCGCAACCCGCGCACGATCCGATCGTTCCAGCAGGAGGTCGACCGCCCGGACAAGAGCGGCCGCATCTCCCGCTACGATGAACTCATCCGCGCCGAGGCCGCCAGGCATGCCATCGACTGGCGCCTGGTCGCGGCCCTGATCTACCAGGAGTCGCGCTTCCAGCGCCACGCCGTCAGCAGCGCGGGCGCGCAAGGCCTGATGCAGGTCATCCCCCGCTTCGCCGGCCCTCAGGCCGACAGCCTCTTCGTGCCGGAGGCCAACCTGCGCGCCGGGCTGAGGCTGCTATCAGGCACCTGGAACGGGTTCGCCTTCCTGGATAGCCTCGAGCGCCTTCGCTTCACCTTGGCCGCCTACCACGCCGGC
Organism: uncultured Fibrobacteraceae bacterium; assembly: GCA_964630845.1. Taxonomy (GTDB): domain Bacteria; phylum Krumholzibacteriota; class Krumholzibacteriia; order LZORAL124-64-63; family LZORAL124-64-63; genus Glo-17. Next base: position 1,496 of record CAZVWL010000051.1, read on the forward strand.
ATCGGCCACCTCAACGACGCCCGCCGCCTGGCCATGGACGTCGACTGGGACCCCAACCGCTGGGAGGGCTCCCTGACCGAAACCTTGCCCTGGCTCGCCCAGCGTCGCTGGTACGACCAGACCCGCCACGGCTACTACCGAGGCCACGAGACCGTTCGATACGTCGAGGAGATCCTCAACCGCTACCGCATGTACATGCGTCTGGTCGCGCTGGATCCGGGCCCGACCGTGCCCGCGCTCGACGACGAATTCGACGACGACCTCGCCGCCTCCGCCGACGCCGCAACCCAGGACGCCCAGGACGTCGATTAGTCAGCCGCCAGCAGCTCGTCCAGCAGTTCGCGGGCCCGCCGCACGTGCGGGATCACGATGCTGCCGCCGACGATCAGGCCGATGTCGAAGGTCTCGGTGATCGCCGCCTCGTCGGCCCCCGCCTCCAGCGCCTGGATCACGTGGTAGCTGACGCAGTCGTCACACCGCAGGACCAGGCTCGCCACCAGCCCGAGCAACTCCTTGGTGCGCGCGTCGAGGGCCCCATCGCGGTAAGCGGCCGCGTCGAGGTTGAAGAAGCGTCGCGTGGTCTGGGTACCCGCCGCGAGCAGGCGCTCGTTCATGCGCTCGCGGTAGGCGCGGAATTCCGGCAGTCGGCTCATGGTCATCTCCGTGGTGGGGTCAGGGACGTCCCTGTGCAACAGGGTTGTGCAAGATAGACCGGCGCGCCATCTTGGCGCCATGCTCGACCTCGTCTTCACCTCCTGGTGGCAGTTCGGCGCGACCTGCCTGGTGCTGCTGGCGGCGCAGGTGATCTACGTCGTGTTCGGCTTCGGCTCCGGCCTGGTGGCCGTGGGAACCCTCGCGTTGCTGTATCCGGAGATCCGCGACGTCGTCGTGCTGCTGCTGCTGGTCAACCTGCCGGCCGAGCTCGGCGTGACGATCGGTTCCTGGCGGGCCATCCGCTGGCGGGAAGCCGGCGGCCTGCTGCTGGGCATCGTGCCCGGGGTGACCGTCGGCGCCTATGCGCTGCGCGCGGGGTCGCCGACCCTGGTGCTGACCGCGCTCGGCGTCTTCCTGATCGTGGTCTCGTGCGTGTTCCTGGTCTTGCGGGTCTCTGCCGGCGTGCGCTGGCCCCGCTGGGTCGCGTTGCCCACCGGCCTGCTGGCCGGCACGCTGACCGGCCTGTTCGGCACCGGCGGCCCCCCGCTGATCGTCTACCACCACCTGTCGGGGCTGTCCAAGCAGGCGTTCCGGGGCAACCTCATGGCGCTGTTCGCCGCAATGACGCTGCTGAGGGTCGTCAACTACGCCGCGCAAGGCCTGCTGACCCCGCCCCGGATCTGGTCCGGCCTGGTGCTCCTGCCCGTGGCGCTCCTGGGCGCCTGGATCGGGCAACGCATCCACCTGGAGTTGTCGGAATTGCTGTTCAGACGGCTGGTCAGCGCGCTTCTCGGCGTGCTCGGACTGCTGCTGGTGGCGCAGAACCTGGGCTGGCTCTGATCCAGGAAGACCAGAAAGAAAAGCGGCAGGGCGCCGCGCCGAGCGCATCGCCCCGCCGTTGATTCCGGGTGGGTCGACCGGCCGAACTCATCCGATCCGCACCCACCCTACCGGGCGGCGCCACCTTCCCGCCCGATCCTGTCTCTATCTGCCTCGGCCTTCCGTCCGTCCGACCGAGCGTTCATGCCTGATGCCGAATGCGTTGCGGATCACACTGGTCATTATAATGGAATTCAGAATCATGTCAACGGAATAAATATGATTTTTTCTGGTTTTTTCCTGGACGCCGCCAAGACGGACGCCGGGCCGCTATCCCATGGCGCCGTCGTCAACCAGGAAAACAGGCCTTGAGCACCAGCAGGACCATGATCAGGCCCACCGCGTGCTTGGCCACCATCGCCAGCACGCGCCCCACGAAGGCGTGCGACCCGATGCGCAGGCTCGGCTCCAGGCGGCGCTGTCGCCACCACTCGCCGGCGATGCCGCCGACGAATGCGCCGAGCAGGCTGCCGATCACCGCGCCGATCACCGGCAGCACCGCGTTGATGAGCAAGGCGCCGGCGTAGCCCCCCGCGAACGCGCCCACGGCCCCGGGCAAGCTCGCCCCGCGCCGCACCGCCCAGAAGTTGCTGAACAGGAAATCGATCAGCTCGCCGAGCAGGACCAGCCCGAGCAACACCGCCAGCAACGGCCAGCCGATCGGCTCGAAACCCGTCACGAGAGCGTGCACGAGCGCGAGCCCGAGCACCACCACCGTGCCAGGCAAGCCGACGTAGACCAGAAGGGAGGCCGTCAGGAGCAACGCGGCCCACACGACGTACCAGGACCAGGCGCCGATGGCCTCCAGGATCGTCCCAGCCGCCGCAGGCTCACCCATGGCGTCGACCGGCCTTCAGGGCAACGCGCCGCCGAGCAGCTTCTCGCCGGCCACGACCGCCACCGGCATGGTGTTGGCCGCCGGCGGCAACACGCAGTTGTAGCGCTCGGCATCGTAGGCGCAGAGGGGGTTGTAGGCCTTGTTGAAGTCGATCTCGACCGTGCCGTCCGCGGCGAGCTCGAGGTCCAGGTACCGGCCGCCGGCGAAGGTCGATTCGCCGTTCGTCGGGTCGTAGAACGGCAGCCAGAGCGGGCCGCCGCCGGCCGACGGCGCGAACACGGTCAGCTCGCAAGCCTTGCCGCCATGCTGGAACCGGACCCTGCCGCGCGCCGTGTAGGCGACCTCGTCGCCCCGCTTGCGCGTGAGCATGACCTCCGGGGCGCCCTCGGTGGGCAACAACGCGACGCGGTACCGGAAGCCCGCCTCGGGGTAGTAGTAATCGAGACCCTCGAACCCCACGAGCATGGCCTCCGGCAGCGGCGTGCGCGCCGTGTCCATGAAGACCTCGTTCTTCTCGATGCGCCACTCGACGAGGGCGATCTCCCAGCGCTCCGTCTCGGCCGCGTCCATGGCGACCGGGCCGGGGAGCTTCTCCTGCGCGCACCCGGTCAGCGACATGACCGGCAAGGTCGCCAGGGTGAACATCAGCAGCACGAGCTGCGGCGGCGTTGTGCGAAGAATGATGCGCATCGTCGAGTCCTCGGGACGCTCGGCAGCCGCCGGCGCCCAGGGTTGTGGTTTGCATCGTGGGAGCCATGTCCTACCATGGTCCCGATGTCGACCTACGAAGATAACAGAATCGACCCCTCCGCGGGAGAGCTAATCGGTCCGCGTCGCCAGGCGGCCCTGGTCACCGTAGCGGTCGCGGCCATCGTCGGACGCCTGCCGGCCCTCGGCGCCTGGTGGAACCAGGACGACTGGGGCCTGCTGGCAAGGGCCGCCGGCCTCGTCCCGGCGCCCGACGTGCCGATCCGCTGGCTGTCCCAGACCGCCTACTGGAGCCTGCTGTGGCCGCTTGCCGGGCTCGACCCGGTGCCCTACGCCGCCACGCGCATCGCCCTGCACGCGCTGGCCGCCGTCGGCGTGGCGCGCCTGGCCGGCCGGCTCGGCCTCGCGCCCGCCGCCGCCTGGCTGGCGGGCCTGGTGATGGCCGCCACGCCGCTGGCGTTCAGCGCGCTCTACTGGGCGTCCGGAGTGCAGGACCTGCTGGCGGTCGCGGCCATGGTCTGGGCGCTCGAGCGCTGGTCGAGCCCGGGTCGCTGGGGCCGGCCGCTCGGCGCCGCGCTGGCGATCGCCGCGGTGGCCGCCAAGGAGACCGTGGTCGGCCTGCCCCTGCTGATGATGTGGCTGCTCGTCGCGGGCCCCGGCGCTTCACGAAGCGGTGGCCGGCCGAGCCGCTGGTTGCTGGTCGCCGCTTGCTTGCTGGCGGCCGCGGCCGCCACGGCGCTCGCCCTGCGGTTCTTCGCGACCGGCGCGCAGGACCCCTACGCGCTTGGCGATCCGCTCGTCGTTGTCGGCCACCTCCTGGTCTACGGCCTGTGGCTGCTGCTGCCGGGCCCGCATTACCCGACCGGCCCGGCCGCGCTGGTCGTCGGCGCAGGCGGCCTGCTGTGGCTGGCCTGGGCGGCCTGGAGCGTGCACCAGTGGCGCCGCGGTCGCCCCGTGGTCGCCTTCACGTTGCTGGGGGCGCTCCTGATGCTCGCGCCCCTGCTGCCCCTGCGCCATCACCTGGCGCCCGACCTCGCCTACCCCGTCGAACCCTTCGGTTGCCTGGCCCTGGCCAGCTTGTGGCCACGGCGCTGGAACCTGCGCCGGCCGGTGGCGGCGCTCCTCTTGATCGCGGCCGTCGCCGGCGGCTGGTTCGGCATGCGCGCCCGGCTGGACCTGCGCGACGCGGACGGCCGGCTCGCCGACCCGCTGGTGCGCCGCACCGCGGTCAGCGCCGAGGCGGCGCGCCACCTCCGCCAGTTGCCGGCGCCCGGCCGCGGCCTGGTGTTCCTGTTGCCGCCGGCCGGCGCGCAGGAAGCGGCGATGGCCCGGCAGCTGGGCGAGAACTGGGTGACCGGCTCGATCCTCTACCACAGCCTCGGCGGCACGGTCGGCCCGCGGCTGTTGCGCCTCGACGAAGCCGGACGAGCCCCGCGCGTGCTGTGGACCAACGGGCTGCGCCGCACGCCGCAGGACGCCCTGGTCTTCCTCGCCAGCGGCGAGCGCCTGCTGCCCTGGGGCGACCACGGCCAGGCCTTGCTGTACCAGACGCTGACCGACCTCGGCCACGGCCACCTCGACCGCGCGCGCCAGCACCTCGTCCGCGCGAGCCTCACCGCCGGGCAGGTGCTGTCGATCGCCTTCAACCCGGACCTGTTGCCGGTGCCGATCGGCCGCCTGGTCGACCATCTGCCCGCGTTCCATGCCTACCTCGGGCAGGACCACCCCGGCGATGCCGTCGAGCTGGACCGTGCCGGCCTGCAGACCAACCTGCTGCGACTGGTGAGCGCGTGCACCGGACGGACGGTGGACGAGCTGGTCGCGCTGGTCCACGCCAAGGACGATCCATGAGCGAGTTGACCGCCTTCCTGTCCCGCACGGCCGGTCCTTTCACCTGGGGCCAGCTATTCACGGCGATGGCGCTGATCGTCGGCGCGTACATCCTGAGGTTGATCGTCGTCAGCCAGGTTTCGCGCCGGTTGCTCGCCATGGTGGCCCGCACGAAATCGCGCGCCGACGACATGGCCGTGCAGGCCATCGTCGTGCCGCTCGGCTGGGTGCTGCCGTTGCTCGGACTCTTCGCCGCCCTGCGCACGCTGGCGGACGACCACCCGGAGCTGATCGCCGCCGCGGGCAAGGTCTTCGTGGTCGTGATGACCATCATGGTGACGTGGGCGCTGTTCAAGCTGCTGGACGCCGCCTCGGTCTTCGTGCTCGAGCGCAGCGACCGCGCCGGCGCGCTGGTCGACGGCACGGTGGTGCCCACCCTGCGCAAGGCGCTGAAGGTGTTCCTCGGCGTGCTGGTCTTCGTGCTCGTGGTCCAGAACCTGGGCTATTCGGTCAGCGGCCTGCTTGGCGCCCTTGGCGTGGGCGGCCTGGCCGTCGCCCTGGCGGCCAAGGAGACGCTGGCCAACCTCTTCGGCGGCATCACCATCCTGGTCGACCGCCCGTTCCGGCCGGGCGACTGGATCACGTTCGGCGACACCGACGGCGTGGTCGAGGAGATCGGCCTGCGCTCGACGCGTATCCGCACCTTCGCCAAGACGCTCGTCTCGGTGCCCAATTCGACGCTCGCCAACGCCACGGTCGAGAACCACTCGTTGATGCCCAAGCGCCGCATCCGCCTGACGGTCGGGGTCACGTACCAGAGCTCGCCCGACCAGATGCGCGCCGCGGTGGCCTCGATCGAGGCGTACCTGCGCGGCAACCCGTCGATCGACCAGGAATTCCTGATGGTGAAGTTCACCGACTTCGGGCCGAGCAGCCTGGACGTGCTGGTCTACTGCTTCTCGGTCACCACGCAGTGGGTCGAGCACCTGCAGGTCCGACAGGACGTGCAGCTGGCGATCATGGACATCTTGACGGGGCTCGGCATGGAGATCGCGTACCCGACGCGGACGGTGCACCTGGCAAGCGGCCCGCCGCCCGACCCGGCGCCGGGTCGGAACGCCACGTAGCACCCGGGCGACCAACCGCTCAGCGCTGGAACAGGATCGCCCCGCCCGCCACCGCGATCACGACGCCCACGAGCGCCAGCGGCGCCGGCCGGTCGCGGTACACCAGCCACGCGGGCATGAGCACGAAGACCGGCACCGCGCCCAGCAGCACCTGCGCCACGCCCGCCTCCGCGTGCCGGATGGCCAGGATCGACAGGTAGACCGACAGGTAGGGTCCCAGCACCGTGGCCACGCCCAGGTTCAGCGCCCCGCGCCGATCGCGTAGCGGCCGCAGCAGCTTGCGCAGGCCGTGCTGCGGCAGCGCGACGGCCCAGTAGGCGACGAACGCGAAGGCCATGCGCACGAAGGTCGCCGCCAGCGGGTCCACCGGCACCGAGCCGCCCGCCATGCCGATCTTCACGAACGCCGACCCCAGCCCCTGGCCGGCCGCCGCCACCAGCGCCAGCAGGTAGCCGCGTCGCAGCAAGGCGCGGTCCGGGTCGGCGAACATGCCGCCGCCGGGGTCCTTCCCCGCGACCGCCAGCATCACCCCGCCCATGACCACCGCGATGCCCAGCAGGGCCAGCGGCCCGAGGTTCTCGCCCAGGATCTGCCAGGCCACGATCACGGTGAAGACCGGCGCGGTGGCCATCGCCAGCATGCCTCGGCGGGGCCCGATCAGGGTGAAGGCCCGGAACAGCGCCGAGTCGCCGATCGCCAGCCCCACGATGCCGCTCGCGCCGATCCACAGGATGCTCGCCAGCGGCGCCTCGGGCCAGACGCGCCCGGTCACCAGCGCGTGCGTCGCCCCCAGCAGCACGACCGCGCCCAAGAGGCGCATCAGGTTCAGCGTGGCGACGCCCAGGCGCTGGCCGGCCGTCGTGAAGAAGACCGAGGTCCAGGCGAAGATCATCGCGGCCGTGATCGCCAGCAGCTCGCCGGCGTGCGGCACGCCGCTCATGGCACGACCTCGCCGCGCAGCACGGCCGCCTGCCCCGCCTCGAGCGTTGCCCGCAGCCGGCCACGGGCATCCATGAAGCCGCCGGCATGGCCCGCAAGCAGGTCTTCCAACTCGCCGGCCCGCCAGCCCAGCAAGCGCGCGTCGAGGTCGAGCGCGACGGGCGCAGCGCCCCGGTTCAGGGCCACCACGGCCGCGTCGGCGCCGTGTAGTCGGGCGAAGACCAGCAGGTCGCCCCGCGCGTGCAGCACGCGCACGCCGCCGGCCGCGAGCGCCGGAACGTCCCGGCGCAGACGGATCAGGCGCCGGTGCCAGGCGTGCAGGGCGGCGTCCTGGGCGGCCGGATCCCAGACCATGGGACCGCGGTTGGCGGGGTCGCGGCCACCGGCCATGCCCACCTCGTCACCGTAGTACACGCCGGGCACGCCCGGCCAGGTGTGCTGGAACACGACCGCCAGGCGCACCAGGTCCGGATCGCCGCCCAGACGGGTGGCGATGCGCGGCGTGTCGTGGCTCGACAGCTGGTTGACCAGGGACTGCGCGATCGCAAACGGCACCGCCGCGCGCATCTCCAGCAGCGAGACGGCCAGGGCGCCGGCGCCGGCGGCTCCTCGCGGCAACCTCGCGGCCACAGGCATGCCGCGCCACGCCCGCGGTTCGGCGCCGGTCAACCAGCGCAGCAGCGGAAACTGGAAGCCGTGGTAATTCTGGACCGCGTCGAGCTGATCGCCCTGGAGCTGCCCGGTGGCGTCGTAGAAGTGCTCGCCCATCAGCAGCGCGTCGGGTCGGGTCTGCTTGACCGCCTGCCGCAGTTCGCGCAAGACCTCCGGGCCCAGCTGCACGGCGCCGCACCGCGCCAGCATGTTGCCCACGTCGAGGCGCCAGCCGTCGGCCAGCTGCAGCCAGCGACGCACGACGCTGTCCGGCGCCGCATAGATCGCGTCCCGCAGCGCCCGGCTGCGGTAGTCGAGCTTCACCAGTTCAGCGACGCCCAACCAGCACTCGTAGCGGTCTGGATGCCGGTGGAAGAAGAAGCGGTCGGCCGTGGGCGTTCGGGCATCCTGCAAGGCGCCCTTCTCGGCGAAATGGCCGTGCCGGTTGAACCAGCGATGCCCCGCGCCGACGTGGTTGAACACGCCGTCCAGGATCAGCCGCTGGCCGCCGGCGTGCAGGTCGCGGCACAAGGCGGCGAGGTCGTCCATGGTGCCGAGGCGCGGGTCCACCGCGTGGTGGTCCCAGGTGTCGTAGCGGTGGTTGGTGCCGGCCAGGAAGATGGGGGTCAACAGCAAGGCGCCGACGCCGAGGTCGCGCAGGTAGGGCAGCCGTTCGCGCAGGCCGGCGAGGTTGCCGCCGTAGAAGGCGCGGTCGCCGCCGTCGCGGTAGGCGGGCGGCGGGTCGTCCCACGCGGGCTGCGCGCTGGCCGGAGGCAAGGGCAACCCGGCGGCCGCGGCCACTGCGGCCGGCGACGCCGACGTCGCGGCGCGGGCGAAACGATCGGGCATCACCTGGTAGATGGTCGCGCCCTGAAGCCACGCGGGCGGCGGGTCGGCCAGGTGCACGAAGTCGTGGATGTCGCCCGGCTCGCGCGCGTGCAGGCCGCGCTGGTCGAGGTGCCACACGAAGCCGCCGCGGTCCTGTAGCACGAAGCGGTAGGCCAGCCGCTCGACAGGCCAGGGCACGACGGCCTCCCAGCGTTGCCAGGGGCCGTCGGCCAGGCAGCGCATGGCCCGATGGTCGGCCTCGCCGTCCGGGTGCGTGCGCACCCAGGCGCCGGCCAGGCCGATCTCGGGAAGCGCCCGCAACGCGATCCGCAGGCGACGCTCGCCCCGCGTGGACGTGGCCGCGACGAACGCGGCGCTGCCGTCGCTGTACAGGCCGCGCCGCACGGCGGCTCAGAGCGGCCGCGTGGCCTGACGCAGCCAGTCGCGCCGCGCCTTGTCGAGATGGGGCGACAGCTCCTTGAACACCCGCTGGTGGTAGGCGTCGAGCCAGCGGCGCTGCTGCGGCGACATCAGCTCGGGCAGGATCAGCGCGCGGTCGAACGGGCACAGGGTGACCGTGACGAAGCGCAGCCAGGTGCGCGCGGGCGTCGTGTGCGCGGGGTCGACCTCGACGAACGCCAGGTTCTCGCAGCGGATGCCGAACTGGCCGTCCTCGTAGCAGCCCGGTTCGATCGAGAACAGGTTGCCCGGGCGCACGGGCGGGGTGTCGAGGTCCTTCAGCGAATGGGGCCCCTCGTGCACGCCGAGGAACTGCCCCACGCCGTGGCCCGTGCCGTGGTTGTAGTCCAGCCCCGCGAGCCAGAGGTTGCGCCGCGCGAACATCTCGATGCGCCGGCCCGTGGCGCCCTCCGGGAACGGCGTCAGCGTGCAGTCGATCGTGCCCATCAGCACGCGCGTGAAGCACTCCTTGAGCCGCTTCGAGACCTTGCCGAGGGCCACGGTGCGGGTGATGTCGGTGGTGCCGTCGGGGTACTGGCCGCCGCTGTCGATCAGGTAGACCCCGACCGGCTTGAGCGCGGTGTCGCTCTCGGGCGTGGGCTTGTAGTGGATGATCGAGCCGTTGCCGGCGTAGCCGCTGATCGAGTCGAAGCTGAGGTCCTGGAAGGCGGGGTCTTCCGCGCGGAAGGAGCGCAGCTGCTCGGCGGCCGAGATCTCGGTCACGCCGCCGCGGGGCACGGCCTCGCCGAGCCAGGCCAGGAACTTGACCATCGCCACGCCGTCGCGCACGTGGGCCGCGGTGATGCCGGCGATCTGGGTCTCGTTCTTGACCGCCTTCATGGCCATGACCGGCGACGGCGCCAGGTAAAAGCTGCTGCCCTTGAGCTGGTTCTGCACCCAGCGGTTGGTGGTGGCGGGGTCGAGCCAGACCCGCGGCTTGCCGCGCGCGAGGGCCTTGAGGTCGGCGCCCACCTCCTTGTAGTCCTTGACCACGACCAGCTTGCCCAGGTGCTTGAGCACCCCGCCGGTGACCTTGCGCGCGTCCACGTAGAGGGTGCAGTCGTCGGCGGTGACCACCACGTAGGCGATCGCCACCGGCGTGTACAGGATGTCGGCGCTGCGGATGTTCAGCAGCCAGGCCACGGCGTCCAGGGCGCCGATGACGTGCGCCTGGCAACCCTGGGCGGCCATCTCGGCGCGCACGCGCTTGAGCTTGCTCGCGTGCGTCTCGCCGGCGTAGCGCGCGGGATGAACCGCCAGCGGCTCGAGCGAGGCCGCCGGACGGTCGCTCCAGAGCTGGTCGACGAGGTTGCGCGGCAAGGCCTTGATCTTGATGCCGGCCGGACCGAGCTCGCGCTCGAAGAGGTCGGCCTGGTTGATCGACATCACCGCGGCGTCGATGCCCACCGCCTCGCCGGCCTTCAGGCAGCCGCGCAGCCAGCCGGTCAGGCTCGGCGTGCCGGGCTGCCCCATCTTCATCAGCTCGATGCCGCTGCCCGGCAGCTCGAGCGAGGCCTGGAAAAAGTAGCGGCCGTCGGTCCACAGGCCCGCCCCGTCGAGGCCGACGAGCAGTTCGCCGGCCGAACCCGTGAACCCGCTGAGCCAGGCGCGCCGCTTGTAGCATTCGGGCAGGTACTCGCTCATGTGGGGGTCGGCGCTCGGCACGTAGTACGCGGCGACCTGGTGCTGCTTCATGAGCTCGCGCAGGGCCTCAAGCTTGGCGGCGGTGTTCATCGGATGCCTCCGGGATCAGGTGTTCGGTCACGTTGCCGGGCAGTGTAACACCGCGGGCGAACGCCGCCAAGCGCCCGCCACAAAAGCAGAGCGGGGGGCCGAAGCCCCCCGCGTCTGTTCACGAGGATGTAGGCGTTAGCCGAGCTAGAAGGCGAACGTGGCGCCCACCCGGGCGAGCAGCGGCGTGTCGTTGCCCAGCGACAGCAGGTTGTTGAGACGGTCCATCTCCAGCTGGCCCTCGATGCGCACGGCGTCGTTCGGCACGAAGGCGAGACCACCGCTGTACGAGAACGTCATGCCGCGCTCGGACTCGGTCTCCTCGTCGCTACCGGCGGTAACCTTGTCCTTCGAGATGCCCCAGTAAGCGTTGGCGCCGGCCATGACCTGGAAGCGCTTGCTGATCTGCGTCCAGGCCGCCACGCGCGTGCCCGGCACCACCAGCGAGCTGGTCGTGTTCTCGAAGTCGCCCTCTTCGCCCTTGAGGCTGAAGTAGTTGACGAAGAACTCGGTGGTCACGGCGCCGGTGTCGGTGCTCAGCAGGTGACGACCGACGTTCGCGGTCAGACCCATCAGGCTGACATCGAACGCTTCCTCCTCGAACTCCTCGATCGAGCCGCTGCCCATCAGGGCGCCGAGCTGGTACACCCAGCCGTTGCCGCGGTCGATGCGCGCGGTCAGGTCGAAGTGCGTGAAGCTGTTCTCGTCCTCGGCGTCCGACGGGCCGAAGGTCGAGCTCTGGCTGTGGAAGCTGGCGGCGAGGTCGAACCCGTTGCCGTTGCCCCAGGTGACCTGCGCGCCGAAGGCGCCGGACTTGTCGTTGGCTTCGCCGTCGTTGTCCTCGTACTTGTAGCCGGCGTCGGCATAGAGCACGCCGATCGAGAACGCGCCGCCGCTGGCCATCGGCTTGGCCCAGGCCAGGTTCAGCATCTGGCCCTCGGCGTAGGCGTTGTAGTTGGAGACGGCGATCATGTCGGTCAGCATGGCCGGGCTGAGGAAGAAGTTCTCCAGCGTCCCGCCCCACACGAAGTTGGAGTTCTGGCCGCCGAGGTCGAACTGGCGCACCCGGAAGAGCAGGTGGTTGTTGTCGTTGTACTTCCAGTGCAGGGCGGCCTGGCCGCGGCCGGCGCCGTAGTCCTTGACGGGGCCATAGAACGCGCCGTCACCGACGCTCAGCTCGACGAAGTTGTCGTGGTTGACGACCCAGTGCGTCCAGGAGTTGAACTGCGCCGTGGTCGGCATGAGGGTGGAGCCGCCCATCGAGGAATGGGCAACTTCGCCGGGAATGCCGGCGGTGGCCTGACCGGCGCCGGCCATGGCGACGATCAGCAAGGCAGCAAACACGCGAACTGCGACGGACTTCAACATGAGTCGGCCCTCCTAGTCATTTAGAACCGTTGAACCAGCATCGTCTTCCCTGACGCTGACGTATCCCTTGCATGTCCCGCGGGCCACAAAGGATGACGTTTGGCGGCGGAAGCCTAACAACGAGATTCCGGGTAGGCAAGAAAATGTTGCGAGCTTGTTGAGAGCCATTATCGAAATTCAACTCGCTTCGTTGCCCCACGCTCGATCGATCAGCGCCTGGGGCGCCGGCCGGCCGAGCCAGGTGCCGACCACGATGACGACCAGCGCCACCGCCGTGCCCACCACGAAACCGTGCACGCCGCCCAGCTGCGCCGGCAGCGCCGGCAACGGCAAGTGCGGCCACGCTTGCCACAAGAGCGCCACGGTAACACCAGCGGCCATGCTCGCAAGCGTCGCGCGTGGGCTGGTGCGCCGCCAGTAGACGCCGAAGAGCAGCGGCCACAGGTTGGTCGAGGCGATCACCGCCCAGCTGAACGCGGTCAGTACGAGGATGAGCGCCGGGGGTTTCAACGCGATCAACAGCGAGACCACGCCGACCGCCAGGCTCATCAGGCGGCTGGCCCGCAGCTCGGCCGCCGGCGCGAGCGTCCGCCCCAGCCCGGCGATCCACACGTCGCGCACGAGGCTCGAGGCGATGATGATCAGCACGCCCGCGAACGTGCTCATGCCCGCGGCCACCACACCCGCCAAAAACAGCGCGCCGCCCCAGTCGTTGAGCACGAGGCGGGTCAGGGCGGGGATCGCCTGGTCGGGGCTGTCCAGCACCGGCACCAGCACCCGCGCCACCGCGCCGGTGAGGTACGGCAAGAGCGCGATCGAGGCGCCCACGGTCACCACCACGGTGCCCACGCGCAGCATGCGGTCGTTCTTGATCGAGTAGAAACGGATCAAGAGCTGCGGCATGCCCCAGGTGCCGAGCGAGACGATCAGCGTGAAGCTCACCAGGCCGGCCCAGCCCCAGACGCCCGGCGTGGCGACCAGCCCCGGGTCGACCGCGCCGAGCCGGTCCACCAGCGTGGTCATGCCCCCGACGCGCTGCAGCGCCATGAAGGTCAGCAGCGCCAGGGCCGCGATCATCACCACGCCCTGGACCATTGAGGTCCAGACCACGGCCAGGTAGCCGCCCACCGCCGTGTAGAAGAGGATCACCACGCCGGAGATCACCACGCCCGCCCAGTAGGGCAGGTCCATCAGCACCTCGAAGCT
>CAZVWL010000052.1:0-14682 GCA_964630845.1 uncultured Fibrobacteraceae bacterium
TCTACGCGTTCGGCGCCGCCCTCGACGCAGGCGCGGACCAGGACGCCCTGATCGAGGAGATCGACATCGGCGGTCCGGCGCTGCTGCGTGCGGCCGCCAAGAACCACGCCCGCGTCACGGCGCTCAGCTCGCCCGCGCAGTACGACGAGTTCCTGCACGAGATCCGCGCCGGCTTCGGGCAGACCTCGCCGGCGTTCCGCCGCCGTTGCGCCGCGGCCGTGTTCGCCCAGACCGCGGCCTACGACGCGGCCATCGCCGGCTGGATGGCCGGCGACGTCGCCGATCAAGGGCCGGCCTCCACGCTCGCCTTGCGTTATGGCGAGAATCCGCACCAGGCCGCGCTCTGCGCCGCCCCCGCCCACCCGGACGGCCCGCTGGCCGGCGTCGGCCTGCGCCTGCACGGGGGCAAGGAGCTCAGCTACAACAACATCGTCGACCTCGTGGCGGCGCTCAAGCTGGCCGGCGATCTGCCCGACGGCGGCTGCGCGATCATCAAGCACACCAATCCCTGCGGCCTGGGCCTCGGCGAACCGGCGACCGCGCTCGAGCGGGCGCTGCTCTGCGATCCGGTCTCGGCCTTCGGCGGCATCGTCGCCTTCAACCGCGCGGTCGACCCCGACACGGCCGCCGCGCTGGCCGGACGCTTCCTCGAGATCGTGGCCGCCCCGTCGTTCGACCCGCGGGCGCTGGACACGCTGCGCAAGCGCAAGAACCTGCGTGTGGTGACCTGGGATCCCGAGGTCTTCATCGCCGCCACCCGCGGCCGCAGCCGCAGCTGGGGCGCCTTGTCGCTCGCGCAGGACGAGGACGAGGGGTTCCCGGAGCTCGACGACTGGCGCCTGGTCGCCGGCGACAAGCCCGCACCCGACGTGCGCCGCGACCTCGCGCTGGCCTGGATCGCCGCCAAGCACGGCAAGAGCAACGCGATCGTCATCGCCAGGGGCGAGGCCACCCTCGGCTGCGGATTCGGCCAGATGAGCCGTGTCGATTCGGTGCGTCTGGCGGTGCGCAAGGCCGCCGACCAGGGGCTCGACCTCGCCGAGTCGGTCGCCGCGAGCGACGGCTTCTTCCCGTTTCCCGACGGCGTCGAGGAACTGGCCCGGGCCGGCGTGCGCGCGGTGGTGGCGCCGGGCGGGTCGATGCGGGACGACGAGGTCGCCGCCGCGGCGCAGGCGCTCGGCATCACCTTGCTGCTCGCCTCGCGCCGCCACTTCAACCACTAGCCAGCCAGGGAGCCGCCCGTGACGCAGCCCGGCCACCAGCACCCGCGGATCGTCGTGCTGGACTTCGGATCGCAGGTCAGCCAGTTGATCGCCCGCCGCCTGCGCGAGGTCGAGGTCTTCAGCGAGATGCGGCCGTACACCGCCTGGCGCGAGGTGATCGCCGACCCGCTGGTAGCCGGCGTCGTGCTGTCCGGCGGACCGGCGAGCGTGCACGACCCCGGCGCGCCGCACGTGGGCGCCGAGCTCTGGCGCGCCGGCAAGCCGATCCTCGGCATCTGCTACGGCATGCAGCTGATGTGCGAGGCGCTCGGCGGCGCGCTCGCCCCGGCGAGCAACCGCGAGTACGGCCACGCCTGGATCGACGTGGTCGAGCCCGACCGTCTGTTCCGCGGGCAACCCGACCGCCAGCCGGTTTGGATGAGCCACGGCGACCGCGTCGACGCCTTGCCCGCCGGCTTCCGGCCGCTGGCCCGCACCGAGCAGATCCCGTTCGCCGCCGCCGCCGACCCGCAGCGCCGCTTCTACGCCGTGCAGTTCCATCCCGAGGTCGCGCACACCGCGCATGGCCTGGCGATGATCGAGGCGTTCGCCCGCGACGTGTGCCGCGTGGCCGACCGCTGGACCGCGGCCTCGTTCGTACAGGAAGCCGTCGCGGCGATCGGCGAGCAGGTGGGCGACCAGCGGGTGCTCTGCGCCGTCTCGGGCGGGGTCGACAGCACGGTGATGGCCACCCTGGTCGACCGCGCCATCGGCGACCGGCTGCACGCCGTGTACGTGGACAACGGCGTCATGCGCCTGGGCGAGAGCGACCAGGTCGAGCGCGACCTCAACGCGTTCCTGCACCACCCGATCCAGCGCGTGGACGCGGGCGAGGTCTTCCTGCGCAAGCTGGCCGGCGTCAGCGAGCCGGAGCGCAAGCGCAAGATCATCGGCGAGACGTTCATCGAGGTCTTCACCGAGGCGACGCGCGACCGCGGTCCGTTCGGGTTCCTGGCCCAGGGCACGCTCTATCCCGACCGCATCGAGAGCCAGTCGATCCACGGCCCGAGCAGCGTGATCAAGACCCACCACAACGTGGGGGGCTTGCCGGCGCGGCTGGGGTTCTCGCTCGTCGAGCCGCTGCGCGACCTCTTCAAGGACGAGGTGCGGCGCGTGGGCGACGAGCTGGGGATCCCGCGCGAGCTGCTGGCCCGGCACCCGTTCCCCGGGCCAGGGCTGGCCGTGCGCATCCTTGGCGAGGTGACGCGCGAGCGCGTCTCGCTCTTGCAGCGCGCCGACCGTATCTTCATCGATGAGCTGCACACCAGCGGCCAGTACGACGCCATCTGGCAGGCCGGCGTCATCCTGCTGCCGGTGCGCTCGGTGGGCGTGATGGGCGACCAGCGCACCTACGAGAACGCGGTCGCGCTGCGGGCGGTCACCAGCCTGGACGGCATGACGGCCGACTGGGCGCGGATCCCGACCGAGGTGTTGGCGCGCGTCTCGAACCGGATCATCAACGAGGTCCCGGGGATCAACCGTGTCGTCTACGACGTCAGCAGCAAGCCGCCGAGCACGATCGAGTGGGAATGAGCTCGCGTTGCGCGCGCTGCTGCTGATCGCCGGGCTGGCCGCCGCCTGCCTGGCCTCGAGGCCGGCCGCTGCGGACGACGGCCTGCACGAGCTGCGCGCGACGCGGCGCGCGGCGGTCAAGGGCGCAGTGCTGGCCAAGGACGGCGCCGGTCCGGCCACCTTCGGCCTGCTGGTGATCCCGGTCGACTTCGCCGACGCCCGCTTCGCGCCCGGCTTCAACCCGACCGCGACCCTCGGCCCGCGGCTGGCCGGCGACCAGCCCGGCACCCTCGCGCACTACTATCGCGTGGCCTCGCGCGGACGCACCGAGCTGGTCATCCAGCTGGCGCCTGTCGTCCAGCTGCCCGGCCCGCGCCTCGACTACTCCGACCTCTACTGGCAAGGCAACGAACGCGGCCGCCGCCTGGCGCGCCTGGCCCTCGAAAGGGCGGCCGCCTTCGGCGTCGACTTCGCCGCCAGCGACCGCGACCAGGACGGCGAGGTGGACGGCGTGCTGCTGTTGCACGCGGCGCCCGGCCTGGAGAACGACCCCGCCGACGTCATCGTGCCCTACCAGTTCTACCTGGTCGACGCCGTGGTCCACCGCGGCACCGCCGCGCGCAGCTTCGCACTGGCCTCGGCGCGCAGCACGCTCGGCATCTGGGCGCACGAGACCGGCCACCTGCTCGGCCTGGAGGACCGCTACGACCGCGGCCTTGCCGGCAGCATCGAGACCGGCGCGCGCGGCGGCCTCGGCCGCTACAGCCTGATGGCCTCGGGCTGGCTCGGCAGCGGCGCCGGCGACGACCCGGCCCTGCCCGACGCGTACTCGTGCCTGCAACTGGGCTGGGTCGACCTCGCCGCGATGCCCGGCCCGGGGTCGGTCATGCGGCTGCTCGTGGGCGGCGAGGTCGGCCCGGAGTATTTCCTGGCGACGCAGGCCTTCCCGGCGCTCACCGCGCCTTACGACGCGGCGTTGCCGACCGATCGCCTGCTGATCCTGCACGTCGACGAGACGCTCGCCGAGGGTCAGGCCTCGGCGCCGGACTGGCCGGCGCGTCACCTGCGCGTCAACCTCGTGCCGGCCGACGGGAACGACGACGTGGCCCGCGGCCTCAGCCAGGGGCGCGACGCGGATCTGTTCCCGTCCGGCGCGACGACGCAGGCCTTCGGCGACGACACCACGCCCGGCAGCCGCACCTTCGACGGGCAGCCCAGCGGCGTCGATCTGCTCGTCACCAGCGCGGGCGAGGGGCTGGTCGTCCTGGACCGCACCGCGCCCGCCGGCGGCGACCTGCGCCTGACGTTCGCCCTGGCGGCGGGCGGCGTCCTGCGGCCGGAACTCGCGCTGCGGTACGGGCGGACGGCGAACCTGCCGCCGTCGGTGGTGGTCACCGTCGTGGTCGCCGACACGGCCTGGGGACGCTTCGCCGACGGGGCGACGCTCACCACCGAGCTGCACCGCACCGACACCGACGCGGGTTGGGCGCAGTACCGCGACGGCGGTCTGATGCCGTGGGCGCCCGGCGACGCGAGCCCGCCGCCCGGCGCGGTCACCCCGTTCGTGTACGGGCTGGGTGTCGGGGCGACGCCGGCGCGGCCGCTGGTCTGGGTCTGGTCGGCCGACCCTTCGGCGCTCGACCTCGCCGCCAGCTGGCCCGGCGCCTGGTCGCAGACGGCGCCCGGCGGCGACGCGGCCACGGTCTGGCACCGGTGGCTGGACGGGCCGGCCGACGACGGCGCCATGCTGGCCTGCACCGGCGCGGCGCACGGGTCCGGCGCGGCCTGGCCCGCGGTGAGTTACGGCAACGGTGCGCACGTCGAGCTGCGCACGCCGTGGCTCGACCACGCGGTGCGCTGGGTCTCGTTCGACCACGCGGTCGACCTCGAACTGCTGCATGCCGGCCTGGCGGTCGACGGCGTCGCCTTGCACTGGGAACACGCCGGGGGCTACCGGACGCTCGCCGTGCCGTCGGACGGCTGGCTCGGCCGCGTCGACGCGCGGCCCTGGCACCCGCTGGCCGGGATGCCGACGTTTGCGCTCGCCGACTCGTTGCGCGAGCCCGCGCGCCGGCCGCTCTGGCGTCGCGAGGTGCTGCCGGCGCCTGCTGCCGAGCGGCACGGCCCGGGGCCCTGGCGACTGGTGCTCAGCTTCGCGAGCAACACGCTGTTTCGCGCCCGCGGCTGGCTCGTCAAGGATCCGCGCCTGGGGTGGGAACCCGCGCCGGACGGCGGGTTTCCAGCCTGGATGGACGGCGATCGGCTGCGCTGGCGATGGTCGGGCTCGCCGGCGGTCGCGGCCTTCGCTATCGAGACGAGCGCCGACGGCGGCGCCACCTGGCGGGAAGCCTGGCGTGGCGACGCCGACGCGCTGGCACTGTCCGTGCTAGAGCTGGCCCACGGCCTGACGTGGGCGCGCGTGGTAGCGCTCGCGGGCGGCGATGCGATCGCGTCGCGGGTCGTGCTGCTGGAATCGGCGCGCGCGCCGATCCTGGGCGCGCCGTGGCCGAACCCGGCCCGCGGGCTCTTGAACGTGGCATTCGACGGCGCCGGCGATCCTCGCGCGCGGCTCGAGGTCTACGATCTGCGCGGTCGGCTGGTCCGCCGCTGGTCGCCGGGCGGCGCGGCGATGGTCGTGACCTGGGACGGGCGCGACGACGCGCAGCGACCCGTCGCCGCCGGCGTGTACCTGGTGCGTCTGCTTGCCCACGGACGGATCCTGACGAGCAAGGTGACATGGCTGCCAGCAAGTTCCCCCTCATCCTGATCGCCGCGCTCGCGGTTCTGCCCTGCAACCTGGCCTCGGCGGCCGTCTTGCACGACCCCTGGCTGGAACGCCTGCAGGTGGGCGCCTACCGGTCGCCCGAGCTGGTGGTGCTTCGCGACGGCTGGCCCGAGGGGCTGTTCGAGCCGTTGACGGCCGACCCCGGCTGGCTGGACGGCGCGGCGCAGCTGTTCGCCCACGACCAGTTGCCCCGCGGCGCCGACCTGGTGACCTGGCGCCTGGCGATCCCGGCGCTGGGCTCGGCCGAGCGGGCCGAAGGGTTCTACCAGGAAGCCCGGCGCCAGTGGCAGGTCCTGGCCGGTCTGGCGCCGGTCGACGCCACGGTTGCCGCCGACTGGCAACCGGTGCCCGGTCCCTGGGAGGCGGCGTTGCGCCGGCTGGCGGCCAGCCGCGCCTGGCAGGCAGGGCAGCGCCCGCTCGCTGCCCGGCTGGCTCGCGAGCTGGCGCGCGATGCCCGCAGCCTCGACCTGTCGCCCGCCGACGTTCTGGTCTGGTCGCTGCGCGCCACCGCGCTGGAGGCGGTCAGCCCTGCGCTCGCCCCGCCGGGCGAGGACATCTGGCGCTGCTTGCACGACCTCGGCCCCTACGACACGCGCAGCGGCTGGGCGGTGTGGGTCGCGTTGCAGCGGGATCGGGGCCTGCCGAGCCTGACCGCCGACCGCGCCGACCGCGACGCGGCCGTCATGCTGGCCACGGCCGGGGCCCTGTTCCTGGAGGCGGCGGAACTGCGCGCCGCCGGGTTCCCGCCGGAAGCCGAGGCGGGCCTCGGCGGCCTCCTCTTGCCCGTCGGCGAACTGGCCGCGCACTTCCGACGCCATCCGCTGCCGCCGGTGGACGGCCGCTTCCAGGGCTATTGGCTGCGCGGGCAGCGCCGCCTGGAGGAGAGCACCAACACCACCGAGCGCCTCGCCCGCATGCCGGGGCTGGCCGCCGGCCACCGTCTGGACCTGTGGCGCCGGGTGAGCGAGGGGCGTTTGCTGCAGGGCAACTGGCCGGCGGGCCTCGCGGCGCTCGATTCGGCGCTGACCCTGATCGGCGGCGAGGCTTCGGCCGCCATGCAGGAGCGGCTGCGCATCTGGACCGCGCAGGCCCTGGCCCTGGCGCTGGCCCGCGACCGGCAGCAGGACGCCCGGCGCGTCGCCGACGCGGCCGCCGCCCGCTTCCTGGGCGACCACGCCCGCCCCTGGCAGGATGATGCCGGGGTGCTGCTGGCCCGCCTCGGACGGCCGGCGCCGCCAAGCGAAGGCGACCTGCGCAGTCGTAGCGAAGCGCTCGTGCTGCGCGGCGAGGCGCCCGCGATCCGCCTCGGCGAAGCCCTGGACCTGCCCGATCCCGCCGCCTGGCGACACCAGCTGTGGGAGGCCTGGGCCCGCTGGGGCCTGGCCTTGCTCGGCCCCGATCTGGCGCTGTCGCCGCGCCAGGAAGCGTACCGCCTCGGTCTGGCCGCCACGGTCGCGGCCGAAGAGCCGGCACAGCGGCACACGACCGCCGTGGCCGCCGCCGCGGCCTTGCTCGAGACGACCGCCGCCGCCCGCCCGCTGATCGCCTGGGCGCTGGCCCGGGACATCGAGCACCTGGCCGGCGGGGTCGCGTTGCCGAAGACCTCGCCGCTGCCGAACCTGCGTCCGCCGGCCGATCGTTCGACCCGCGAACGCAACCTCCTGGACCACGCCATGATGGGGGCGGCCATCGCCCTGGCTGACGACCGCGGCGTGCTGGCGATGGCGGTGCGCCTGCCGGCCGCCGGCGCCCCGGCCGCATGGCGCTGGCCGTTCTGGTACCCGATCCCGGCCGATCCTGCCGTCCGCGCGGCGCTCGCGGCCGCCCCGTTGCCGGCCGACCTCTTGCTGGCGATCGCGCGCAACGAGTCGCTCTTCGAGCCGGCGATCCGCTCGCGGGCGGGCGCGCTCGGCTACATGCAGATCATGCCGTTTCATTACGAAGACCCCGCCGGTGGCGCCGGCCCCGACCACTGGCGGCACCCCGGCACCAGCCTGAAAGCCGGCGCCAGGATCCTCGCCGATGCGGTCCGCCGGCACCGCGGCGACCCCTACCGCAGCGTGGCCGCCTACAACGCCGGCAGCACGGCGGTCGAACGCTGGGATCGGCAGCTCGGCGCGGCCGACGGCCTTTACTACCGGGCCTGGATCAGCTACCCGGAGACGCGCGGCTACACGCTCCGTGTGCTGCGGGACCGCGAGGTCTACCGGGCGTTGATCAGGGGTGCGCCCTGACGTCGCCACCCCGGCGCCCGACCCGTGCCAGTTGACACCCTCCGGCGACCCCTATAGTTTCCCGGCGCACGACAACCGGGGGCAACCACCCAAGGAGCGACCATGGCCACGGGCCTATTGGCGGTGCTGGAGCGGTTCTTCGGCAAGAAGCGGCGGGACGTCCAGCGTTTGCAACCGCTGGTCGAGCGGATCAAAGCGGTGCGCGGGCAGTACGCCGCGCTCGACGATGACGCGCTCCGCGCGATGCGCGCCACGTTCAAGGAGCGCCTGGCCGCCGGCGAGACGCTCGACGACCTGCTGCCCGAAGCGTACGGCGTGGTCTGGGAGGGATGCCGGCGGCTTGCCGAGCGCGGCGCCACCTGGCCGGTCTGGGGCCAGCCGATGACGTGGAACATGGTGCCGTACGACGTGCAGCTCATGGGCGCCATCGTCCTGCACCAGGGCAAGATCGCCGAGATGGCCACCGGCGAGGGCAAGACCCTCGTGGCCATCATGCCGCTCTACCTCAACAGCCTGACCGGCCTCGGCGCCCACCTGATCACGGTCAACGACTACCTCGCCCGGCGCGACGCCGAGTGGATGGGCGGCGTGTTGACGTTCCTCGGCTGCGACGTGCAGTTCATCCTCAACGAGATGACCCCGGATCAGCGGCGCGTCGCCTACGGGGCCGAGATCACCTACGGCACCAACAACGAGTTCGGCTTCGACTACCTGCGCGACAACATGGCGATCTCGCCGGACCACCTGGTGCAGCGCGGCTTCCACTACGCGATCGTCGACGAGGTGGACTCGGTCCTGATCGACGAGGCCCGCACGCCGCTGATCATCTCCGGCGCGGTCGCCAAGTCGACCCACCGTTTCCAGGAGTTCAAGCCGCGGGTCGAGCGGCTGGTGCGCGCGCAGATGAAGATCGTCAACCAGTGGATCGCCGAGGCGGAGCGTGGCCTGCAGGGCGGCGGCGAGGACGGCCCCGACGTCGTGCTCGACGACGAGACCAGCCTCAAGCTGCTGCGCATCAGCCGCGGCGCGCCGAAGAACAAGCGTTTCCAGCGCCTGAAGCTGATCCCGGGCGTCGCCGAGGCCATCCAGCGCACCGAGGCCGCGTACCTGCGCGACAAGGCGATGTGGGAGGCCGACGCCGACCTCTACTACGTGGTCGAGGAGAAGCACCACAGCGTCGATTTCACCGAGCGCGGCCGTGAGTTGCTCGCCCAGGAAGACCAGGACTTCTTCGTGCTGCCGGACCTCGCCACGCTCGGCGCCGAGATCGAGGGCGACGAGAGCCTGACGGCCGATCAGAAGGCCAAGAAGCTGGCCAGGATCGAGCAGCAGTACGCGGTCCAGAACGAGCAGATCTCGAACGTCGACCAGCTCCTGCGCGCCTACTCGCTCTACGAGAAGGACGACGAGTACGTCGTACAGGACGGCAAGATCGTCATCGTGGACGAGTTCACCGGCCGCCTGATGCCCGGCCGGCGCTTCTCCGAGGGCCTGCACCAGGCGCTCGAGGCCAAGGAAGGCGTCAAGGTCGAGAAGGAGACCCAGACCCTCGCCACGGTCACGATCCAGAACTTCTTCCGCATGTACTCCAAGCTCGCCGGCATGACCGGCACCGCCGAGACCGAGGAGGCGGAGTTCAACTCGATCTACAAGCTGGACGTCGTGGTCATCCCGACGAACAAGCCGGTGCAACGGGCCGAGTACGACGACGTCATCTACATGACGAAGAAGGAGAAGTACAAGGCGATCGTCGACGAGGTGTCGCGCCTGCATCGCCTGGGCTTGCCCGTGCTCGTGGGCACGACGACGGTCGAGGTGAGCGAGCTGCTGAGCCGCCTGTTGCGGCGCGAGGGCATCAACCACAATGTCCTGAACGCGAAGAACCACAAGAACGAGGCCGAGATCGTGGCGGCGGCCGGGCGCATCGGCGCCGTGACCATCGCCACGAACATGGCCGGCCGCGGCACCGACATCAAGCTGGACCCCGAGCTGAAACACCTGGTCGAGCGCTGGCAGGCCGATCCGAACCTGAAGGCCGAAGACTTCGCCGACGAGCCGCTCGGCCTGCACATCATCGGCACCGAGCGGCACGAGTCCCGGCGCATCGACCGGCAGCTGCGCGGCCGTTCCGGTCGCCAGGGCGACCCGGGCGCCGCCGTGTTCTTCCTCTCGCTCGAGGACGACCTGATGCGCCTGTTCGGGCACGAGCGCATGAACCGCGTGCTCGGCACCCTGGGCGTCAAGGAGAACGAGGCGATCACCCACGGCATGGTGACCAAGGCCATCGAGAAGGCCCAGGTCCGCGTGGAGAACCACAACTTCGACATCCGCAAGCACCTGCTCGAATACGACGACGTCGTCAACAAGCAGCGCGAGGTGATCTACGCGCAGCGGCGTGAGATCCTGCTCGAAGAGGATGCGCGCGAGGTGATGGACGACTTCCTGCTGGCGGCGGTCGAGAACCTCGTGCACGAGCACTGCGAGGCCGACCAACCGCCCGACGACTGGCGCGTCGACGAGCTGGCCCGCCGGTACCAGACGCTCGTGCTGGCGCCGCTGCCGCTGGCCAAGGACGAGCACTTCGAGCTTGGCCACACCGTGGTGCTGGAGCGGCTGCTCGAGCACGCCCAGGAGCAGCGGCAGCGCAAGGAGGCCCGTCTCGGCGCGCCTCTGTGCCGGCAGCTCGAGCGCTACGTGCTGTTGAACGTGATCGATCAACGCTGGCGCGACCACCTCAACGAGCTGATCTTCCTGCGCAGCGGCATCGGCCTGCGCTCCTTCGGGCAGCGCAACCCGCTGGTCGAGTACAAGCGCGAGAGCTTCGAGCTGTTCGAGCAGCTGATGGACGGCATCCGGACCGACGCGGTCAGCCTGTTCTTCCGCGCCGAGCTGGTCCAGCAGGAGCCGCCGCCGTTGCCCGACCCGGCCGAGTTGACGACCGAACATCACGAGGTGCAGGCTTACGCGCACGCCACGCAGGCGGCGGCCGGTCCCGGCGCGGGCCCGCGCGCGGCCGGCGGCGAGGGTGACGCGCTCCAGCCGATCCGCCGGGAGGCTCCCAAGGTCGGGCGCAACGATCCGTGCCCCTGCGGCAGCGGCAAGAAGTACAAGCAATGCTGCGGGCGTTGACCGGCCGCCGCCTTGCCAGCCCCCCCGGGGCGTGATAGGTTGGGCGCCCGTGCGACCAGCCCCTGCCCGGAAGGCGTCATGGAACACCTGCGAGACCGACTGCGCCGCCTGTTGCTGCTGCTCATCGGCGCGCTGGACCGCCAGCGGGAGGGCGCCGAGCTGCATCCCGGCGAGGTCATGACGCTGCTGCAGGGAGCCGGATACGGCGAGGCCGACCTCACCGAGCTCTGGCAGTGGCTGCAATCTCGCTGGTCGACCGGCGACGAGGCGCCGGTTTGGCTGAGCAGTCAGCTCTATGGACGCGCCGGCCCACGGACCTTGCGCCAGATGGGCTCGCGGGAAGACGAGGTCGTCACCGTGCCCGCGTTCGGTTACCTGCTCGAACTCGTGCGCAGCGGTCAGATCACGGCCGAGCAGATGGAGTCGCTGTTGCAGTTCGCGCAGCTCGTGCCGGGCGGACCGCTGGCGCCTGGCGACCTGGCGCCGCTGCTCGAACGCGTGATCGTCAGCGACCGCCGCGGCTGGGCCGGCGGCGGACCGTCGCTCAGCGAGCGCGCGCACTGAACCGCCCGTCCGCCTGGAGGGACCGGCCCTTGTCAACCGCCGAACCGGCGCGGTACGACCGCGCCCACAGGAGCGCCGCCGCTTGAAGCTGATCGTCGTCGAATCGCCGGCCAAGGCCAGCACCATCGAGAAATTCCTGGGCAAGGGCTACAAGGTGGCGGCAAGCAACGGTCACATCCGCGACCTGCCCGAGAAGGCCAGCGAGGTTCCCGATCGGTATCGCGACAAGCCGTGGCGCCGCCTGGGTGTCGACGTGGATGGCGGCTTCGAGCCGGTCTACGTGCTCTCGGCGAGGTCGCGGCAAGCCGTCGCGGCGCTCAAGGGCCTGCTGGCGAAGGCCGACGAGCTGCTGCTGGCGACCGACGAGGACCGCGAGGGAGAGGCGATCAGCTGGCACCTCATGGAGGTGCTCAAGCCCAAGGTGCCGGTCCGCCGGATCACCTTCCACGAGATCACCCGCGAGGCCCTCGCGGCGGCCCTCGCCAGCCCGCGCGACATCGACCAGCAGGTCGTGCGCGCCCAGGAGAGCCGGCGCATCCTGGACCGGCTCTACGGCTACGAGCTGTCGCCCGTGCTCTGGAAGAAGGTGCGGTCGGGGCTCAGCGCGGGCCGCGTGCAGAGCGTGGCGGTGCGCCTGATCGTCGAACGCGAGGAAGCCCGGCAGCGCTTCGTCGCCGCGGTCTACTACGACGTCGAGGCGCTGCTCTACGGCCCGGACGGTGTGAATTTCACCGCGCGTCTGCACGCGGTCGATGGCCAGCGGCTGGCCGGCGGCAAGGATTTCGACCCCGACACGGGGCACCTGCTGGAACCCGGCAAGCGGCTGCTGCTCGACGCGGCGACCGCCCAGATGATCGAGCGCACGGCCCGCGGCGCCGAAGCGCTGCCCTGGCGGGTGATCGGCGTCGAGCGCAAGGAGACGCGCCAGCGTCCGGCGCCGCCGTTCATCACGTCCACCTTGCAGCAGGCGGCCAGCACCCGCCTGCGCCTGTCGCCCGCCGAGTGCATGCGCATCGCGCAGCGGCTGTACGAGGGCGTCGAGCTGGGCGCGGGCGAACGCGTGGGCTTGATCACCTACATGCGCACCGATTCGCTGAACCTCGCCGCGTCGGCCCAGCAGGAAGCGGCCGCCGTCATCCGCGAACGGTTCGGCCCAGAGTACACCGACGGCCCGCGCAACTACAAGACCAAGGCCAAGGGCGCCCAGGAAGCGCACGAGGCCATCCGCCCGACGAGCTTCGCCCGCACTCCGGACAGCCTCGCGGGCGTCTTGCCCGAGCGTGACCTTGCCCTCTACCGCCTGATCTACGACCGCACGCTCGCCAGCCAGATGACCGATGCCCGGCTGGACAAGACCACGGCCGACCTCGCCTGCCGGTGCCACGGCCGCGAACTGCTCTGGCGCGCCAACGGCTCGATCGTCACCTTCCCGGGCTACCTGCGCGCCTACGGCGACCGCGAGCGCGACACGCTGCTTCCGGAGCTGCACGAGGGCCAGCTCCTGCCCGACCCTGCCGCCGGCGAGGACGAGGACCCGCCCCAGGGCGTGCACGAGGTGCGGGCCTTGCGGCACGAGACGCAGCCGCCGGCGCGTTTCACCGAGGCCAGCCTGGTGAAGGCGCTCGAGGATGACGGCATCGGCCGGCCCTCGACCTACGCCACGATCATCAGCACCATCCAGCAGCGGGGCTACGTGCTGAAGAAGAACGGCGCGCTCCTGCCCACCTACGTGGGCATGGCCGTCGTGCGGCTGCTGCGCGATCACTTCCCGCGCTACGTCGACGTCGCCTTCACCGCCTCGATGGAGGAGCAGCTGGACGCGATCGCCGGCGGCGAGATCGATTGGCGCGATTTCCTGCAGCGATTCTACCGCGGCACCGCCGACGACCCGGGCCTCGTGCAGCGCATCGAGCGGGAACTCGAGCGGATCGAATTCCCCGCGATCCCGGTCGGCAACGACCCCGCCACCGGCGAGCCCATGCTCGTCAAGATCGGTCGCAAGTCCGTGTACGTGCAGGTCGGCGAGCAGGGCGGGTCGGCGAGCGTCACCTTGCCCGACGACCTGATGATCGACGACCTGACGCCCGAGGCGGCGCGCGATCTGCTCGAGGCCAAGCGGCGCAGCCTGGCCCCCATCGGGCAGGACCCCGCCACCGGCAAGAACATCTACGCGTTGACCGGGCCCTATGGCCCGTACCTCCAACTCGGCGAGAACGACGACGAGCCGAAGCCGAAGCGCGTCAGCCTCGGCCGCGGCACCGACCTGCGCAGCGTCGACCTCGACCTCGCCCTGCGCCTGCTCTCGCTGCCGCGCGAGCTGGGCGACGACCCGGACACCGGCAAGCCCGTGCGCGCCGGCCTCGGCCGCTTCGGGCCTTACGTCGTGCGCGACCGGACGTTCGCGAACGTCGACTCGGCCGACCGCCTGTTCACCATCACGCTGGATGAGGCGATGCAACGCATCCGGGACAAGGAGGCGGGCAAGAAGCAGGCTCTCTGCGAGGTCGGCCCCCATCCGACGACCGGCGAGCCGCTGCAGGTGTTCAAGGGACGCTACGGGCCATACGTGACCGACGGCGTGCACCTGGCCTCGTTGCCGAAGGACCGCGAACCACAGGACGTGACCGTGGCCGAGGCCCTGGAATGGCTCGCCGCGGCGGCCGAGCGCAAGGCGGCCGCCGGCGACAAGGGCGGCCGCTCGCCGCGGCGGCGGGCGCCGGCCGGACGGGGAGCGACCGGGACGACCGGCGCCAAGAAGGCGACCAGGAAGGCGACCAAGAAGACGACCAAGACGGCGAAGAAGACGGCGAAGAAGGCGACCAAGAAGTCGGCCAAAAAGTCCACCAAGAAGGCGCCCGCCCGTCGCCGGTCCGGCGACGCCGCCGGCGCGGAGGACTGATGAGCGCCCCGGACATCCGCATCGTGGGCGGCGGCCTGGCCGGCTGCGAGGCCGCCCTGCAACTGGCGCGCCGCGGCCGCCCCGTCACCCTCTACGAGATGCGCCCGACGGTGCCGACGCCCGCCCACCAGACCGGCGCGCTGGCCGAGATCGTCTGTTCGAACAGCTTCAAGAGCACCGACCCGGCGACCGCCAGCGGGCTGCTGAAGGACGAACTGGACCGCCTCGACTGCCAGTTGCTGGCGATCGCCCGCACCTGCGCGGTGCCGGCGGGCGCCGCGCTCGCGGTCGATCGGC
>CAZVWL010000053.1:0-3862 GCA_964630845.1 uncultured Fibrobacteraceae bacterium
CCGCGAGGGCGGCCGTACGGTGGGCGCCGGCGTGGTCGCCAAGATTCTCGTCTAGCAAGGCATTAAGGGAAGGCTGGCGCCATGCGCGACATCATCACCCTCGCCTGCACGGTGTGCAAGGAGAGGAACTACACGACGAAGAAGAACAAGCGGCTCCATCCGGACCGCGTCGAGTTCAAGAAGTTCTGTCCGCGGTGCGTCAAGCACACGCCGCACAAGGAAACGCGTTAGGGTTGAAGGCAGGGGTGTAGCTCAGTTGGTAGAGCATCGGTCTCCAAAACCGAGGGTCGCGGGTTCGAATCCTGCCGCCCCTGCCAGTTCCGCCAGGCGTTTCCGTGAGAGGTGCCTCGATGGCTAATCTGGTGGCTTACCTGCGCGAGACCTCGCAGGAAATGAAGCGAGTGTCCTGGCCCGGGCGCAGCCAGCTCTACGAATCGACGATCGTGGTGGTCGTCTCGGTGGCGATCGTCACGGCCATCCTGTTCGTGGTGGACAAGGTCCTGGACGAGGCGGTTCGACTGATCATCAACCTGGGTTGAGCAGACCGCCACCCAGGAAACGGCCCGACCCGGCGGCTCTGGCGGCAGGGATGCACCCTGCTGTCCGGAGCGCGTTGTGCGTTTAACGCGGACCGCGAGGACGAGATGCTGGACGACAAGGACCGTCAGAAGCCCGACGACGATTTCGGCGATGTCGAGTCGCTGTTCCTCGACCTGCCCGAGGAGACCGCCGCGGAGGCCGAGGAAGCGCCTGCCGCCGAAGAAGCGGCCGACGGGGCGGAGTTCGACGAGCTCGACCTGCTCGCCGCCATCGATCTGCCCATCAGCACCGAGGACAAGGCCGCGATCGAGCGCAAGGCGCGCCTGGAGTGGTTCACGCTGCACGCGAACACCGGGCACGAGAACAAGGTCAAGCGCAACATCGAGATGGCCATCAAGTCGAACCACATGGAGGAGTACTTCGGCGACGTCCTGGTTCCGGTCCAGGAAGTCACCGAGATGAAGAACGGCAAGCGCGTGACGACCAAGCGCAAGTTCTTGCCCGGGTACCTGCTCATCGAGATGCTGATGAACAAGGAGACCCACCACTTCATCAACTCCATCCCCGGGGTGACCGGGTTCATCGGCGGCACCCCGCAGAAGCCCCAGCCGGTCGCCAAGGAAGAGGTCGACCGCATCCTGGGCCGCATCAAGGAGCCGGAGGACGGCAAGGAGACGCTGGAGATCCCCTACAAGGTGGGCGACAGCGTTCAGGTCATGGATGGCCCGTTCACGGACTGGGTTGGTGTCATCAACGAGATCAACCACGAGAAGGGCAAGCTGAAGGTCATGATCTCGATCTTCGGCAAGGAAACACCGGTCGAGCTGGATTTTCTGCAGGTGAAGCAGAGCTGAAAGCGGCCGTTGCGGACGCGTCGGGGCTGTCTGGGTCTCCGGCGCGTCACCGCTGGCGCGTCCTCTCCGCGTCGGTGGGCGTTCACATGAGAGAAGGGACACGGATCCGGCGTCCCGGCGGCCGAGGGTGGTGGACTCCCCGCGGCGGTCTGGTGTCGGAGGACGGGTCCGGACACCGATTGAAGGAGTCGAACGTTCATGGCAAAACGAGTCATGACGCAGATCAAGCTGCAGATCAAAGCTGGCGTGGCCAATCCGGCGCCGCCGGTGGGGCCTGCGCTCGGGCAGCATGGCGTCAACATCCAGGAATTCTGCAGCACCTTCAACGAGCGGACCAAGGAACAGTTGGGGATGGTGATCCCGGTTGTCATCACGGTCTTCCAGGACCGTAGTTTCAGCTTCATCACCAAGACCCCGCCAGCCTCGATTCTCTTGAAGAAGGCGGCTGGTCTCACCTCGGGCAGCAAGGAGCCGGGCAAGAACGTCGTCGGCAAGGTGACGCGCGATCAGGTCAAGGAGATCGCCACCATGAAGATGGACGACTTGAACGCCAACTCCCTCGACGCCGCCATGAAGATCATCGCCGGCACGGCGAGGAGCATGGGGCTGGAGGTTGTCTGAGGCGGTGTTCCTGACTGGGAAGCCACGGCGCCGGGCCGGCGCTCCGCGCGGTGACGCGCGGCGAGGGCCGGTCGAGACGGGTGCCGGAGGTCGGGACGGGCGGGCCGAGGCTCGCGGCCGATCCCGATCGAACCATCACAGTCGACTGGAGTAACCGTCCATGAAACGCGGAAAGTCTTATCGCAGCGCCAAGACCAAGGTCGACAAGACCATCGAGGCCACGATCACCGAGGCCTTGGCGCAGCTGGAAACCCTTCCCCGGGCCAAGTTCGACGAGTCGGTCGACTGCGCGGTCCGGCTCAACGTCAACCCCCGCCACGCGGACCAGATGGTTCGCGGCACCGTCGTGCTGCCGAACGGCACCGGCAAGACCGTGCGCGTGCTCGTGATCACGCGCGGTCCCAAGGAGCAGGAGGCCAAGAACGCCGGGGCGGACATGGTTGGCGCCGACGAGTATCTGCCCAAGATCAAGGACGGCTGGACCGATGTTGACGTCATCATCGCGACGCCGGACATGATGGGAGAGCTCGGCAAGCTGGGTCGGATCCTCGGTCCCCGTGGTCTGATGCCCAACCCCAAGGTGGGCACCGTGACCATGGACATCGCCAAGGCCGTTCGTGAAGCCAAGGCGGGCCGGATCGAGTACCGCGTCGACAAGGCCGGCATCATCCACGCCCCGGTGGGCAAGCGTTCGTTCGGCCCCGAGAAGCTCGAGGAGAACGTGCGCGCGCTCTTTCGGGAACTGCTGCGAGTCAAGCCGGCGTCGGTCAAGGGCATCTACGTGAAGTCCATCTTCATCAGCGGCACCATGACGCCGTCGATGAAGGTCTCGCCGAACAGCCTGACGTGATCAAGGAGGGTGCCTGATGGCACGTCCCGAGAAAATCGCCGAAGTCCAGGCGATCACCGCGCGGTTGCAGTCGGCCCAGTCCGTCGTGCTGGCCGACTACACGAAGCTGACGGTGGCCCAGATGACGGTCTTCCGCAACGAGTGCCGCAAGAAGGGCGTCGAGTGCCGGGTCGTCAAGAACCGGCTCGCGATGATCGCTGCGGACACGGTCGGCCTTGGTGGGATGAAAGACCACCTCAAGGGCCCGACGGCCATGATCATGGCCGTCGACAGCCAGGTCGAACCCGCGAAGATCGCCGTCGAATTCGCCAAGACGAACGAGGCGCTGAAGGTCAAGGGCGGCATGGTGGACGGTCAGGCGCTGACCGCCAGCGAGGTCGTCGCCCTGTCGAAGCTCCCGACCAAGGACGAGTTGATCGCCAAGATGATGGGCAGCATCAATTCGCCGGCCGCCGGCCTGGTGGGCACCGTCAACGGTGTCATCGCCGCGCTGGCTCGGGTCATCGACGCCGTGAACCAGAAGCGCGCAGAGGCCGCCTAGGCGGCGAACCCAGACACCGAATTGCAAGGAGATAGGACCCATGTCCGAGGACATCAAGCTCAGTGACAACGCCCAGAAGGTTCTGGACCTGATCAGCAGCATGACCATCCTGGAAGCCGCCGACCTGGTCAAGGCCATGGAAGAGAAGTTCGGCGTCAGCGCCGCCGCTCCGGTGGCGATGGCCGTCATGCCCGGCGCGGCCGCTCCGGCCGCCGAGGAAGTCAAGGACGAGTTCACGGTCATGCTGACCGGCGTCGGCGACAAGAAGATCCAGGTCATCAAGGAGATCCGCGCGATCACCAACCTGGGTCTGAAGGAAGCCAAGGATCTCGTCGAGAGCGCCCCGACCGCGGTCAAGGAAGGCGTCTCGAAGCAGGAGGCCGAGCAGATCAAGGCCAAGCTCGAAGAAGTCGGTGCGATCATCGACCTCAAGTAGCCGGCGTGGCGGGTCGCCGT
>CAZVWL010000053.1:3872-14604 GCA_964630845.1 uncultured Fibrobacteraceae bacterium
TCTGCCCCGGCACCTAAATAACTATTACCATTGTAACTCAAAAATTTGCCAAAGACGGATGGAAGAAACTTTTGTAGTTCACTTTTCAGTTGAAAGCTTGCTTTTACTAATGCAGAAAAAATATCAATTCTATCACTCCTCTTTATCAACGGTGTATTTAATAAAGTGTTTTCATAAAGCGCTTCAGAGTATATATTTAATAAGCCGGTTTCAAATTTTTGAGAGAGTTTAGCGCCGTATCTTCGCGCGAGGAAGTGATACTCGTGAGCCTGAAGATGCCGATCGATCGTTTCACCGGGCGCGTCAACTACTCCAAGCTGCAGCGTGAGGAGGAGATGCCCAACCTCCTGGCCGTGCAGCTCGAGTCCTACAACGAATTCCTCCAGGTCGGGGTCGACGCCGAGCACCGCGAGAACCTCGGGCTCGAGGGCGTCTTCCGCACGGTCTTCCCCATCGAGTCGACCCGCGGACACCTCGTCATGGAGTACATCTCCTACCACACCGGCGAACCCAAGTACGGCATCGACGAATGCCAGGAACGGGGTCTGACCTTCAGCGTTCCCTTGAAGGTCAAGCTGCGGCTGGTGGTCAAGGAGATCGAAGAGGGCGCCGAAGGGGCCCCCCAGCTGCGCGACATCCAGGAGGACGACGTCTACCTGGGCGAGCTGCCGATGATCACGGACAAGGGCACCTTCCTGATCAACGGCGCCGAGCGCGTCATCGTGTCGCAGCTGCATCGCTCGCCGGGCGTCTTCTTCAGCGACGAGACGCACCCGAACGGCCGCCGGCTGTTCCGCGCCCGCATCATCCCGTACCGCGGCTCCTGGGTCGAGTTCACGACCGACATCAACGACGTGCTCTACGTGCACATCGACCGCAAGCGCAAGCAGCCGGTCTCCATGCTCATGCGCGCGCTCGGCTTCGAGACCGACGCCGAGATCATCGCGCAGTTCCACACCGTGGAGACGGTCAAGATCCCCCGCAAGGGCAGCAAGAAGCTGGCCACGACCATCGATGAGCTGGAGGGCCGCGTGCTGGCGGCCGACGTCTACAAGCCCGACGTCGACGTGCCGTTCGCGCGCTCCGGCCAGGTGATCGATCCCCTGCTCAAGGAAGAGATCCTGCAGAGCGGGGTCGCCGAGATCCAGGTCATCGCGGCCGACGAGGTCTCGGTGAACCGGCCGAGCCTGATCCTCAACACGCTGCGCAAAGACCCCACCTCGACCCGCGACGAGGCCCTGCGCCGCTTCTACCAGCTCCTGCGTCCCGGCGAGCCGCCGAGCGAGGAAGTCGCCGCCCAGCTCTTCGAGCGGCTGTTCTTCCACGAGAAGCGGTACGACCTCGCCGAGGTCGGGCGCTACAAGATGAACCGGCGCCTGAAGCTCGACGTGGCCGGCGACGTGACGACGCTCACGCGATTCGACTTCCTGGCCATCATCCACGAGATGACCGCGCTGTTCCGCGGCCAGGGCGAGATCGACGACATCGACCATTTCGGCAACCGCCGCATCCGCTCGGTGGGCGAGCTGCTGGCCAACCAGTTCTCGGTCGGCCTCTCGCGCATGGCGCGCATCATCAAGGAGCGCATGAACCTGTCGGACCGGGACAAGCCGCTGACGCCGGTCGATCTGGTGAACGCCCGCACGGTCTCGGCCGTGGTGCAGAGCTTCTTCGGCAGCAGCCAGCTCAGCCAGTTCATGGACCAGACCAACCCGCTCAGCGAGATGACGCACAAGCGCCGCCTGAGCGCGCTCGGCCCCGGCGGTCTGCACCGCGACCGCGCCGGCTTCGAGGTGCGCGACGTGCACTACACGCACTACGGCCGCATGTGCCCGATCGAGACGCCGGAAGGACCGAACATCGGTCTGATCGCCAGCCTGGCGACCTACGCGCGCATCAACCGGTTCGGCTTCATCGAGTCGCCGTACCGGATGATCAAGAACGGCAAGGTGTTCGGCGACGTGCAGTACCTGACGGCCGACCAGGAGGACGGCGTCACCATCGCCCAGGCCAACGCGCGGGTCGACGGCAAGGGGGCCTTCCTCGACGATGCCGTGCTCTGCCGCTACAAGGGCGAGTACCCGCTGGCGGAGCCCAAGGAGATCGAGTACATGGACGTCTCGCCGAAGCAGATCGTCTCGGCGGCGGCCTCGCTGATCCCCTTCCTCGAGCACGACGACGCGAACCGCGCGCTCATGGGCTGCAACATGCAGCGCCAGGCGGTGCCGCTGCTGCGGGCCGAGTCGCCCACGGTCGGCACCGGCATGGAGAAGAAGATCGCCATCGACTCCGGCGCCGTGATCGTGGCCGAAGGCGACGGCGTGATCATCTCCTCGACGGCCGACGGCGTGGTCGTGCGTTATGACGACGAGAACCTCGTGCGGTCGGATGACTTCTTCAAGAGCGGGGGCCTGGTGGAGTACCGGCTCCGCAAGTACAAGCGGTCGAACCAGGACACGTGCTACAACCAGAAGCCGGTGGTCAAGCCCGGGCAGCGGGTCAAGGCCGGCGACGTGCTGGCCGACGGTCCGTGCACCGACGGCGGCGAGCTGGCGCTCGGACGCAACCTGCTGGTGGCCTTCATGCCCTGGGGCGGCTACAACTTCGAGGACGCGATCCTCGTCAGCGAGCGTTGCGTCTCGGAGGACCTCTACACCTCCCTGCACATCGAGGAGTTCGAGCTGCAGGTGCGCGACACCAAGCGCGGGGTCGAGGAGATCACGCGGGAGATCCCGAACGTCAGCGAGGAGGCCCTGCGCAACCTCGACGAGGACGGCGTGATCTACATCGGCGCCCACGTGCGCGCCGGCGACATCATGGTCGGCAAGGTGACGCCCAAGGGCGAAACCGAGCTGTCGCCCGAGGAGAAGCTGCTGCGCGCGATCTTCGGCGAGAAGGCCGGCGACGTGAAGGACGCCAGCCTCAAGGCGCCTCCGGGCATGGACGGCATCGTGGTCGGCGTGCGGATCTTCAGCCGCCAGGATCGCGGCGCTCGCTCCAAGAAGGAGGAGAAGCGGCAGCTCGACGCGCTGCGCCGCCGGCGCAACCGCAAGCGCGAGAAGGTCGACCAGGTCTGCAACGAGCGCCTGCGCGAGCTGTTCCTCGGCGAGACCGCCCAGCACGTCATCGACGCCAACACCGGCGAGGTGCTGGTCAAGGCCGGCCGCAAGCTGACGCAGGCCGTGATCGACGAGCTGGACTTCGGCGCGATCCACTGGGGCCTGGCGCTGGTCAAGGACGAGAAGCGGGATGCCCGCATCCGCTCGGTCTTCGAGGCCGCCAGCCGCGAGCGCGAGCGCATCGAGGTCGAATACGAGAAGGAGTGCGAGCGCGCGCTGCGGGGCGACGAGCTGCCGCCCGGCGTGGTCCGCCTCGTGAAGGTGCACGTGGCCCGGCGGCGCAAGCTGCAGGTCGGCGACAAGATGGCCGGCCGCCACGGCAACAAGGGCGTCGTGTCGCGCATCATGGCCGAGGAGGACATGCCGCACCTGGCCGACGGCACGCCCGTCGACATCGTGCTCAGCCCGCTCGGCGTGCCGAGCCGCATGAACCTCGGCCAGATCCTGGAGACGCACCTCGGCTGGGCGTCGCAGAAGCTGGGCATCAAGGTGATGTGCCCGGTGTTCGACGGCGCCAAGATCGAGGAGATCAAGGTGGCGCTGAGCGAGGCCGGTCTGCCCGAGAGCGGCAAGGCCCGGCTGTACGACGGCCGCACCGGCGAAGCGTTCGACCAGGACGTCACGGTGGGCGTGATCTACATGCTCAAGCTGCACCACCTGGTCGAGGAGAAGATCCACGCGCGGTCCATCGGCCCGTACAGCCTCGTCACCCAGCAGCCGCTGGGCGGCAAGGCGCAGTTCGGCGGCCAGCGCTTCGGCGAGATGGAGGTGTGGGCCCTGGAGGCCTACGGCGCGGCGAACTGCTTGCAGGAGATGCTCACCGTGAAATCGGACGACGTCGCCGGCCGTTCGCGGATCTACGAGGCGATCGTCAAGGGCGAGAATCCGCCCGAGCCGGGCACGCCGGAATCGTTCAACGTGCTGATGCGCGAGCTGCAGAGCCTCTGCCTGGACATCCAGGTCGAGGAACCAGACGCCAAGGAGCCCACGTTCTGACCCAGGCGGACCACGGCGGCCGCGCCCGCGGGGTGCGCCAGGAGGAAGACATGCTCGGAATTCGGCAGCGTGAAGAGAAGGTGAACCAGGACGTCAAGTCCATCATGATCCAGCTCGCGTCTCCGGACCGGATCCGCGAATGGAGCTATGGCGAGGTCACCAAGCCCGAGACGATCAACTACCGCACCTTCAAGCCGGAGAAGGACGGACTGTTCTGCGAGCGGATCTTTGGTCCGGTCAAGGACTGGGAGTGCAACTGCGGCAAGTACAAGCGCATCCGGTTCCGCGGGATCGTTTGCGACAAGTGCGGCGTCGAGGTGACGCAGAGCAAGGTGCGGCGTGAGCGGCTCGGCCACATCGAGCTGGCCGTGCCGATCGCGCACATCTGGTTCTTCAAGGGGCTGCCGAGCCGGATCGGCCAGCTGCTCGACATCAAGATCAAGGATCTCGAGCGGGTGCTCTACTACGAGTCGAGCGTGGTGCTCGATCCCGGCAACACCGAGTACAAGGTCGGCGACATCGTCAGCGACGACGAGTGGTGGGAGCTGAAGGAAGAGAGCCCGCACGCCGAGTGCACCATGGAGATGGGCGCCGACGCGATCCGCAAGCTCCTGGCGCGGCTCGACCTCGAGGAACTGGACCGCGACCTGCGCGCCCAGATCAAGACCGAGTCGTCGATCCAGCGCAAGAAGTCGTTGCTCAAGCGCCTGAAGATCGCCGACGCCTTCCGCCAGTCCAACAACCGGCCGGAGTGGATGATCCTCGACTGCCTGCCGGTCCTGCCGCCGGACCTGCGCCCGCTGGTGCCGCTGGACGGTGGCCGCTTCGCGACCAGCGACCTGAACGATCT
Organism: uncultured Fibrobacteraceae bacterium; assembly: GCA_964630845.1. Lineage (GTDB taxonomy): Bacteria > Krumholzibacteriota > Krumholzibacteriia > LZORAL124-64-63 > LZORAL124-64-63 > Glo-17. Next base: position 8,838 of record CAZVWL010000053.1, read on the forward strand.
CTACCGGCGCGTGATCAACCGCAACAATCGCCTCAAGAAGCTGATCGAGATCAAGGCTCCCGGCGTGATCCTGCGCAACGAGAAGCGCATGCTCCAGGAAGCCGTCGACGCGCTCTTCGACAACGGTCGCCGCTCGCGCGCGGTGAAGGGCCAGGGCAACCGGCCGCTGAAGTCGCTCAGCGACATGATCAAGGGCAAGAAGGGTCGTTTCCGCCAGAACCTGCTCGGCAAGCGCGTCGACTACTCCGGTCGTTCGGTGATCGTGGTCGGCCCCGAGCTGAAGCTGTATCAGTGCGGTCTGCCCAAGAGCATGGCGCTCGAGCTGTTCAAGCCGTTCATCATCCGCAAGCTGGAGGAGAAGGGCTACGTCCAGACCGTCAAGAGCGCGAAGAAGCTCGTCGAGAAGGAGAGCCCGGAGGTCTGGGACATCCTGGAGGAGATCATCCAGGACCACCCCGTGCTGCTGAACCGCGCGCCGACGCTGCACCGCCTCGGCATCCAGGCCTTCGAGCCGGTGCTGATCGAGGGCAAGGCGATCCGCATCCACCCGCTGGTGTGCACGGCGTTCAACGCGGACTTCGACGGCGACCAGATGGCCGTGCACGTGCCGCTGGGGTACGAGGCGCAGCTCGAGGCGCGCCTGCTGATGCTCTCGCCGCTGAACATCCTCTCGCCGTCGAGCGGCGAGCCGACGGCCACGCCGAGCCAGGACATGGTGCTCGGCTGCTACTACCTGACCCTCGAGCGCCCCGGCGCCAAGGGCGAAGGCAAGGCGTTCAGCAGCCCGGAAGACGCGCTCGCTGCCTACGCGGCGGGGATCATCACCAAGCATGCCCGCATCACGGTGCGCTTCAAGGAGTTCGGCCGCATCGAGACCACGGCCGGCCGCATCATCTTCAACGAGATCCTGCCCAACGAGATGGGCTACGTGAACCAGCCGCTCGGCAAGAAGCAGCTGGCGAAGATCGTCGCCGACGTGCACCACAAGCTCGGCGTGACGCGGTGCATGACGTTCCTGGACCAGCTCAAGGACCTCGGCTTCCATCACGCGACCGAGGGCGGCATCTCCATCGGCATCGACGACGTGATCATCCCGACCGAGAAGGCCGCGATCATCGCCGAGGCGCAGTCGATGGTGTCGGGCATCGTCGACCAGCACCGCAAGGGCATCATCACCAACCGCGAGCGCTACAACAAGGTCATCGACAAGTGGACGCAGGTGACCAACGAGATCCGTGACCGGATGTTCGCGCACCTGGCGACGTTCGACGAGGGTTTCAACCCGATCTACATGATGAACGCCTCGGGCGCGCGCGGCTCCGCCGACCAGATCAAGCAGCTGGCCGGCATGCGTGGTCTGATGGCCAAGCCGCAGAAGAAGATCAACGGCGGCGTCGGCGAGATCATCGAGCAGCCCATCATCGCGAACTTCCGCGAGGGCCTGACCATGCTCGAGTACTTCATCTCGACGCACGGCGCTCGCAAGGGTCTGGCCGACACGGCGCTCAAGACCGCCGACGCCGGTTACCTGACCCGCCGATTGGTGGACGTCGCGCAGGACATCGTGGTGTCCGAACGTGACTGCGGCACGTTGCGCGGCATCGAGATGACCCCGCTGAAGGAGGGCGAGAAGACGATCGAGCACCTGGCCGAGCGCATCGTCGGACGCGCCGCGGCCGAGGACGTCTACGACCCCAACGACGAATTGATCGTCGCCACGGGCGAGCTGATCGATCGCCAGACGGCTCACAAGATCGATGAGCTGGGCCTGCAGTCGGTCATGGTGCGCTCGGTGCTGACCTGCGAGGCGCGGCGGGGCGTCTGCGCGCTGTGCTTCGGTTACAACCTGGCCGAGTACAAGCTCGTGGACATCGGCGAACCGGTGGGCGTCATGGCGGCGCAGTCGATCGGCGAGCCGGGCACTCAGCTCACGCTGCGGACGTTCCACATCGGCGGCACGGCGAGCCGCATCGTCGAGCAGAACGTCAAGACGGCGGCCGCACCCGGCAAGATGGTCTTCAACGACGTCAAGCTGGTCAAGAACACCGCCGGCGACATGATCTCGATCGGTCGACGCGGCGAGATCAACCTGGTGCTCGACAACGGGCGCACCCGCAGCCAGATGCTCGTGCCTTACGGCGCGCGCGTGCTGGTCAAGAACGGCCAGAAGGTGGCCGCCGGCGACCCCATCTTCGAGTGGGATCCGTTCGCCGACTTCGTGCTCTCGGAGAAGGCCGGCATCGTGCAGTACGTCGACATCATCCCGGGCGTCAGCCTCTCCGAGGCCGTCGACGAGAAGACGCGGCGCAAGCAGCCGGTGATCATCGAGCCGACCGAGAAGAACGTGCACCCGTCGATCCAGATCGTCAGCCCGAAGACGGGCCGGCCGGTCGCCGAGTACCTCATCCCCACGGGCGCCATGCTCCTGGTCGAGGACGGCAGCGAGGTGGGCGAAGGCACGCACCTGGTGAAGATCCCGCGCGAGGTCGCCCAGTCCGGCGACATCACCGGCGGCCTGCCGCGCGTGGCCGAGCTGTTCGAGGCCCGGCGCCCGCGCGACACGGCGATCGTCACCGAGATCGACGGCGTCGTGAACTTCCGCGGCACCACCCGCGGCATGCGCAAGGTCGTCGTCACCAGCGATTCGGGCGTGGAGAAGGAGTACCTGATCCCGCACGGTCGTCACGTGCGTACCTACGACGGCGAACGGGTGCTGGCGGGCGACCGCCTGACCGAGGGCCCGATCAACCCGATGGACATCCTGGCGATCAAGGGCGTGGGCGCGGTGCAGACCTACCTCGTCAACGCGATCCAGGAGGTCTACCGCCTGCAGGGTGTGCGGATCAACGACAAGCACATCGAGGTGATCGTCTCGCGCATGCTGCAGAAGGTCCAGATCCTCTCGCCGGGCGACACCCCGTTCCTCGAAGGCGACCAGGCGCCGAAGCAGGCGGTCGAGGCGGCCAACCGGGAGATCCAGCAGCGGAACGCGGTGCTGCGCGAGAAGGGCGAACCGGAACTCGAGCCGGCGACCTTCGAGCCGCTCCTGCTGGGCATCACCAAGGCCAGCTTGACCACGGACAGCTTCATCTCGGCCGCGAGCTTCCAGGAGACGACCCGGGTGCTGACCGACGCGGCCACCCGCAGCAAGCGGGACGAACTTCACAGTTTGAAGGAAAATGTGATCATGGGTCACCTCATTTCCGCCGGAACCGGGTTGTCCCGGTACAAGAACCTGGCGGTCGAGGACCCCGAGCACGAGGACGACGCCATCCTCGACGCGGTCGAACAGCTGCGGGTCCTGGCGGCCATGGCGCCGATCGAGGACGACGAGGAGAGCGAATTGTTGCTGGATTGAGCCAGGTCGGGGCGGAAAACGGGTTTTCGCTGCTTGACAGCGGCAGGCGGCCCGTATAATATTCCGCTCCTTGCGCGGCGGCCCCGGTCTGTCCGGTGCCACCGCCAGTGTCTCTGTCCAGAAGATCAGGAGTCATCGACTTGCCGACTCTCAGCCAATTGGTTCGCAAGGGCCGCCAGACGGTCAAGCAGAAGAGCAAGTGCCCCGCGCTGCAGTCCTGTCCGCAGCGCAAGGGCGTCTGCACGCGCGTCTATACCCAGACGCCGAAAAAGCCCAACTCGGCCCTGCGCAAGATCGCCCGCGTGCGTCTGACCAACGGCATCGAGGTGACGGCCTATATCCCGGGCGAGGGCCACAACCTGCAGGAGCACAGCATCGTGCTCGTGCGCGGCGGCCGGGTCAAGGACCTGCCGGGCGTGCGCTACCACATCGTGCGCGGCACCCAGGACGCCTCGGGCGTCGACGCCCGCCGCCAGGGTCGCTCCAAGTACGGCGCCAAGCGCCCGAAGAAGAAGTAAGGAGAACGGAACATGTCTCGTCGTCGGTCCCCCGAGAAGCGCGTCATCTCGCCCGATCCGCGCCATGGCGACATCATGGTGACCAAGTTCATCAACTACGCCATGCGCGGCGGGAAGAAGAGCGTTGCGGAGCGGGAGATCTACCGGGCGTTCGACATCATCAAGGAAAAGACCGGCCAGGAAGGTGTGGACATCTTCCGGGCCGCGCTGAACAACGTCAAGCCCGGCGTCGAGGTGAAGTCACGGCGCATCGGTGGTGCCACGTATCAGGTGCCGGTGGAGATCCGCCCGGAGCGGCGGACCCAGCTGGCGATGCGCTGGATCATCACCTACGCGCGTAGCAGGCCCGAGCATACGTTCGCCGAACGGCTCGCGGCCGAGTTGGCCATGGCCAGCAAGAACGAAGGACCGTCTATCAAGAAGCGCGAGGATACCCACCGCATGGCTGAAGCGAACAAGGCGTTCGCCCACTGCCGCTGGTAAAGGTCCCTCTCGTTCGTTCCTGCAGCGCCAGCAACCTGATGGATCGTACAACCGAATAGCCTGATTGTGTCCCCGCGCACGGATGCGCCAGGGGGCTAGAGGCAACGGATCGTCGCGCAGGCACGTGTGTGCCGCTGCGCGCGTTGCAACGTCCTGGTCCGCCCACGAGGCGGGCCGTGGTCCGGGAGCGCGTATCGTGTCACGTTCGGTGGCCCTGAACCGGGTCCGGAACATCGGGATCATGGCTCATATCGACGCGGGTAAAACCACGACGACTGAGCGTGTCCTGTATTATACCGGACGGGTTCATCGCCCCGGCGAAGTGGACGACGGCGCGACGCAGATGGACTACATGGAGCAAGAGAAAGAGCGCGGCATCACGATCACCAGCGCCGCGACCACCACGACCTGGCGCGACTGCCAGATCAACCTGATCGACACGCCGGGACATGTCGACTTCACCATGGAAGTCGAGCGGAGCCTGCGCGTGCTCGATGGAGCGGTGGCCGTGTTCTGCGCCGTGGGCGGCGTGGAGCCTCAGAGCGAGACGGTCTGGAAGCAAGCCGACCGCTACGCCGTGCCGCGCCTGGCGTTCGTGAACAAGATGGACCGTCTCGGCGCCGACTTCGCCCGCGTGGTGGCGATGATGCGTGATCGGTTGGGCGCCAAGCCCGTGCCCGTCTGCCTGCCCATCGGCGCCGAGGACGGATTCCGCGGCATCGTCGATCTGTTGACGATGAAGGCCCGCCTGTACCACGAGGCCGACCTCGGCACGACGTGGGACGAGGCCGACATTCCCGACAACATGGCGGTCGCGGCGGCCGCCGCGCGCGCCGAGCTGGTCGAGGCCGCGGCCGAGATGGACGAGGAGATCATGGAGCTGTTCCTGGCCGACCAGGAACCGTCCAGCGACCAGCTCGTCCAGGCGTTGCGGCGCGGCACCATCGAGCAGGGCCTGGTGCCCGTCTTCTGCGGCTCGGCGCTCAAGAACAAGGGTGTGCAGCGCTTGCTCGACGGCGTGGTCGATTTCTTGCCCTCGCCGGCCGATCGGCCCGCGATCGAGGGCCTGGATCCGCGCACCGAAGCTGCGATCACGCGGCGCCCCGGCGACGACGAGCCCTTCTGCGCGCTGGTCTTCAAGCTGGTCGCCGACAAGCATGCCGGTACCCTGGCGTTCGCCCGCGTCTACAGCGGCGCGCTCGACGCGGGCACCGTGGTCATGAACGTGACCTCCGGCAAACGCGAGCGCGTGCAGCGGATCTTCCGCATGCACGCGGACAAGCGCGAGGAGCTCAAGGAAGCGCGCGCCGGCGACATCGTGGCGGTGGTCGGCCCCAAGCAGCTGCGCACGGGGACCAGCCTGGCGGATCTCGAAGCGCCGATCCTGCTCGAGCCGATGACGTTCCCC
>CAZVWL010000054.1:0-14532 GCA_964630845.1 uncultured Fibrobacteraceae bacterium
CTGGATAGCCGAGGCGCGGGCCGCGCCGGACCCGACCACGGCGGAGCGCCGGGCGCGCCTGGCCGGGCGCCAGGCGGCGGCGGCCGGCATCGGCGAGGATTCGTGCCCGTTCGACGGCCGCGCCGAGGCGGCGCTCAAGGCGGCCTGGCTGCGCGGCCACCGCGGCGAGGCGGCGGTGCCGCTGGCGGCGCGGCCTTGGACCCGCGAACGGGCGGCCCGGCGCCGTTGCCTCGGGCGGCGGCGCGGCGCCACGGCGGCCCACTACTCGAGCCGGGAGGACTGAAGCATGGAGCGAACGGCATTCGCGACCTCGGTTCCGCCGACCGTGCGCCGGCGCCGCACCCTCCGCACGGTGCTCGACCTGCTGGCGACGGTGGCGCTCGTCTGGGCGGGGGTGGTGCTGTGGCTGGCCTGGTGAGGCGCGCCCTTGCGCCGGCGGCCGTGGCGCTGGCGCGGGCCTGTTCGCCGTCGGGCGGCTGCTCGCCGCCGCCGCCTGCGCCGCGATGCGCCGGGCCGGCCGGCTGGCCGGCTGGGCGCAGGTCGCCCGCGGGTCGCTCGATCACGGCGGCGATTCGGACGCGGCGGACGCGGCGGCGGCCGGAGCGGCGTGGCGGGGCTGAGCCGGCAGTGGCGCCGCTGGTGCACCTCTGCTGCCACCCGGGTTGCGGCGCCTGGGGGGCCTTTGGCTACGGCGTCACGCGGGAGAGGCCGGAGACGGCGCGCTGGTACTGCGCCGCGCACCGGCCGCCGCCGGCACCGACACCGGCCGCCGTCGAGCCCGCGCCGCCGCGGGACGAGGAGCGGCCACCGACAAAGGGGCAGGGGGTGCTGCTGTGAGCATGGAGCGGTTCAAGCTGGCCTATCGCCTCGAGCAGCTGCGCCAGGACCTGGCGGAGGGGCGGATCACCCGCGAACAGCACGACGCCGAGGCGCGGCCGCTCGAGTTGCAGCTGCGGCCGCCGCGCCACTGGCGCACCGCCAAGGCGCGGGCGCGGTGGCGCCGGGAGCGGTCGGGCTGATGCGAGTTCTCTCGCTCGGGGCGGGCGTCCAGTCCACCACCATCGCGCTGATGATGGCGCATGGCGAGATCGAGCCCGCCGACCACGCCATTTTTGCCGACACCGGATGCGAGCCGCGCCCGGTCTACGAGCATCTTCGGTGGCTGATGTCGCCGAATGTCGACCTGCCGTTCCCGGTCCATATCGTCAGCGCCGGCAGTCTGGTCCGCGAGATGCTGGACGCGGTGGCGCGTAAGGTCGGCAGTCATGGGCGCCCGCCGCTGTTCGTGGCCGGCGGCACCAAGGGCCGTGGCGGCAAAATCCGGCGCCAATGCACCGGCGATTACAAGATTGATCCGATCCGCAAGAAGACGCGCGAACTGCTGGGGCTCAAACCCCGGCAGCGCGTGCCGAAAGACGTGTTGGTTGAGCAGGCGGTCGGCATTTCATGGGATGAGCGGCGCCGCGCCAGGCCGGCCTGGGACAAGTGGGCCGAGATGGAATGGCCGCTGATCGAAAAGCGGATGACGCGAGGCGACTGCCTTGAATGGCTGAAGCGCCAGGGCTATCCGCCGCCGCCGCGTTCGGCCTGCACCATTTGCCCGATGCGCAAGAATGCCGAATGGCGGTGGTTGAAGGACAACGACCCGGAGGGCTGGGCCGAAGCCGTCGCCGTGGATCGCGCCATCCGCCACGGGGTGCGCGGCATCAAGGCCGAAGCGGTGTTTCTGCATCGGTCGCTCAAGCCGCTCGACCAGGTGGACCTGACCAACAACGACGACCTGATGGGCAACCTCTTCATGGAAGAGTGCCAGGGGATGTGCGGGCTGTGACGGATCTGCCGAACCGCCGGCCGGCCGAGATCCGCACCGTGAGCTGGGGGGAGCACCGCATCCACGTTTCCGTGGGGCGGCACCCGGCGGACGGGCGCGCCGTCGAGGTGTTCGCACGCCTGGGCCGCTCGGGCTCGCTGCTCGATTCGCTCCTCGACGAGGGCTCGATCCTGATCAGCCGGCTGCTGCAGGCCGGGGTCTCGCCGGCCGAGATCGCCAAGGGCTTCGGCCGCGCCGGCGACGAGGCGGAGACGCCGCTGGGCGCCGTGGTCGACGTGCTGACGGCGGTGGCGGCCAAGCAGGCGGGAGAGGGGGCATGAGCGTCCTTGTCCCGGGCTCGGCCGAGGTCGAGTTCAAGCACTTCCACATCGCCTGCGGCGTCGGGGCCGGTGCCAAGGGGATGGACAGGGGCACGGCCCGGGTCGGCGCCTTGCGGGGCCGCATGCGCTGCATCGGCGGCGTCGACGTCGACCGGCTGGCCATCGAGGACTTCGGGCGCCAGACGGGCGTTCCCGGGACCGTGCTCGACCTGTTCTCGCGCGAGCAGTACGGCGCCTTTCACGGCCACGAGCCGCCCGCCTCGTGGCGCGAGGCGACGGCCGAGGATTTCCGGCGCGCCGCCCATGGCGAGGTGCCCGACATCGTGTTCACCTCGATGCCGTGCAAGGGGTTCTCGGGGCTGCTGGCCGAGTCCCGCTCCCGCACCGCCAGGTACCAGGCCCTGAACGGCCTCACCTTGCGCGGCGCGTGGCTGGCGCTCGAGGCCTGGGCGGACGATCCGCCGGCGCTGTTCATCTTCGAGAACGTGCCGCGCATCGCCACCCGCGGGCGCCATCTGCTGGAGCGCATCGTCGCGCTGTTGCGGTCCTACGGCTATGCCGTGGCCGAGACCGTGCACGATTGCGGCGTCATCGGCGGCCTGGCGCAGAGCCGCAAGCGGTTCCTGCTGGTGGCGCGGCACATGGCCAAGCTGCCCAACTTCGTCTACGAGCCGCCGAGGCGGCGCTTGCGCGGGGTCGGCGAGGTGCTGGACCGGCTGCCGCTGCCGGGCGCCGCCGTCGCCGGCCCCATGCACCGGGTGCCGTCGCTGCAGTGGAAGACCTGGGTGCGGCTGGCCTTCGTCGAGGCCGGCTCGGACTGGCGCAGCCTGAACAGGTTGAAGGTCGAGGACGGCGTGCTGGCCGATTACGGCATCGCCCCTGACGTAGGCTGGCAGTCCGGCGTGCTGGGCGTCCACCCGTGGGACGGCACCTCGGGCACCGTCGCCGGGCGCAACGGCCCGACCAACGGCGCCTTCTCCGTCGCCGGTCCGCGGATCGACGGCCACCCCGGCTCGGTGCAGTTCAGGGTGCGGCCCTACGGCCGGCCGGCGACCACCGTGACCGGGGCCATGTGGCCGGGCTGCGGACCCGTCTCGGTCGCCGATCCGCGCCTCGAGCTGAAGCACAACAACTGTTTCCGCGTCGTGCGGTTCGACCAGGCGGCCGGAACGGTGACCGGCGGCGGCGGGCCCAGCGCCGGCGGCCAGTGCGTGGCGGACCCGCGTCCCGCCTATCTGAAGGACGGGCGCGAGGCCTATCTGACGGCCGGCACCTATGGCGTGGTGGCGTGGGACGGGGCGGCGGGGGCGGTCAACGCCACCGGCCAGCACGACAACGGCCGCTGGAGCGTGGCCGATCCACGCCTGCCGGCACCCGACGACCGTCTGGTGGCGGTGATCGTCGCCGAGGACGGCACCTGGCATCGTCCGTTCACCACCTTCGAACTGGCGGCGCTGCAGTCGCTGTTCGACCCCGAGGAGATGTTCGAGCAGGTGGACGGGGTGTGGGCCCGCCGCACGCCGGAACCCTGGGTGCTGGCCGGCAAGTCGGACTCGCGCTGGCGCGAGGCGATCGGCAACGCGGTGCCGTCGGACGCCGGCGCGGCGATCGGCTCGGTGTTCTGCCACGCCCTGCTGCTGGCCAGGACCGGCCAGACCTTCACGCTCGCCAACGAGCCGATCTGGGTGCAGCCGCTGGTGATGGCGCTGGCCGTCGAGCAGCCCGGCGAGGGGGCGTGATGAGCGTGGAGACGGTACTGACGCTCTATGGGGAGGCCGTGGAGAGTGTTACCGGACACATGGTTCCGCAGAAGGCCGGGATGGGGTGGGATGAGGCGGGATGAGGCGGGATGGCCATAGGAACCGTGGAGTTGCGGGTGGGAGCGGTGGCTGGCGGGCGGCGTGGTGGATGGTTCCGCCGGTGGCGGCGAACCGGGTCGGTTGGACAGATGGTTTCGCCGATGGCCCCCGCCGGCGCCGCGTCTTTCAGCAGCCTCTTACGGAGGTGGTCGAGGTCTCTTAGAGCCCTTTCAGCCATCAACCCGCGCACCGCCTCGTGGGCATACGCCCGCTGATTGACCGAGACGAACGGCATAGGCCATTCTCTCAATGGGCGCATCCTGACCACCCTCAGGCCAACCGTTTGCTGTTGGCGCCGCCGGGGGCCTGCGGGCTACGCAGGTCACGGCGGAGCTGCTGCAGCATGGCCTTGAGGCCGGCCGAGCGTTCCTCAGGCGTGGCGCAGGCGGCCACCAGGTCAGCGTACCACCGTCCCGCCAGGTTAACCAGCTGCAGGGGGAAGATCCGGGCGTTCTCGGCCCGGTAGACCTCGGCGATCTCGTTGGCGATCCGGTCCAGAAGCGTTTCGTCGAAATCGGATGGCGTCGCCTCGGCCGGGCGCTCACCCTCTTCACCTGTGACCAGCCAATCCAGCGAAACGCCAAGCACCTCCTTCATCTTGGCCAACGTCTCCTGGTCGGGAAACGTCCGCCCCTGCTCGTAATTGGCCAAGGTGCTGACCGGAATGCCAAGAGCCTCGGCTACCTCTGGTCTGGTGCGCTCTCCTCGCGCCTGAACGAGCCGCTCCGCAAACGGCGTGGCGGGTTTCAGCTTTCTGGCCATAGCCGAAAGCGCCCTTTCAAATAACTGAAATAGCTTTCATGCTGGCGATAACGCCATGATTTTCCAAAATAAAACCCATTACGGGCGAATTGGAGGCAGCCATAATGACTGAAAGCGCCAAATCGGCTTGCGCAATTCGCTTTTCGGGCTTATTGTTTCCAGACATAGAAAGTCACGACCCCAAAAAAAACCGGCCTGGCGGGGCCGGCGGAACAGGGAGAGGACGGTACGGATGGCCAAAGCCAAGGGCTGGCACAAATCGGACATCAAGGCGGCGCTGGAGAAGCTCGACCTCACGCTGTCGAGCCTCGACAATGCCAACGGGCTGCCCGATGGCACCTGCAGCGCGGCTTTGCGCAAACCCCATCCGAAGGGCGAGGCGGTCATTGCGGCCGCTCTCGACGTGCATCCGATGGTGTTGTGGCCCAAGCGCTACGATGCGAACGGCACCCGGAAACGTCCTCAACCTGCCGCCAACTATAGGCCCGCCCGGCCCCGTGGTCACTGTCAAAACGGAGCGAGGGCGTGAACATGACGAAGCGCGTACAACCGCAAGATATCGTCTCGGCGGTACAGACCGCCGACTGGGCCTGCGACCTGGCCTATCTGGCCTATGGGCAGGCCGACGAGTGGTGCCGCTCGCTTTCGCGCGGGTGGCACGAGCTGCTGGAGCAGCACGCCGCCATCGGAAGGCTGCTTGAGGCGGGCGCCCGGCGGATGGTCCAAGGCGCCGACCCGGCATGCGACATGGACGGGCTGTGGGCGCAGGCAAAGGCGGTGCAGGACGAGATGGACGCGCTGATGTCCTGCCGCCGCGCCGCCAGCCGCCGCGCCCAGGCCGTGGCCCGCGCCCATGAGGAGGCCGTCAGGGAGTGGTATCGCCTGATGGCCCAGGCCGAGCGGGCCGCCGCATGAAGGCGCTCGGTCTGCAGACGCTGCGCGTCGCCGACATCGATTTCGGGGACCGCCTGCGCCAGGTGGACACGGCGCATGCCGACCTGCTGGCGCAGAACATACGGGAGGTGGGGCGGCTGCGCCAGCCCATCGAGGTGCGCACCCGCAAGGGGCGCGGCAAGGGCGTCAGGCCTTATGTGCTGATCGCGGGCGGGCACCGCCTGCAGGCGGCTACCATCCTCGGCTGGGAGGAGGTCGACGCCTTCGTCTTGGAGATGACCGACGACGAGGCGCGTCTCGCCGAGATCGACGAGAACCTCGTCCGCCACGAACTCAACCCGCTCGACCGCGCGGTGTTCCTGGCCGAGCGCAAGGCCCTTTACGAGAAGCTGAATCCCGAGACCAAGGCCGGGGTCGCTGGCGCCGAAGCTAAGCATGGACGTGCAAACGACATCATGTCGTTTGCAGCCGACACGGCTGAGCGTTGTGGCCTCACTGAGCGCACCATTCAGCGTGCCGTGGCCATCGCCACCGGCTTGCGCCCCGACATCCGCCAGCGCATCGCCGGCACATTCCTTGCCCGCAAGCAGTCCGGGCTATTGGCCCTGGTCAAGCTGTCGCCGGCCGAGCAGGCCGCCGCCCTGGACCTGCTGCTGGCCGAGGAGCCGAAGGCCAAGACGGTCGAGCAGGCCGCCCGCCTCATCCGCGGCGTGCGCGCGTCAACCGATGCCGACGCGGCGCTGTCCAAGCTGCTTCGCGCCTGGCGCGACGCGCCGGCCGCGACGAAGCGCGCGTTCCTGGCAGCGAAGATGGAAGACGAGGCGGACACGATCCTGCGCGACTTCGTTCTGGGGCATGGCAATCAGAGGGAGGCGGCGTGATGACTTACCTGGTCGATATCGCGATCTGGCGCGCGGCTGTGCCGGGCGACTTCTCGCGCCACCCCGTGCCGATGATCCGGGTGACGACGTGGCCGCCCGCGTTGGCGGCACTCGACATGGATTTTGAGGACGAGCTGGACGCCCGGCATCGCAGCTACCTGTGGTTCCGCGACCGCGCCGGTTGGCGCGCCGCCCATCGGCTGGCGCGCATCATCGCCGCCGGCCGGCGCGTCAACCCCTCGTTGATCGAAGCGGAGGCCAAGGGCGCCGCGCTGTACTGCAAGATCGCCGTGGCGCACCGGGGGGCGAACCGCAGCGCGCGTCCCGAGCATGTAGCCGCAAGCGTGCCGCCGGCCGTCGAGACCTTCACGGCGGAACTCAGGAAAGTCGGCAGCCCTTTGGCCTCCCTGCCTCCGCAGGTGATCGAACATCTGATGAACGAAGACGACAAGTCGGCGTTCATCGCTTGGTTCGAGGGCCGCCCCGCCTACCAGGCAGAGGACTGGTCTACTCTTCTGACGATCCTGCGGGAATTGCTGCCGGATCTGTTTGCAGAGCGCGGAGCGCCCTGATGCAGACCCGTGCCTGCATGGTCCCGATGTCGCTGTCGCCTCGATTCCTGCGGGCCTCTGCGTCGGCCTCGAAGCTGTCGATCAGCGCCGCCAGCGTGACTTCGTCGCGGGTGCGCAGCAGGTCCAAGGTTTTCTTGCCCACAGCCGTGGGGACAAGCTGCTCCATCCCCTTTTCCAGGTTGTTTCGGTCCTTTTCGGCACAGTGCCGCGCAATCTCTTCAGGCGTCTTTTTCATGGGTCCCCCCCTCGGTTGTGTGGCCCTTCCGAGTGTAGGGGAAGACCGGCCGGTCGTCACCGCCACCTCTCCGGTGGCGGCCGGCCGGCGCAGCTTGGGGGCGCGCCCCTGATGCGGCGCCAGCGCGACACCCGCACCCTCGACCTGCTGACCTGGGAGCCGCCCCAGCTGGTGCGGCGATTCGAGGAGCGCCGGGTGCGCGCCGCCAGCTTGCGCGACCGCATCTCGCTGGCCGTCGCCGAGACCTTGAAGGAATGCGGCATGAGCCGCGACGAGGTCGCCCAGAGGATGAGCGAGTGGCTGGGCGAAGAGGTCAGCAAGAACACCCTGGACGCCTGGGCCAGCCAGGCCCGCGACGACCACACCCCATCCTTCCTGCGCGTCCTTGCCCTGGTGCATGCCACCGGCGACGTGCGGCTGCTGCAGATGGGCGCCGACCAGTTCGGGCAGAGCGTGGTTGAGAACCGCTATCTCCCCTGGGTCTCGGTCGGCCAACTGGCCGACAAGAAGGAGGAGATGGACAAGGCCTTCGAGGTCGCCCGGCGCATGGCGAAGAAAGGTGTGATGCCATGACCGCCGACTGGGAGTGGATGAAGGCCGCTCAGCTGGCCAACCAACTCGGTGTCAGCCACCAGCGTGTCAACCAGGTGATTGCCGAGCGTGGCCTACGAGCCCCGGAGCGGCGCCATTCGGCCGCCAACCCCGGCGGCATCTGGCGCCCCGCGAGGAAGGGGCCGGGCTACGAGTACCACTACTCGATCCTTGACCCCGTGGCCCGCACCCGCTGGGAGCGCCAGCACAAGCCGAAGGTCGCGACGCCGGCCGCCACCCGCAAGGCGGTGAAGGAGCGCCTGGGCCGCGACGAGGCCTGGGGGCGCTACGAGCGGGTGCCCGAGGAGCGCAAGGCGGCGGCCAAGGCCAAGCTGGAGGTGTTGGAGGCGGTGCTCACCGCCGTGCTGGCCGGCACCCCGAAAGAGGCCGCCATCGACCTGGTGTGCGGACCGCGCGGCGTCGCGGCCCGCACCTACCGGGACTGGGAAGCCCGTGTTGCCGGCGTCGACCGCGCCGACTGGCTGGCCTATCTGGTCGACCACTATGTCGGCCGCGTCGCGACCGCCGAGATGAGCCCGGAGGCCTGGGAGTACTTCAAGGGCGAATACCTGACGCTGTCCGAGCAGCCCTTCGGGACCGCCTACACCAAGACCGTCGAGACCGGCGCCGGCAAAGGCTGGATCGTCCCCTCGGCCATAACCTTCCGGCGCCGCCTGCAGCGCGAGTTCCCGGCCGAGGTCGTCACCCTGCTGCGCAAGGGCGAAGAGGCGGCCAAGCGCATGTACCCGGCGCAGCGCCGCGACCGCACCAGCCTGCATGCGCTGGAGGCGGTCAACTTCGACGGGCACAAGTTCGACGTGTTCACCCAGTGGCCCGGCATCGAGAGGCCGGTGCGCCCGGTGATCGCCGTCTTCCAGGATCTGTACTCCGGCAAGATCCTGTCCTGGCGGATCGACCTTTCGGAGAACGCCACCGTGTTTCGCCTCGCCTTCGGCGACGTGCTGGAACTGGGCATACCTGACCATGTTATCGTGGACAACACCCGCGCCGCCGCCAACAAGTGGATGTCGGGCGGCGTCAGCCACCGCTTCCGCTTCAAGGTCAAGGCCGACGAGCCGGCCGGCATCTTCAAGGTCCTCGGCGTCGAGGTCCATTGGGCGCAGCCCTTCCACGGCCAGTCGAAGCCCATCGAGCGCGCCTTCCGCGACCTGTGCAACCACATCTCGAAATCGTCAGACTGCGTGGGCGCCTACACCGGCAACAACCCCACGGCCAAGCCCGAGAACTACGGCGACCGCGCCATCCCCATCGATCAGTTCATCGCCATCGTCGACCGCGAGATTCGGCTGCACAACGCCCGGCCCAACCGCAACACGAAGGTGTGCGGCGGGGTGAAGTCCTTCGACCAGGCGTTCGCTGAATCCCGTGCAGATGTCCCCATCCGCAAGGCGTCGGAAGCCCAGCGACGCATGTGCCTGCTGGCGCCCGAGGCCGTGACCGCCCGCCAGCCGGACGGTCATGTCGAGATCCTGGGCAATCGTTATTGGAACGAGCGCCTGCCCGGCCTGATCGGCACCAAGCTGGTGGTGCGCCTCGACCCCGACGCCCTGCACCAGGACGTCTACGTCTACCGCCTGGACGGGTCCTACCTGGGCCCGGCCCGCTGCATCGCCGACAGCGGCTTCCTGGACGCCTCGGCCGCCCGCGAACACGCCAAGGCAAAGGGCGACTGGCACAAGGCCAACAAGGCGGTGGCTGCCGCCGAGCGGCGCCTGTCGGCCGCCGAGGCCGCAGCCATGCGAGCGGCCATGCCCGAGGAGGACGAGGTTCTTCCCGAGGCCAAGGTGGTGCGGCCGTTCTTCGGCAACCTGGCGCTGAAGCCGGAGCCCGACGAGGCCGAGGAGCCCAAGGGGCAGACATTCAGTTTCGAGGATTTTGCCCGCGGCGTGGCGCTGCTGCGCAACGGGCAAGAGTAGGGCGCGGCCCGCCGGCAAGCACGACCGCGCCCAGGACTACACCTGAAACAGGGGAGTTTTAGCAGATGAACGCCATTTCCGAAACCGTCACCGAGAAGCAGATCGAGGCCATCCGCGCGGAGGCCAAGCGCGTCGCCGGTGAAGCCTATGCGTCGCAAGCGGCGGCGGCGCGCGACGCCGGCATCGCCGAGTCGACGTTTGCCGCCTTCACCGCCGGCACCTATGCGGGCGACGTGGCGAAGGTGGCCGCCAAGGCCAAGGCGTGGCTGGCCTCGCGCGCCGAGCGCGCCAAGACGGCCGCCACCATCCCGACGGCGCCGGAGTTCCAGCTGACGCCGACGGCGCGCAAGATCATCCCCGCCCTTCAGTGGGCGCAGGTGGCCCCCGACTTCGTGCCGATCATCGGCGCCCCCGGCCTGGGCAAGACCCGCACCCTGGAGCACTACAGGGACAGCAACCCCAACGTCTTCCTGGTCACCATGGAGCCGGGCTGGTCGTCGGCCAGCGCCATGCTGGCGGCGATCTGCGCCGGGATGGGCCTGGACGAGCGCTCGGCCACCAAGTTCAGCACCGCCATCCGCTCGAAGGTGCGTGGCCTGCAGGCGCTGATCCTGGTCGACGAGGCGCAGTTCCTGTCGACCGTCGCGCTCGACCAGTTGCGCATCATCCATGATACGGCGCGCGTGGGAGTGGCGCTGTGCGGCAACCGGCAGATCCACACCCGGCTGTACGGCAAGGGCGACGAGGCCACGGCGCAGCTGTTCTCGCGCGCCGGCATGAAGTTCCGCCAGTACCAGCCGATCGCCGGCGACATCTGCGCGATGGTGGAAGCCTGGGGCGTGACCGAAAAGGCGGAGATCGATCTGCTGAAGCTGATCGCCCGCAAGCCGGGCGCGCTGCGCAATCTCGACAAGGTCATGAAGCTGGCCTCGATGCTGGCTGCGGGAGCCGCCGACCCGCGTGGGCTGCGGCACATTCGGGCCGCATGGGAGCAGATCGACGTCAACCTTGCCACCGGGATGTGAGGGGGCGGCCATGGCGCTCAGTGAGGAACTGCGCGGCGGCGATTTCGTCGAGACCCACGGCACGCGGCGCGAGCGGGCGATGTATCGCGCCTTCGTGGCCAACCTCGACGACATCGCCGAGCGGCTGGAGCGTGCCGAGCGCGCCGCGCGGCTGGTCGGCGCCAGCCCGGAGGGAGGTGACGATGCTCAGTGACAACCTGCGCACCCTGCAGGGGCACCTGCTCGAGTGCCGCGACACCGGGATGGAGCTGGACGCGCCGGCCGTGGTCGCGGTCTGCGCCATCCTCGAAGCGGCGATCTACGACGCCGAGCAGCTCGAGGCGCGCCCCGTGCCGCCCGTCGACCGGCTGGCCGAGCTGCCCCCGAACGTGGTGCGCCTGGCGCGGGTGCTGGATCGCAAGGGCGTGCGCGTCGGCCCGCGCCCGACGGGCGGGGGAGACGCGGCATGAAGCGCCTCACCATCGCCCACATCCAGCACCAGGTGGCCGTGGCCTATGGCATGGACGTGCGGCTGATGCTGTCCGCCCGCCAGGCGCGGCGGATCGCGCGCCCGCGCCAGGTGGCCATGTATCTATGCGTGGACATGCTGCCGGCCTGCTCGCTGCCGCAGATCGGCCGCCTCTTCGCCCGCGACCATACGACCGTCATGCACGCGCGCCGCGTGGTTGCGGATCTGATGGCCCATGACGCGCAGTTCCACGCCGTCGTGGAGTCGCTCAAGGTCGCCATCCTCGCGCAGGTCGATCCGCCGCAGTTGGGCGAGGCCGGCGCCGCCGCGGAATTGGCGGTGGCGGTCAGCGCCGCCTTTCGGCGCGCCGCCGTCGACATGGCGTCGCGCGACCCGCGCGGGTTCCTCGACGCGATGCGCCCGGCCGCCGAAGCGCTGGGGCTGACGATCTCCTGCCGCGAGGTGCCCAATGGCTAAACCCACCTACGCCCATTTCCCCGGCCGAGGGCCGGCCGGCCGCACCTGCGGCGACTGCGCCCATTGTGCCGGCGAGTCCTGGTCACCCAACGGCCGTCCGCACCGCTGGTGCGCCAAGGCGCTGAAACTGGCCGGCCGCGATCCCGGCGACGGCCGCGCCGCCGGGCCACTGCGGCACACCACGCCTTCCTGCCGCTACTTCGAGGAGCTTGAGCATGCCCAATGATTCACCCGCCCCCGTGCGGCCGGTGCCACAGGCCGACGGGCTCGCCGCCCTGATGGCCCTGGCCGAGGCCCTGCTGCAGGCCCGGCCGCCCCGGCCGGCGCCGATCCCCCATTTCGAGCGCCTGGTCCTGTCGGGCGCGATCACCACCACCGTCAACCGCCGTTAAGAGGCCGTTCAACGATGACCGAGACTAACGCCAACACCCTTCCCGAGATCCCGCCGGGCTGCATCCTCGGCCCCGACCGCCGGCTCTACATGACCGACGCCAAGGGTCGCCTCGTCCCCCAGGAGATGGTCAAGCCGCACGAGGTGCTCGAGGACCAGACCGTTCGCAAGATGCTGGGGTACGCCCAGGAACTGTCCGAGCAGATCGCCCGTTTCAAGGCCCATTGCTTCGACGACGTCGCCAGCTTCATGGACCTCTTGGCCGAGCAGTACGGCCGCAGCATGGGCGGCGTCAAGGGCAACGTCACCTTCACCTCCTACGACGGGCGGCTGCGGGTGCAGGTGCAGGTCGCCGACCGCCTCGCCTTCGGCCCCGAGCTGCAGGTCGCGAAACAGCTGATCGACGACTGCATCGGCGGCTGGGCCGAGGGCGCGCGGGCCGAGATCCGCGCCCTGGTCAACCACGCCTTCCAGGTGGACAAGGAGGGCCAGGTCAACCGCGCCGCCCTGTTCGCCCTTCGCCGCATCGAGATCGACGACGACCGCTGGCGCCAGGCCGTGGCCGCCATCAACGACTCCATCAGGGTCGTGGGCTCGAAGACCTATGTCCGCTTCTACCGGCGCACCGGCCCAGAGGACCGCTGGCAGGCCGTCACCATCGACCTGGCGGCGGCGTAGGCGGAGATGAAGATTCGGCTTCAATCGAACGCGATGTGCTACGCCCCCGGCGTGATCGCCTATGCGCAGTCAGTCTGGCGCGGCGGCGACCACGACACCGCGCTGGCGATCGTCAACGCCTGGCCGGGCATTCCCGCCGCCGTCGCCCGCCGCATCGCCGCCGGCGACGTGGTCTCTTACGTCGACGACAACGAAGCGCTGGTCGTCACGAGCCAGCCGGAAGACGCGCCATGACCAGGCGCAAGCCCACCGACGCCTATCGCGTCACCTCGCGCCGGCACCCGCCGATCCTGGTGCTGGCGCGCCATCCGAAGGGCGCGCTCAGCGTCGCGCAGGCGCATGCCGGCGCGGTGCTCGACCTGCCGGACGTGAAGCCGGCCGCGGCCGATCTCGCCGACCAGGCCGTC
Source organism: uncultured Fibrobacteraceae bacterium (assembly GCA_964630845.1). Taxonomy (GTDB): domain Bacteria; phylum Krumholzibacteriota; class Krumholzibacteriia; order LZORAL124-64-63; family LZORAL124-64-63; genus Glo-17. The sequence continues at coordinate 13,309 of CAZVWL010000054.1, forward strand.
AACGCCAAGCAAGGGAGCCGGCCGTGATCGTCGTCAAGCTGGAGCTGTGGCCGCTCGGCGACGAGTCGCGGCGCCGCGAGCTTGGCCGCACCTACGTCTGGAACGATGGCCGGTCGGCCAACCCGAAGCGCGGCGACTACGGCGTCGCCGTGGCGCGGCGCGGCCACGCCGGGCCGTGGCGTGACGTTGTCCGGGGGTCCAAGGCGCAGCGCCGTGGCGCCGTTACGGACTACCCGCGACTTTCCTACAGCGTCTGGCGGCTGATCATCCGGGCGCTCAAGTCCGCCTTCCCGGAGGAGGCCTGACATGTCCGTTCCGACCGCCGCGACGGGCACGCTGGCCATCACCTGGGACGAGGGCCAGGGCGCGTGGCGGCTGACCGCCGACACGCTGCTGGTGCTGCTGCCGCCCGAGACCGCCGAGCGAATGGCCCGCCACATTCTCGGCCTGCCGGAGCCGGATGGGGCCGGCGAAGACGCCGGCTCCGAGGTTGGCGGCGAGGCAGCTGAGACCGGGCGCGACTAAACCGACCGAAAGGAGATCAAGGATGTCCCAGATCAATGCGAGCGACGCCCAGCCCAACAGGAAGTTGTCGGGCATAAAGCCTTCGGAGGAACTCGGTGATCGGCCGCGATTCGCGTGGCTCCCGATCGATGAGCTTGTGGTCGACGAGCGCTATCAGCGCAGAATCACCAAGGACGGCAACACTCTGATCAACCGCATCGTTCGGGAGTTCTGCTGGGCCAAGATGCAGCCCCTCACGGTGACGGGTCCCGATGCCAGCGGCGACTACCCGGTCATCGACGGCCAGCACCGACTGGAGGCCTGCCGGCGCCACCCCAAGGTCACCCAGGCCCCGTGCTGGATCGTGCCGGCACCGCGCATCGCCGACCAGGCCACCACCTTCGTCGCCGTGAACAAGGCGCGGATCGGCGTCACCCGCGTCAATGTCTTCTGGGCTTCGCTCGCCGCCGGCGACGAGGCGGCCAAGTGGCTGAAGTCGGTTTGCGACCAGGCGGGCGTTGCCATCGGCCGGGTCGGTACCGGCATCCAGCCGCCGAAGACGACGGTGGCTCTCGCTTCGCTTCTGCGGCTGAGGGCGACCGGCGACGCCGCCATCGTCCGCGCTCTCGCGCTGCTGGTCGCGGCCCAGCCCGAAGCCGAGAACGCCTTCCGCGCGGCAACCATTACGTCCCTCACCCGCCTGCTGGCGCTGCACGAGGG
>CAZVWL010000055.1:0-14497 GCA_964630845.1 uncultured Fibrobacteraceae bacterium
ATGAGGCTCTCGGCGCCTTCGAGCGAGAAGCTCTTGGCGCCCGTGTACTTCTTCTGGATGAACTCCTCGAGCAGCACGGCGTCGGTCAGGCGGGTCAGGATGTCGATCTGGTGGTCGACCGGCACGTCGATGCGGTTCTCGCAGCCTTCCATGCGGCGGTACAGCCAGCGCCGGCACTCGATGTCGTCGATGTGCATGAACTGCGCGCCGATCGACCGCGTGTAGGTGGCCTGCAGCCGGCGCACGATCTCCCGTAGCGGCAAGACCGCGCCGGGGGCCAGGCTGCCGGCCGAGAACGGCAGATCGAGGTCCGCATCCGTGAACCCGTAGTACTCGAGGGTCAGTTCCTCGGAGGCCGGCGGCGGCGGCGCCAGCGGGTTGACGCGGGCGATGTTGTGGGCCCGCACCCGGTAGTTGCGGATCAGACGGTCGACCCGGTTTTGCCGCTCGGCCAGCTCGAGCTGGCGCTGGCCGACGATCGCGGCGTCGGCCGGCGTGACGCTCTCGCCGAGGCTCAGCGACGCGAAGTACGCCCGCCAGTTGGCGGGCACCGACTCGGGATCGTCTCGCCAGGCGGCGTACAGCTCCTCGCTGAACGCCAGCGACAGCGTGTTGGGCACGTGCGGTTCGGTGGTCATCGTCCGGCCCCGTCGCGGGGAGGTTTCGGCACGGCGGCGGCGGCCTGCGGGGCCGCCGCGACGAAGACGTTGTCCCACATGGCTAGCACCAAAACGGCGATTCGCACCTGTCGATCAACGGTACCGCAGCACGCGGGCCGGCACCCCGGCCACGACCGCCCCGGCCGGCACGTCCCTGGTCACCACCGCGCCGGCGCCGATCATCGCGCCCTTGCCGATGCGCACCGGCAGGATGGTGGCGTTCGAGCCGATCGAAACGCCGTCCTCGATCACCGTCTCCTTCCACTTGTCGCGCTCGCGCTGCGGCGGCTCGGTGTCGTTGATGAACATCACGCCGTGGGCGATGAAGCAGTCGCTGCCGATCGTGACCAGCTCGCAGACGAAGGTGTGGCTCTGCACGCGCGTGCGGTCGCCGATCTTCACCCCGGCCTGGATCTCCACGAACGTGCCGATCATGCAGTCGCGCCCGACCTCGCACTCGTACATGTTGACGAAGTTCCAGACCTTGGTGCCCTCGCCGATCTTGCAGTCACGGATGATCTGGGTGGGGTTCATGGGGCTCCTTCGAGGCGGCCGCGGCCGCCGGTTCGGTTTCCTGGCCCGGCCATTGAACTGCAGGGCGGGCCCGCCGTCAACTGGTTGACCGCGGCCGCCGTTACCCTACAGTGAGCTGATGACGCGGCGTCGCCCACCGGCCGTCTGGTTCTTCGTCCTGGCCTACACCGGCCTGGGCCTCTGGGTGGCGCTCGCCTGGTTCCCGCTCGGCGACCTCGCCGTGGAATCCGATTTCTTCGCCGAGCTGGGTCCCGCCGCCCAGGCCATCGCCCGGGGCGACCTCTCCGTGCACCACCATCCCTACAAGGGCCCCATGCACGGCCTGCTGCTGGCCGGCCTGCACACGCTGCTCGCGCCGCTGGGCGTCGGCTGGCACCGCGCCGCCGTCCTGTTGAGCCTGCTGGCGACCGCCGGCGCCCTGCTGCTCGTGCACCGCCTGGTGGCCGCCCACGCAGGCGGGCGCGCCGCCATGATCGCGACGGTCCTGACCGGCGCGGTCTACGAGGTCTTCGTGCAGGCCCACAAGGCCTCGAGCGACCCGCTGTTCCTGCTGCTGCTCTTGGCCACCGTCGCCGTGACCGGTCCGCCGCGTCGCTGGCTGCCGGCGGGCGCGCTGGCCGGCGCCGCGTTCTTGACCCGCTACCTGGGCGCCGCCGTGATGGTCTGGGTGCTGCTGATGGCGCTGCTGAACCGACCACGCGCGCGCCCTGCCGGCCTCGCGCTGCTCGGCATGCTGCTGGTGGTCGGCCCCTGGCTCGCCTTCTCCTGGCTGGAGTCCGGCTCCCTGCTGGTCACGCGCAACCTGGAGAACATCGCCCGCGGCATGGCCCCGGCCATCGGCGAAGAAGCCGCCTGGTCGGCCACGTCGCTGGTCGACCTGATCGGCCGCGACCCGCCCCGCGTGCTGGGCCACTACGCGCGCCAGGTCGTCACCATGCCCTGGCGCGACGCCTCCCACCTCATCGGTTTCCCGCTGGCCATGGTCGCGGCCGCCGGCCTGCTCCGGCGCCGCCCGCTTTCCTGGCCCTGGCTGCTCTTCGGCGTGCTGCACGTGCTCGCCGTCGGCTGGGTCTTCTACCTGCCGCGCTTCAACCTGCCGCTGGTGCCGATCTACGCCGCGCTGGCCGCCGTCGCGCTGGCCGGCCGCCGCCTGGCCTGGCTCGCCGTCGCCCTGCTCGTGGGATATCACGCGGTGCAGGCCACCAACGCCGTGCGCTACTACCGCGCCGAGCAACCGCTCGCCCTGTCGCCCGTGATCGCCCACCTCGAGAGCCTTCGCGGCGACGAACGGCGCCCCGTGCTGATGGCGCGCACCGCCCACGCCGCGTTCCATGCCGGCTGGGAGCACCGCTTCTACCCGCGCCAACCGCTCTCGGCCGCGGCGTTCCTCGACCACGCGCGCGCCCAGGGCGCCGGCTGGCTGCTCGTCGGCCCGGTGGAGCGTCGCCTGGCCGCCAACCTGGCCTTCCTGGACGACCTCGCCGACTACGCCGGCCTCGAGCCCGCCTACGTCGACACGGCCGCCGTGCTCTACCGCCTCGATCATGACGCCGCCGATTTCGGCCAGGATCGCCGCGCGTCCCGGCTCGCGGCGATCGTCGCGCAAGCCCACCTCGACGAGGCGCTCGACCCCGCCCACGAGTTGATGCACCGCCACCTGCGCGCCGGCCACCATCGGGAGGCGATCGCCCTGCTTGACGACCTGCTGGCCCGTTGCGACCCTGCCCTGCCGGAGGACCGCGATCTCGCCCGCCGCCTGCGTCAGGACCGGGACTGGATCGCCAGCCAGGAGGCCGACCGCCCATGATCCCATCGCTCGCCTGGAGCGGGTTCGCTCGCGGCCGCCACACGCCCGATTCCGGCCGCGTCTGGTACGACGGCACCGAGGACGGCCTGCTCGACCTCGTGCGCTCCTGCTGGTCCGCGCGTCGTCCGGGCGCCGGCCGCAGCGGCCTCGACCAGGTGGTGGTGGTGCCGGTGCCGCCCGCCGGGTTTCACGGCGCCACCGTGCTCGTCGGCGAGCACACGCCCCTGCAGGCCCGGCTCGAGCGTCGCCAGCCAGAGGAGGACCCCTTCATCCGCGTGAGCGCCTCGGGTCCGGCCGAACCCGTCCGCCACGCCGCGGTCGTCCTCTACAGCGCGGCCACGCTGCTGGAGAACGGCGGCACCAGGAGCAGCGACGCGGACTGGGAGGTGGTCTGCCTGCTGGCCGGACCGGTGGCCGACGAGCCCATGGATCCGATCACCATGGCGCGCAACTTCCTGCAGAAGCCGGGCGGCACCTTTGCGCCGTACACGGCCGAGCAGTTCGCCGAGTCGATCTGGTACTGGAGCCGCCGCGCGCGCCTGGACTAACCTTCGGCCGCGGCCGCCTTGCCGAGCAATTCGGTCGCCGGGTCGAGTCGTAGCAGCCGGCACGCCGCCTCCCAGTCCCGGCACGGGGTCACCGGCAAGGCAGGCGCCTCGATCAGGCTGGCGTAGATCCGGCACAGGCCGAAGACCAGGTCGCCGGTCGCCACCAGCACCACTTGCCCGCCTTGCCTCAGGTTGCGGATCCAGGACGCCTGCATCTCGCAGATCTCGCTGATCGTGTGGAAGCCGAGCCGCCCATCCGCGCGTTCGGTCAGCCGGAAGTCGAGCAGCTCCCGCATCGCCTGGCGGTATCGCTGGTCGCGGAACGTGTCGACCGCCGCCCGGCGCACCTCCTCGAGCGAGATGTCCGTGCCGAACCGGGTGTAGACGAGGTTCAGGTCATGATGGAAGACCTGCCGGTACGACATCGCCACGCGCCTTCCGTTCCGATCCCTGCGTGCACTCTAGCACGTCCGGCCGTAACGCGGCAACTCCTCGCCCGCCAGCGTCCAGTAACGCGCGAATTGCTCGCAGGTCAGGCAGGCGTGAACCGGCGCGATCAGCACGAGGTCACCCGGCGCCAGCCGCTGCAGCTCGGCCCGCGCGCCGGTCGACTCGGCGGCCAGCCGCCCGTGCTCCTGCGACAAGCCCCGCACTGCCCAGCCCTCGAGCAGCCGACCGAACCCCGGCGGGCCGGCCTGCAGCAGCCGGCCGTAGGTTCCGTCCAGATGCTCGCAGGAAAGGTGCACCGCTCCGGCGTGCACCAGCAACTCGCCGCGCGCGGGGTAGACCCCGATCACCGGGCAGGCCACCGCGCAGGCGAGGTCGTCCTCGCCGCAGGCGCCGGCTTGAAGCTGCATGAGGTCGTAGAAGACGAAGTTGCCGGGCCGCGCCTCGTCCAGGCCGTTCCAGTCTTCGCTCGCCGCGAAGCCCGGCGTGTCGCCCGCCGAGATCGGCACCGCCGGCAGGCCCGCCGCCACCAGCGCGCTGCGGGCCGCCTGCATCCTCGTGCGCACCTCGCCGAAGACCCTGGCCGCCGGCCCGCCGTAGCTGTGCCCGCCGTGCGTCAGCAGGCCGGCCAGCCGCCCGGGGCCCAGCCGCCGGGCGACGGCGACCAGCGCGGCGTGGTCGGCCCAGGGCACGCCGCCGCGGCCCTGGCCCGTGTCCACCTCGATCCAGAACGCCTCGACGCGGCGAAGCCTCGGCAGCAGCAGGTCCACGGTCGCGACGGCGTCGACGGTCAGGCCCAGGCGGATGCGGCCGGCCAGCGCGTCGTAGAGGTCCGCCTCCAGCGGGTTGGCGCCGATCGCGAGCGTCAGGTCGCTCCACCCGTGGTCCGCGAAGTACCGCGCCATGCCGATGCTGCTGACCGTGGCCTTGCGCACGCCGGCCCGGCGGAACCAGTCCGCCACGGCCGCCGACTGATGGGTCTTGAAATGGGGACGCAGGACGACGTTCGCCGCTCGGGCCCGCGCGGCGAAGCGCGCGATGTTGGCCTCGGCGCGGGCGCGGTCGACCAGCAGGGTGGCCTGGCGCAGGCCCAGTTGTCGCAGGTGACGGCTGGTGTCCCACAGGGCGCTCACGATGCGGACGCCCGTTTGCGGATGAGGTCGATCACGAGCTGGTGCCGCGCGTTGAACACCGTGCGCAAGGCGAGCTCGCGGACGCTGAGCGTGGTGGCAGGCATGTGGCTTCCCGTGGCGACAGGGTTGCGCGCGTGCGTTCGGGGTCGGCGCGAGTGTAGGGGCTTGCCGGCCCGACGTAAAGCGGGGTCGCGGCCGATGACCCTGGCGCCCCTCGCCCACCCCGCTTACTATCTGGGCGGTCGCGAGCGATCGCACGGGAGCGCCGGCATGAATTGTCCAGCCTGCAACAGCCAGATGTTCGTCATGGAGTACGACGGCCTCGAACTCGACGACTGCCCTGCGTGCGAGGGCGTCTGGTTCGACGCCGGCGAACTCGCGCTCCTGTTCGCCGATACCGACGGCAACGCCCACCCCGAGCTGGTGCCCGACATGGTCGCCAAGCTGCCCCAGGCCGGGACCACCGAACGGCCCAGGCGCTGCCCCTCTTGCCGCAAGACGATGCACAAGGTGAATATCGGACCGCGCCGGCGGGTACTGATCGATGCGTGCAGCCGCGGCCACGGCCTGTTCTTCGACCGCGGCGAGGTGGCCGACCTCGCCCGCGATCTCACCGACGGCGACGCAACCTTGCCCGCCCGCGTGCTGGCCTACCTCGGCAGCATGGCGCAACCGACGAACCCGACGGAGGAGTCATGATCGCTCTGCTCATCATCCTGGCCCTGCTGGTGGTGCTCGCCCTGGCGGTGGTCGGCATCTACAACGGCCTCGTGCGGCTGCGCAACCAGGCCAAGGAAGCCTGGGCGCAGGTGGACGTGCAGCTCAAGCGGCGCTTCGACCTGATCCCCAACCTGATGGAGACGGTCAAGGGCTACATGAACCACGAGCGCCAGACCCTCGAGGCGGTCACGCAGGCGCGCGCCGCGGTGCAGGGCGCCGGCTCGCTGGGCGACCGCGCTGAGGCTGAGGGGATGCTCGGCATGGCGCTCGGGCGGCTCTTCGCCGTGGCCGAGAGCTACCCGGACCTGAAGGCCAGCCAGAACTTCCTCGCGCTGCAGGAGGAACTGGCCAGCACGGAGAACAAGATCGGGTTCGCGCGGCAGTACTACAACCAGTCCGTGATGAACCTCAACAACAAGATCCAGATGTTCCCGAGCAACATCGTCGCGGGCATGTTCAGCTTCCAGGCCGGCGAGTTCTTCGAGGTGAAGGACGAGGCGCAGCGCGAGGCGCCGAAGGTCTCCTTCAGCTAGCGCCATGTTCGAGGCGATCGCGGCCAACCGGCGCAAGAGCGCCGTCCTGGTGATCCTGATGGCCGTCCTGCTGGGCGGCCTCGGCTACGTGCTCGGCGAGTCGTTCGGCGAGGGGGCCGGGCCGTTCGGCCTCGTGATGGCGGCCATCCTGTGGCTGGTCCTCACCCTCGTGGCCTACGCCCAGGGCGACCAGATCTTCCTGAGCATGTCCGGCGCGCGCAAGGTGGGTCCGGAGGATCTGCCCGTGCTCTGGAACGTGGTGGAGGAGATGACGATCGCGTCGGGGCTGGCGAAGATGCCCGCGGTCTACGTCATCGACGACCCCGCGCCCAACGCCTTCGCCGCCGGCCGCAAGCCCGAGAACGCGTCGGTGGCCGTGACCAGCGGCCTGCTGAAGGTGCTGGACCGCGACGAGCTGCAGGGCGTCATCGCGCACGAGCTGGCCCACGTCAAGAACCGCGACATCCTGCTGATGCTCTACGCGGGCGTGCTGATGGGCGCCATCGTGCTGCTGGCCGACGTGGGGCTGCGCTCCTGGCTGTGGGGGGGCGGCGGCCGGTCGCGGCGCTCGTCGAACAGCGACGGCGGCGGCCAGGCGCAGGCGATCATGATGGTGGTCGCGATCCTGCTGATGATCCTCGCGCCCTTGTTCGCGCAGCTGATCTACTTCGCCATCTCGCGCAAGCGGGAGTACCTGGCCGACGCGTCGGCCGCGGCGTTCACGCGTTATCCGGCGGGCCTCGCCTCGGCCCTGGAGAAGATCAGCGGCGCGGCGGCCGGACCGCTGCGTGGCGCGAGCCGGGCCACGGCGCCGATGTACATCGTCAACCCCATGGCCGCCGCCGCCAAGAAGCGCAACCCGGCCTCCTTGACCGCCACGCACCCGCCCATCGCCGAGCGCGTGCGCATCCTGCGCTCCATGCACGGCGCCTCGTTCCTCGACTACGAGCAGACCTACGCCGCGGTCACGGGCAAGGGCGGCGTGCTGCCGAAGTCGGCGCTGGCGGCCGATCCGCACGCCGGCGCCGGCCTGCGCGTGCAGGGCAAGGCGTGGCGCGAGCAGAGCCAGGGCGGTACGGCCGCGCCGCCGCCGCCGCCGGCGTTCTCGCCGGATCCGCGCCGGCGCGCCCGCGCCGTCGACGACTTCTTCTACACCAAGGACGGCTGGCGCCGCGTCGAGTGCTCCTGCGGGGCGGTGCTCAAGGTGCCGCCGGGCCTGGTGGCGTCGCGCCTGAAGTGCCCGCGCTGCGGCACGCAGCACCTGGTCAAGCCCGCCTGAGCGCCTCGCGGACCCGCGCCGAGATCCGGGCGACGTGCGTCCCTTCCCAGTACAGATGGCCGCATTGCTCGCACAGCCAGTAGTCGGCGAGCCAGGCCGCCGTGCGCGGGTTCGGTCAGGGTGCGGTCCCAGAGCGTGTCGAAACCGCAGAAGCGCAGCAGGCGCGCCAGCTTGCCGAGGTGCGTGTCGCAGAGGAATCGGGCGTCTTCGAGCGCGAGCGGCTCCGCGGGCCAGACCTCGAGCAGGGCGTCGCCGCGCAGCAGGCTGTCGAGGTCGGCCGCCGCGCCGTCCAGCCGCGTGGCGCCGACCTCGCCGTGCGGGATGCCGATCGCGGCCACCGCGTCGCCGGCCGTGGTCGCGGCGGGGATACGGCGCGTCACCGTGTGCCGACCGCCGTGCAGCTCGGCGAGGTCGCCGTGCAGGATGATCCGGCAGGTGAACATGACGCCTCCGTGTCGTATCTTCCCGCCTTGGTCCGTCTCGGGTCAAGGGGGGCTCCGGTTGTCCGACGCCGCGTTCTGCCACGTGATCGAACACCACGGCCGCCATGTCGTGTACGACGTCCCCACCGGCCGCCTGCTGCGTGTCGATGAGGTGCTGGCGGCTGTCCTGCCGCTTTTCGGTCGGTGCAACCGCGACGCGGTCATCGCCGGGCTCGCCGGCCGCTTCGGCGCCGGGCCGGTCGGCGCGGCGATCGCCGAGATCGAGGACGCGCGCCGCCAGGAGGGCCTGTTCCTCGCGCCGCGAACGCCTGCGGCCGCGCCGGGCTGGTCCGACGCCGACGAGCGCGCCTTCACGCGAGGTCGACGCCAGCTCATCCTCGAGGTGAGCGAGGATTGCAACCTGCGCTGCCGCTACTGCCCGCACACGACCGCTGTCGGCCAACGCCCCCACCGTCGGCGCACCATGCCGTTCGCGCTCGCGCGCGTTGCGGTCGACGAGTTCCTGGAGGCCAGCGTCGAGACCGATCGGCCACACATCTCCTTCTACGGGGGCGAGCCGCTGCTGGCCTTGCACGCGATCGAGCGTGTCGTCGACCACGTGCGCCGACGGCCCGGCGGCGATCGCGTCGTCTTCGGCGTCTACACCAACGGGTTGCGCCTCGACGACCCAAGGGTCGCGGCGCTGATCCGCCGCGAGGCCATGGTGCTGCAGGTGAGCATCGATGGGCCCGCCGCGATTCACGACCGGGAGCGTCGCACCGCGAGGGGCGCGGCGACCCACGCGCGCGTCGAGGCGAACCTGACGCGTCTGTTGCGGCAGGAGCCGCAACTCGCCGAGCGCCTGGTGCTGGTGGCCACGCTGGCCCCACCGTACGACCTCGCCGCGGTCGGCGCCTACTTCGCGGCGTTCCCGCCTTTCGTGTCCGCCGGCCTCGACGGCGCACCAACCGTCCGCATCAACCGGACCGCAGGCGACCCGGCCTGGCGATCCCAGCTCACGCCGATGCGGGAGCGGTACCTGGTCTGGCGACGGGGCGGTCCGCCTCCCGCGGATCACCGGGTCCTGCAGGCCCTCTTCGACGACGCCGTGCTCGCCTGGCACCATCGCCCGGCCGGTCCCCTGGCGCCGCTGGTCGGTCGCGGCGGCTGCTGCCGGGCCGGCGTGCGCCGCCTCTACGTCTCGGCCGACGGCGACCTGCAGCCGTGCGAACGCGCCGGCGGCTCGTGCTGGCTGGGGTCCGTAGGCGGCGGGTTGCAGCGCGGCGAGGTCGAGACGTTGGAACGGCGCTTTGCGGACACCTTTGGCGCCGCGTGTTCAAGCTGCTGGGCTGTACGGACGTGCCGTATGTGTTATGCTGATCTCTCGCGTGCGGACGCCCGCGCGCGCTCGGAGCGCTGCCGAGCCGTCCGGGAGGGCGCCGAAGCCGCGTTGCGGCTCTACCTCGACCTTTTTTTTGAGGGTTCGCAAGCGGCGCAATGGCTTGCAAAAACATCACTTGTGTAACATCGCGGCCGGGGGCCGCCGCCCATGGCGATTTTCCTGCGTCACCTGAACGACCTTCGCCGGCATATCCCGCACGACCAAGGCGGCGCCGGTGGGGGGTTGCGGCGCCGACGGCATACGGAATCCCGCTCCGCTGCGGACGACCCCACCGCCGCGGCGGAGCCGGGCCCGGAGACCCCCAACGAACTGGACATCGAAAAACGCTGGATGCTGCTGGCGCGGATCGATAACGAACAGTTCGGGTTGTTTTTCGAGAAATACCACCGTCCGCTGCTGTCGTACCTGCAGCACCGTGTCGGTGATCGGGATGTGGCGGAGGACCTGCTCTCCGAGACGTTCCTGCACGCGATCGGCAATCTGGGCCGCTTCCGCTTCCAGGGCGTGACGTTCGGGGCATTCCTCTTCCGGCTGGCCAGGCACCGCGCGGCGCGCTACTTCGAGCGGCGCAAGGCGAGGCAGGAACAGACCTTCGCCATCAAGGAGCACGACCTCGCCGTGCCGCCCGAGGCGGTGGCCGCGATCGAGGCCGAACAGGACGCGCAACTCGTCGCCCTCTGCGTGCGGCAGCTCGACGAGGAAGCACAGGATCTGGTGGTGCTGCACTACTTCCAGCACCTCAGCCAGGCCCAGATCGCCGTGATCATGGGCCTCAGCGAGGAGAACGTCAAAGCCAGACTGTACAGGGCCCGGGGCAAACTAGCCAGACTCCTGGAGAGCCCGCACGTCAGGGCGCGCCTGTCACGGGAGGGCCGCCGGGCCCTTGATCAACTGCGGATGGACGACGCGCGCATCCGCGTGATCGCCGGTGACAAGGATGGGGGGAGGACGCCATGAACCACGAATTCGACCGCTGGCTCGGCAAGCAGGCCGAGCCTGTCGCGCCGGACAGGGGCGCCCACCGCCTGCTGAAGACACGTCTCGAGGATCGGTTCCGGGAGCGTCGCCGCGCCGGCCGCAACCGCCTGAGCACGGTTGCCGTCGCCGCGGTGGTCGTGCTGGTGACCCTCCTCTGGGACGCCACCCCTCTGGTGTCCTTCAACCGCGATCTGGTCCTGATGAAGGGTCGCGATGATATCCTGGTCAGCCCCGGCGGCGCGAGCTTCGGGGGTTACAAGATCCAGCCGGAAACGCCGCAGGAATTCTGGGAGACCATCCAGGAGCTTCGGGTGGCCCAGCTACGCGAGTTCCACTCCGCCTGGTTCGTCGAACTCGATGGTCGCCGGTACTGGACCAGCGCGTACTACTACGAGATCGAAGGCAAGCGGCAGCTGATCACCTCGCAGGCCAGAGAGCCGGTCTCGACACTGGACATCCGGACGACCATGACCGCCAACAAGTACGCGCTGGAGGTCCTGGAACTCATCCCGGCGGATGCGGTGCGGGAATTGCCGGCGCAGCTGATGCGAGTCGACGGCCGCGACGTCTGGATGCGGGTCTGGGAACTCGAAACGGAACACGGCTTGTTCCGGTATGGGGCCACGCTGGATCCGGAGCCCTGATCAGCCGTTGATGTCCTGGAATAGCGCGATATCGTTGCTGGTCCGGAGTTTTTCCACGGGCTCGGGCGCGCCATCTTCCCGAACCGTCCCGCAGTTGCAGTTGCAGGGCAATTGCCCGTCCTTCGAGCCGCTGCGCGGCCGATCCAGGTCTTCGTGCATGGCTCTGGCCTCCATTTCGTGACCCGACCGGCAGGATCATATCTCAGTCGACCCCTCGGCAACAAGATCGAAACGAAGGCCCGCCCACCCCGAGTTGACACCGCCCATCGCCGCCGGTTATCGTTCGCCCGTCCGCCGCCGCGCCCCGCTCTCGGAGGTCCCCGTGGTCTCGCGTCCCTTGCGCCGACTCGCTCGTCTGGCCGGCGCGGTCGTCATGCTGCTGGTCGCCACGACCTTCGCGATGACCGACCCCATCACCTCCACGCCCAACACCAGCACCTACACCAGCGTGGGGCTGCTCGGCCTGACCGTGACGAACCTCGGCTACGTGGGTAACGCCTACAGCAACCCCAACCAGCCGAGCGGCGAGTATCCGTTGAACAGCAACGTCGAGCACCTCTTCCTCGGTGGCCTGTGGGTGGGGGCGGTGCGGCCCGACGGCACCATCGGTGTCTCGACGGGCGCCCAGGACGCGTCGAACCTGGTCGCCGGCGACGAGATCCGCGAATTCCAGAACGCGCCGGGCGACCCGCTGGTGATCTGGTCCAACAGCCAGAACAGCGACCGTTACGACCCTCGTGCGCTGTCCACGCAGCACATCGAGGCCTACATGGACGACTACGCCACGGTCGAGTCGGGCAGCCACGTGCCGCTGGGCCTGAAGGTGCGCCTGCGGGCGCTGGCCTGGGGCAGCCCCTATGCCGACGACTTCGTGATCCTCGACTACGCGATCATCAACATCAGCGAGGGCGAGCTGCGCGACGTCTACGTCGGTTACTGGAACGATTGCGCGATCGGCAACACGGAACGCAACAATCCCTACGATCCGAGCGCGCCGGTGCGCTGGGACTTCTGGGGAGGCAAGAACGGGGCGTACGGGCCGGCCGAGTGGGTGGGCGAGGAGAGCAGCCTGCCCGACGATCCGGACATCTGGATGATGTACGAATACGACGAGGACGGCGACGAGGGCATGGCCACGAGCTGGATGGGCGCCCGCTTGCTCGGCACACGGCCGGCGGTGGCGCCGTTGCTCGAGACGGCACCGGTCGCCTACAACCAGTGGCGGTTCCGGGGCGTGCCGGAGCAGGACGTCACGTACGTGACGGACACCGGCGAGACTCGTCCCGGCAAGTACCAGGTCATGAGCAACGGCGGGTTCACGCGCGGGGTGATCGACAACGTCGACTATTCGGTCGCCAGCAACTGGGTGGCGATGCTGTCGACGGGGCCGTGGCCCAGCCTGGCGCCGGGCGACACCCTGCACGTCACCTTCGCGGTCGTCTGCGGACCGGACGAGCCGGCGATGCTCGCGAACAGCAGGGTGGCCCAGATCGCCTACGAGAACGGGTTCACGATCCCCACGGGGCCGCCATCGCCGCGCCTCGAGGTGGCTTACGAGTGGAACTCTGTGCGCCTGCAATGGGCGCCGGGCGATTCGCTCGACGTGCTGGGCCAGCCGTTGCCCGTCGACGATCCCCGGCGGTCGCCCGAGCACCACGTCTCGACGATCACCGGCCGGCCCGATTTCCAGGGTTACCGCATCTACCGTTACCAGGGCCTGCGCATCGACCAGGATCCCTACCGGCTGTCCAACCTGGTGGCGCAGTTCGACGTGACCGACGGGGTGGGCTTCGACACCGGGCTGCCACCGTTGAACGCCGACGGCAAGCGCGAGTTCGTCGACACCGGCCTGCTCGACGGTTTCCCGTACTGGTATTCGGTGGTGTCGTTCTCGGCACCGGACATCGACGCCGGGCTGCCCGAGTTCCAGAGCGGCTTCAACGAGAACGCACGGCTGCTCTATCCGGGGCCGGCGGCGCGGCCGACGGCCGCCGACGGCCGCGTGACCGTGGCGCCCAACCCCTACCGCGCCGGCAGCTACTTCGACAACCCGGGCGGCGAGGGGGAACTGGGGCGGCGCATCTGGTTCGCGAACCTGCCGCCGCGCTGCACGGTCAAGGTCTTCACCGTGGCGGGCGACCTCGTGCGCACGCTCCACCATGACGACCCCTTCGACGGCAAGCTGCGCTGGGACGTGCTGAGCGAGCACGGTCGCGCGATCGCCACCGGGCTCTACGTGTACGTGGTCGAGAACCTGGACTCCGGCGAGGTCCAGCGTGGAAAGCTGGTGATCATCAAGTGACCCGACCGCGCTCGCTTCGACGCTGGCTGCCGCTGCCGATCCTCGGTCTGCTGCTCGGCGCCGCCTGCACCAACGACCCGTTCGATCCGCTGGCCGTGCCCAACCAGCCGCCGACGGTGCGTTTCTTCGTGGCGCCGGTCGATCCCGACGGGGACCTCAACGCGACCAGCTACTACGCGCGCACGTTCTACTGGAGCGGTACCGATCCCGACGGCCAGGTGGTCGAGTATCACGTCTCGGTGCGCACCGACCCGCAGGTGCCCGAACCCTGGATCACGACCACGCGCACCGACACCACGATGACCTTCACCACCGACGACAACGGCGAGGCGCAGGCCATCTTCTACCTCGTCTGCCGCGACGATCGCGGCGCGTTGAGCGACACGCTGGTCCAGCACGTGCCGCTGCGCAACTTCCCGCCGATCCTGAACTTCCAGAGCGACTACCAGCCGCTGGCCAACATGCAGCGGCAGTTCATCAGCGAAGGCGGCGCGGTGGTCGACACCGTGTACTGGAACTGGGGCGTGATGAACGTGCGCATGTTCGCGTTCGACCTC
Source organism: uncultured Fibrobacteraceae bacterium (assembly GCA_964630845.1). GTDB lineage: Bacteria > Krumholzibacteriota > Krumholzibacteriia > LZORAL124-64-63 > LZORAL124-64-63 > Glo-17. The sequence goes on from CAZVWL010000055.1 coordinate 13,966, forward strand.
GACGGCAACGCGACCATGGACGACTTCTTCCGCTACACGACCGCCGACGAGGATCCCGCCGAGACGCTCCCGTACGACCATCCTGCCGCCGACCCCATGCAGCACTGGCTGGCGGTGCCCTTCAACAGCGATGCCGAGATCCTGCAGTTCGAGATCCGCCTGGCCGGCTTGCCGCCGGGTCAGCGCACGCTGACCGTGGCCGTCGCCGACGAAGCCGCCGCCGAAACGAGGCGCACGCTGAGCTGGGAGGTGCGGGCCCCGCGTGGACCGCTGCTGGTCTTCCCGGACAACTCGGGCACGGCCGCGCGCGCTTTCTACCGTGGATTCCTGGCCGAGCGATATGGACAGGACGGCTGGGACGAGTACGACTTTTGGTTCGGCTTTCCCGACGCCCAGTACGTGCTACTGGAGACCATGCGCCTGTTCGAGGGCGTGCTCTGGTTCGACGGCGGCGGGGTGAGCACCATCTTCAAGGCCGCCTCCGCGCGCGGGGGCGTGCTCGAGCGCTACGTGGCGCCGGCCGATGGCGCCG
>CAZVWL010000056.1:0-14265 GCA_964630845.1 uncultured Fibrobacteraceae bacterium
CTCGCCCCGTCGCGCGACCGCCACGGCGATCGCGCGTTTCGCCCGCCGCGGCGCGGTGGTCTCGGCCGAGCAGGTCGGCTTCTCCAGCGCGCATATCCTGCAGTTCCACGTCGAACAGGGGCACCCGGCCGTCGGCGTGCCGCTTGCGCGCCTCGGGTTCCCGCGCGGCGCCGTGATCGGGGCCGTCATCAAGAAGAACGGCGTCGAGACCCCCGGCGGCAAGACCGTGCTCAAGCCCGGCGACGAGGTGCTCGTCTTCACGTTGCCCGAGTGCCAGGACGAGGTCGAGCGCTTCTTCACGGTCGGCCACGGGGCGTCATGAACAAGCGCGCCGTTGTCCGCGTGCTCGGCGTGCTGCTGGGCGTCACCTCCCTGGCGCTGCTCTTGGTCGCGGCCGTTGCCGCGCTCTACCGAGAGGCCGACGCCTGGTCGTTCCTGGCCGCGGCCGGCATCGGGCTGGGCGCCGGCACCGCCTGCTGGACGTTCGGTTCGCGCGCCCGCGAGATCCGCGCCCGCGAGGGCTTCGCCGTGGTGAGCCTCGGCTGGCTGTGCGTGGGCCTGCTCGGGGGCCTGCCGGCCTGGCTCTCGGGCCAGATCCCGAGCTTCACCGACGCCGCCTTCGAATCGCTGAGCGGCTTCACCACCACCGGCGCCAGTATCCTGGCCGACATCGAGAGCCGCAGCCATGGCGTCCTGCTGTGGCGCGCGTTGACGCACTGGCTCGGCGGCATGGGCATCGTGCTGCTCGCGCTGGCCATCCTGCCGCTGCTCGGCGTCGGCGGCATGCAGCTCTTCCGGGCCGAGGTGCCGGGCCCGCTCGCCGACCGTATCACGCCGCGCATCAGCCAGACGGCGAAGCTGCTGTGGAGCGTCTACGTGCTGTTGACCGCGGCGCAGACCGTGGCGCTGCTGCTGGCGGGCCTCTCGTTCTTCGACGCGGTCTGCCACGCGTTCGCCACGATGGCCACCGGCGGCTTCTCGACGCGCAACGCGAGCGTCGCCGCCTACGACAGCCCTGCGGTGCACTGGATCATCATCGTGTTCATGTTCCTGGCCGGCACCAATTTCACCCTGCACTACCTGGCGCTGCGCGGGCGCGTCCGCAGCTATCTCCGGGACGACGAGTTCCGCTTCTACGTCAAGGTGATCCTGGTCGCGACCGCGCTGATCGCCCTGCCGTTGCTTGCGGCCGGTTTCTACCCCACGGCCGAGGCCACCATCAGGCACGTGCTCTTCCAGACCGTGTCGATCATCACCACGACCGGCTTCGTGACGGCCGACTACCTGCTCTGGCCGCCGGTGGCGCATGCCGTGCTGCTGGTGCTGATGGCGGTCGGCGGCTGCGCCGGCTCGACCGGTGGCGGCATCAAGGTGGTCCGCCTGCTGCTGCTGCTGAAGGCGGCCAAGCTCGAGCTGCAGAAGCTGCTGCACCCGCGTGCCGTGGCCACCCTGTGGTTCAACGAGCGCGCGGTGACGCCCCAGCTCGCCACCAACGTGCTCGGCTTCCTGCTGTTCTTCATGCTGGTGTACGTGGCCGGCATCGTGATCCTGACCCTCGGCGGGCGCGATCTGGTGACCGCCGTCGGCGCCACCGCGGCCACCCTGGGCAACATCGGCCCGGGCCTCGGCTCGGTGGGGCCGGTGGAGAACTACGCCCACTTCGCGGTGTGGGAAAAATGGTTGCTCATGTTCTTCATGCTGGCCGGTCGCCTGGAGCTCTACACGGTGCTCGTGCTCTTCCTGCCCGAAGCGTGGCGTCGTTCGTGAAATCCGGCGCGATCGGCCGTATCTTGGGCGCGCCATCGCCCGCAGCCCCCAGGAGTTTCCGCCCATGACCAATCCCCGTGACCTCGACCATCCCGCCTGGGCGTTGCCCGCGGCCGACCTCGCCGCGCAGGGCGCGCGATTCATCGCCGACACCGTGGCCGCGGCCGGTCGCGACGGCGTGGTGGTCGGCCTTTCGGGCGGCATCGACTCGGCCGTCGCCGCCGCCCTGGCCGTGCGCGCGCTGGGTCCGGACCGGGTGCACGCCTGGTGCCTGCCCTACGCGACGAGCAACCCGCAGAGCCTGGCCGATGCCCTGGCCGTGGGGGAATCGCTCGGCCTCGCGCCCGTCACGCAGCCGATCACCCCGATGGTCGACGCCATCCTGGCCGCCTGTCCGGACGCCGACGCCGTGCGCCGCGGCAACATCATGGCGCGCGTGCGCATGATCCTGCTGTTCGACGCCTCTCAGGCCCGCCGCGCCCTGGTCCTCGGCACCGGCAACCGGACGGAGTGGCTGCTCGGCTACACCACGCTGCACGGCGACGCGGCCTGCGGGCTCAATCCCCTCGGCCAGCTCTACAAGGCGGAGGTGCGCGCGCTCGCCGAGCACCTCGGCCTGCCCCCCGCGGTGCTCACCAAGCGCCCGAGCGCCGACCTCTGGGCCGGTCAGGCCGACGAGGACGAACTCGGTTTCAGCTACGCCGACGCCGACCGCATCCTGCACCACCACGTGGACGAAAGGCTGCAGCCGCGCCAGCTGGCGGCCCTGGGGTTGGCGCCGGCGCTCGTCGAGCGCGTGCTCGCGCGGCTGCGCGCGCAGGCGTTCAAGCGCACGCCCGTTGCGGTGCTGGACCTCGGCCGGCGGCATCCCGATGTCGGCTGAGCCGATGCAGCCCGGCCACGTGGCGTTGCCGGCGGTCACCCTGCCGGCGGGGTCGTGCTGGCTTGTCGCCACGCCGATCGGCAACCTGGGCGACATCACGCTGCGCGCGCTGGCCACGCTGGCCGCCTGCGGCACGGTCTACGCGGAGGACACCCGCCAGACCCGCAAATTGTTGTCTCATTATGGCTTATCTTGCCGACTGGAGGCCTACCACGACCACAACAAGGCCCGCGCCGTGGCCGCGATCGTCGCGCGGCTGCAGGCCGGCGAAACGGTGGCGGTGGTCTCGGACGCCGGCACGCCGTGCATCTCGGACCCGGGATTCGTGCTGCTTCGCGCCCTGCGCGAGGCGCACCTCGCCTGGAGCCCCGTGCCCGGCCCGTCGAGCGCCCTGGCGGCGCTGGTGCTGGCGGGGTTCGAGCCCGCTCGTTTCGTGTTCGCGGGGTACCCGCCGCGCCGCAGCGGCGCCCCACAGCGCCAGGAGCAGGAACTCCTGGACCTGGAGTGCACGGCGATCCTTCTTGAGAGCGTGCACCGGATCCGCAGCACCCTGGACGACCTCGCCGCGCTGGCGCCCGCGCGCGAACTGGCGATCTGTCGCGAGATCACGAAGTTGCACGAGGAGACGCTGCGCGGGCCGGCCGCCGCGCTCCTGGACCAGATGACCGGCCAGCGGCTGCGCGGGGAACTTGTCCTGTGCCTGCGTGGTCCAAGCAAGAAGGCGTCCGACCCCGGAGCGTGACCATGGACCTGAGCAGCTGGAAAGAATCGGCCCGCGCGCGCCTGCGCCCGGTGATCCTGACCCTCGACCGCTGGGGATTCAGCCCCCTGGCCGTCACGATCACCGGCCTGGTGATCTGCCTGCTCGGCGCCTGGCTGGTGGCCGAGGGCCGCCTCTTCTGGGGAACCCTCGTCTTCCTGTTCGGCTCGGCCTTCGACATGCTCGACGGCGGCCTGGCGCGCCTGCAGGGCACGGTGTCCCGCCGCGGCGCCTTCCTCGACTCGGTGCTCGATCGCTTCGGCGAGGCGGCCTACCTGACGGGCGTGGCGATCTGGTGGATGGACGGCCAGCACGACAACTGGCAGCGCGCGGTGATCCTGGTGCTGATCACGATGTTCGGCTCGCTGGCCACCAGCTACGTGCGCGCGCGCGCCGAGGGCGTCGGCGAGACCTGTTTCGTGGGCGTGCTGCAGCGGACCGAGCGCGTGCTGCTGCTCGGCTTCGGCGGCCTGCTCGGACGCCACGTGCTGTACCTCGTGCTCGGCGCGCTGGCGATCCTGACCATGGTCACCACGCTGCAACGCATCGTGCACGTGGCGGGCAAGCTGCCCGGTCCGGGCCCGGTCGATCGTCTGAGCCGGCAACCACGTGCGGATGATGCGGACGCCGACGTTGCCGACGCCGCCGCCGACCTCGATCCCGACGCCGACTCCGAGGCGCGCCCGTGATGCCCCTGTCCCGGCACGACCCCGCCCGGCGCGGTCTTTTGATCACCTTCGAAGGCCCCGAGGGTGCCGGCAAGACCACGCTCATCGAGGCGCTGGCGGCCGAGCTCGGGCGCGCCGGCGGCGAGCCCCTGGTCCTGCGGGAGCCTGGCGGCACGGACATCGGCGAACGCATCCGCGCCATCCTGCTCGACGTCGCGTCCCGCGGCATGTGCCCCGAGACCGAACTGCTCTTGATGGAGGCCAGCCGCGCGCAACTCGTGCGCGAGAAGATCGTACCAGCCCTGGAGGCCGGCCTGCTCGTGCTGTGCGACCGTTTCGCCGACGCCTCGGTGGCCTACCAGGGCTTCGGCCGCGGCCTCGGCGAGAAGACGGTCGAGCGATTGAACGACTTCGCCACCGGCGGCCTGGTGCCCGACCTCACGTTCCTCTGCCTGCTGCCGCCGGCCGAAGGCCGGGCCAGGCTGAAGAACCGCCGCACCGACCGGCTCGACCGCGAGGCGCTGGCCTTCCACGAGCGGGTCTACGAGGGCTATCTGGCGATCGCCGCCAGCCGGCAGCCGCGCCTGGCCGTGCTCGATGCGAGCCAGCCCCCGCAGGCGGTCCTGGCCGCGGCGATGGAGCAGCTCAAGCGGGTGGACCACGGTTTGCTTAAGTTTCTCTGACGATCCCCGAACGCCCGCACGGGGTTTCACTGGCGGCCGCCGCGGGCGTCTTGCAACACGAAGGAAGAGACCATGCAGCGTTTTCCCCGACACCTGATCTTCAGCCTGGTGCTGGCGGTGATCCTCGGCGCGGCCGGTGGCTGGGTGGCCGCCGGAGCCCGCGAGGACGGTCAGCCGGACCCGCGCCAGCGCCGCGAACAGCAGCTCGAGGCGGCCGGGTTGATGATGGACGTCTTCGATCGGGTGATGCTGAACTACGTCGACGAGATGGACGCCCGCAAGATCGCCGAGGCGGCCATCAGCGGCATGCTGCGCCAGCTCGACGAGCACTCCGCCTTCCTGCCGCCCACGAACTACGAGGACCTCATGATGTCCACCGAGGGCGAGTTCGGCGGCCTGGGCATCACCATCCAGCCGCGCGACCACTACCCGACGGTCATCTCGCCGATCGAAGGCACGCCCGCCTATTACATGGGCATCCAGGGCGGCGACCAGATCATCGAGATCGAGGGCGAACCCACGTTCGACTTCTCCAGCCAGGAGGCCGTCAAGCGCCTGCGCGGCCCCAAGGGCAGCAAGGTCAACATCACGCTGCGCCGGCCCGGCACGGCCGATCCCATCCCGTTGACGATCACGCGGGACATCATCAAGGTCGAGAGCGTGCCCTACGCCTTCATGATCGATGACATCGGCTACATCCGGGTCCAGAACTTCTCGCGCACCACGGACGAGGAACTGCGCCAGAAGCTCGACGACCTCACGAGCCGTGACATGCGCGGCCTGATCCTCGACCTGCGCACCAACCCCGGCGGCCTGCTCGAGGCCGCCAAGCGCGTCAGCGAGCTATTCCTCGAACGCGGCACCTTGCTCGTCTACACCAAGGGTCGCTTGCCTTCCAACAGCATGAGCTTCTACGCCGAGCGCCGCGGCCAGCCCTACGCCAGGGTCCCGATGATCGTGCTGGTCAACGGCAGCTCCGCGTCGGCGAGCGAGATCGTGGCGGCCGCCCTGCAGGACCACGACGCCGCCCTGGTCGTCGGCAAGACCACCTTCGGCAAGGGTTCGGTGCAGACGGTCTTCCGCCTGAACGAGGAGGAGGCGCTCAAGCTGACCACGGCCCGCTACTTCACGCCCTCCGGCCGCAGCATCCACAAGGACCGCCCCGACGAGGGCCACCACCTCGGCGAGGATCCCGACGGCGAAGCGCCGCCGCTCTCCGAGCTGCAGATGCCCCCCGCGGAGCAGGAGGTGCCGCGTTTCCAGAAACGTCAGTACCGCACGAACAGCGGCCGCGTGGTGTATGGCGGCGGCGGGGTGACGCCCGACATCGAGATCGAGCAGAGCTTCCTGAGCGACTTCGAGGTCTCGGTCGAGCGCGACGGCGCCCTCTTCAGCTTCGCGATCGACCATGCCAACGCCAATCCGGACCTGCCGCGCGCGTGGGCGCCGGATCGTCGGGTCCTCGCGGAGTTCGGGCGCCATCTGGCCGACCGCGAGCGGATCGGCGAGTATCTGGGGTTCTTCAACCTGTCCTTGAGCGACTCCCTGCTCGACGCGAACCGCGATTTCCTGACCTGGGGCATCCGCCGCGAGGTGATGCGGCGCATCTATGGCGCCCAGGCGGCCTACGAGGTGGCGATCGAGAAGGACACCCAGCTGCATGAGGCGCTGGATCTGTTCAAGCGGGCACGCACGTTGCCGGAGCTCTTCGCGCAAGCGACGGCCTGGAACGAGGAAGCCATGGCCCGCGCCATGGCCGACTCGGCGGCCGCGGCCAGCAAGGCGACGGTCAAGGTCAACTGATCTGCGGGTCCATGGAGCCGGCGTCGCTCACGGCGCCGGCTCCACCTCCACCGGGCACGCCTCGTCGCGCGACCACTCCCCGAAGCTGCCGAAGTAGTTGCGCACGGAACCGAACCCGGCGTGCACCAGCGCGAGCGTGGCGAACGCCGAGCGGCCGCCTCCCTGGCAGTACACGACGAGCGGCTCGGCGGGGTCGATGCCGTGCGTCGCGAGCAAGCTGCGGATCTCCTGCGGGCTCGCGATGCGCCCGTCCGGGTTGCGCAACGTGCCATGCGGCACGTTCAGCGCCCCCGGCACGTGCCCCGGCCGCGGGTTGCGGGTGTCGTTGATGCCCGCGAACTCGTCGGCGGTGCGGGCATCGATCAGGCGCGGCCCGCCGTCGTTGACGATCGCCAGCACTTCTTCCTTCCAGGCCAGGGCGGCCAGCAAGGGCGCAAGGGGCGGTTCGAAGGTGTCGGGGCGCGGCGCGGCCGGCGTGTCGGGGCCGGCCGCCTCGGGCGAGAGGTCGAGCCAGGATCCGGGCAAGGCCGCCGCCAGCGCCTCGAAACCGCCGTCGACCACCGCGACGCGCCCGACGCCGATCCCTTGCAGCGCGTACCAGACGGTGGCCGGAGCGTTGTAGCTGCCGCGTCCACCCACGATCAGGACGTCGGTCGCGCCGCCGATCCCGAGCTCGGCCAGGTCACGGCGCCAGTGGTCGCGGTGGTCGACATCGGCGGGGTCGCGCCGATTGCGACGCAGCCAGTCGCCGTAATCGCAATAGCGGGAACCAAGGATGCGCACCTTGGCGCGGTCGGTCGGCGCGCGCGCGTCCAGCAGCACCACGTCCCCGCCGCCAACGAGGACCGACGCCGCGGCCTGTGCCGCGACGACCGGGCCGTGCACGCCGCCAGCGGTCGCGGCCACGGCGTCCGTGGTCACCACCACGAGCGCCGCGGCCATGAGCAATGGAATGCTCAAGCGGTCCCTCCTGTCATTTCAAAAGCACGGCTCGCTGGTTCACCTGCCGGCCGCCACCTGCCAGGCGCAGCAGGTACGTGCCGGACGCCACGGCGCGCCCTGTATCGTCGCGGCCCTGCCAGACCAGGTCGTGCGACCCCGCCGCAAGCACCTGCCCCGCCAGCAGGGTGGCCACGGTGCGGCCGGCGAGGTCGTGCACCGTGAGCGACACCGTGCCGGGCTCGAACAAGGTGAAGTGCACGGTGGTGCTCGGGTTGAACGGGTTCGGGTAACAGGGCGACAGCGTGAACGGCGCGGCGGCGACGAGGTTCCCACCGACCTGCGGCGCGGCCGTCACGGCGCGGCACTGCAACGCGGCCGTCGCCAGCCCGTTGGGGCCCGCGGCGAGGCAGATGAAGCCGGGCGCCAGGGCGATGCCCACGCCCATGGCCGCGATTTCGGTCGTGCCGATGATCGAGGGCGCCGTGGGCTGCGCCACGTCGATGATCACCAGACCGCCGGACGTGTCCGCCACGTAGACGATGCCGTCGTCGTGCACCAGAGCGTTGGCCGTCTGCCGCGTGGGCAGCGAGGCGACGATCTGCGGGCTGGCGGGCGTCGCGATGTCGACGATCACCAGCCCGGCCCCGCTGGCGGCGACGTACACGCGCTGGCCCACGATCTCCAGGCCGAGGGCTTCGCCGCCGACCGGCAACGAGGCGAGCAGGGCTGGCGCCATGGGTAGGCTGATGTCGACGACCAGCAAGCCACCAGTGCGCGCGGCCACGAAGGCGAGCTGGCCGGACACCCGCACGGCCACCGGCATGCCGGGCACCGCGAGCGTGGCGAGCAGGACCGGGTTGTTCGGGTCCACGACGCTGACCAGGTGCAAGCCGCCCCAGTCGCCGGCGACGCAGGCCACCGTGCCCGTGAGCGCCACGCCCCGCGCGGGGCCGGTCAGCGTCCGGTTGGCGATCAGGGTGGGCGCTCCGGGGTCGGCGACGTCGAGCACCGCCAGCCCCGCGCTGCTGTTGGCGACGTACGCGCGCGTGCCCTCGACCACCACACCGGCCGTCTCGCCAGCGAAGGCCAGCGAGGCGATCGGTTGGGGCGCCGCGGGATCGGCGATGTCGACGATGCGCAGCCCGGCGTGGTGGGCCGCGATGTAAGCGAGTTGACCGCTGACCACCACGTCGCGCGACCAGCTCGGCAGGGCCGCAGCGCCGAGCGCCGTGGCCGTGTCCGACGCGGTGACGTCGAGGACCTGCAGACCTTCGAAACCGTCGGCGACGTAGGCGATGTCGTCGACGACCGCCACGCCGACGGCGTTGCCCGTGCGGATCGTGGCGACCAGGCGCGGGTCGGTCGGGTCGCTGATGTCGAGGGTGAACAGGCGGGCCGTGGTGGACGCCAGGAAGGCGCGATCGCCGGCCAGCGCGAGGCCGAGCATGTCGCCGCCGGCGGTGTTCGCCGACTGGCCGACCAGTTGCGGTTGCGCGGGGTCGCTGATGTCGACCACGAACAGCCCCAGGTCGAAGCCGGTCACGTAGGCGTGCGCCCCACGGACCACGACCACCTCGGCGCGCGTCTGGATCGGCGCCGAACCGAGCATCGTGGGGGCGGTGGGATCGGCGAGGTCGACCACGACCAACCCGGCCATCGACGCCGCGAGGAAGGCGTGGCCGCCCACGATCGCCACGCCGCGCACGATATGGCCGATCGCCAGCTGCCCGACGAGCGCCGGGGCGGTCGGCGTCGTGATGTCGATCACCAGCAGGCTGCCGTTGTCCAGACCCACCACCGCGAGCGACCCGTCCGTGCCCACCGAGCGCGCGGCGGCCGGCGTCGGCAGGACGGCCAGCAGCTGCGGCGACGCCGGCTGACCGACGTCCAGCACGTGCAGCCCCTGGGCGCCGGCCGCCACCAGCAGCAGGTCGCCGCTCAGCGCCAGGCGCTCGGCCGGGTTCACGGCGTGATGGCCGACCAGCACGGGGCTCGATGGCGCACTGATGTCCACGACGCGCACGCCCTGCTGACGGGTGGCCAGGTAGGCGTGCTGCCCGTCGACGATGATGTCCACGGAATTGCCCGGCACGGCGGTGCGCCCCAGCCAGTGTTGATAAGCGCCGTAGTCCAGGCACTCGAGGGCGACGGCGGGGGTGACAAGAGGCATGGTCAGGATAAACGCCAGGCAGAGGGTGGTCAGGGTGGTCTTGAGTGTCGTCGAGGGGGGGAGATCGTGGGGGTGACGCATGGCATGTCCTCCTTTGGGCACAAGCGTGAGGATACCTGGTTGGGTGTTGATATTCTAGCTCAAAATAGTCCCATATTGGTTTATACCCGGATAATATTGACAGAAAATATATACCCGGATAATATTAACGAACGTACCCACGGCACCCGCACGGCAAACGCCGTCCTGGTCCCGGCCCACCACCACCGGCACCGACCCAGCCGAACCCGAGGAGCCCCGAGATGGATCCCGCCTCGTTCACCGTCTTCGTCGGCACGAGAGCCGTCGCCAGCGGCGGGCGCGAATCGCTGCGTCCGGTCCTGGCGAGGTGCCTGGCCGAAGCCCACGTCGAACAGGTCCTCGTGTTCGACGACGCCACCGGCGCGCAGACCGACCTCGACCAGCGCTCGGGCGAGTCGACCGCGCCGGCTGGCTCGCACGACGACCTACCGCGCGACCGCGGTCCGGGTCGGCCGCGGCTGGGGGTCGTGGCGCGCGAGGTCACGCTGTTGCCGCGGCACTGGCAGTGGCTCAACGCCCAGCCCGGGGGGGCGTCGGCCGCCTTGCGGCGGCTCGTCGAGCACGCCCGGCGCGAGGGCGTGGCGACCGATCGGGTCCGCCGTTCGCGCGAAGCGGCGTACCGGTTCCTGCTGGCGATCGCCGGCGATGCGCCGGGATTCGAGGAAGCTTGCCGGGCCCTGTTCGCGGGCGACCGCGCGCGTTTCGAGGACCGTATCCGGATCATGCCGCCGGACGTCGCGGCGTACGCCTGGCGGCTGGCGACCGATGGGTTGTCCTGAGCCGAAGCGCGATCGTCACACCACGACCACGAGGTCGGGCACGAACCCCGTCCCGTCCTCGTCCGGATATCCGCGGGGGTTGCTGACCATCCGCGTGCGGCCGATTGCCGTGTCGCGCGCGCGGTGCGTGTGCCCGTGCACCCAGAGCGCCGGCGCGTGGGCCGTGATCAGGTCGGCGAGGTCGCTCGCGTAGGCCGGTCCGTAGGCGCGATCTTCCGGCTCCTGCGACACGGCGCCCCGATCCGGCGCATGGTGCGTGACCACGACGGTGGCGACGTCGCGGTCCGGCAGGGTCGCCGCCAGCCACGCGCGCGCGCGCCGGTGCCAGCGCCGGCTGTCGGCCGGACGGGCCGGGCGGCGCTGCGGGCCGACCCTGATCTGCCGGTAGTCCCACATCATCGACGCGGCGAGGTCCATCGCCGCGCGGCGGTCGCCGTGCAGGTCGAAGTCGGTCCAGAGCGTGCAGCCGAGCACGCGCAGGCCGGGCAGGCTCAGCACGCCGCGATCGAGCACGTGCACGGTCGTCCCGCGCGCGGCCCGGCGCAACGCGTGCAGGTGCGCGGGGTAGACCTCGCCGTAGTACTCGTGGTTGCCCGGCACGTACACCACCGGCGTGCCCGCGAACGCGCGCGCAGCCCAGGTCACGCCGGCCGGGCCGACGTGCGTGTCGCCGGCGAGGATCACGAGGTCGGCGTCGACTGGTGGCGGGGTCCAGGCCGCGAACTCCAGGTGCAGGTCGCTGAGGATGTGCAGGCGCAAGATTCGACTCTTTCGTCCGGGTTCGCACAAGGAGGCCATCGTAGTCGAGAACGGCGCGCCGGAAAACAGCCGATCGGCGCTGGCGTCGGCTGCAGCGTGGTGGCATGATCGGCGCAACCCGAAGGAGACCCTGCCCATGGCCATCCCCTTGCCGTTTTTGACCGCCACGTCGACTCCCGCGGTGATCGGCATGGTGCACGTGCCGGCGCTGCCGGGCACGCCGCGCCATGCGCTCGCGTTGCCGGCGATCATCCAGCATGCCCTGGCCGAGGCCGAACTGCTGGCCAGCGCGGGCGTGCACGCGCTGCTGCTGGAGAACATGCACGACGTGCCGTACCTGCGCGGCGGGGTGGGGCCGGAGATCACCGCAGCGATGACCGCGGTTGCGGCCGCGGTCCGGGCGCAGGTCGCTTGCCCGGTGGGCGTGCAGGTGCTCGCGGGCGCCAACCGGGAAGCCCTGGCGGTCGCGCTGGCGGCCGGGCTGCCGTTCGTGCGCGTCGAGGGTTTCGTGTTCGGTCACGTGGCGGACGAGGGCTGGCTCGACGCGGACGCCGGACCGCTGCTGCGATATCGCCGGCAGATCGGCGCCACGGACGTCGCGATCCTGGCCGACATCAAGAAGAAGCACGCCGCGCACGCCGTGACGGCCGACGTCGACCTCGGCGAGACGGCGCGCGCCGCGGCCTTCTGCGGCGCCGACGCGCTGGTCGTCACCGGCCCGGCGACCGGAGTTGCGGCCTGTCCGGACGACCTCGCCGCGGCGCGCGCCGCGGTCGCCTTGCCGCTGGTCGTCGGCTCGGGCGTCGACGAGCACAACGTCGCCCACTACGCGGCCGCCGACGCGTTGATCGTCGGCTCGTCGCTCAAGCGTGGCGGGCGCTGGGACGGGCCGGTGGACGGTGAGCGGGTCCGGCGCCTGCTCGAGCGCGTGGCCGCGCTGGCGCGCTGACGATCGTCAGCCGACCCGCGCGAGCGTCTGTTTGCCGGCGAGCACGCCCTCGTACATGTCGAGCAACGCGTCGAGGTTCGCCTGCCAGGTCTGGGTGCGGGCGAAGGCGAGCGCGTTGGCGGCGAGGTCGGCGCGGAACGCGTTGTCTTGCAGCAGCCAGCGCACGAGGGTCGCCAGCTGGGCGCTGTTGCCGGGCTCGAAGAGGAACCCGTCGACGCCGTTGCGCACGCGGTCGCGCAGGCCGCTGTGCGCGGCCGCCAGGCAGGGCAACCCCGAGGCCATCGCCTCGAGCACCACGTTGCCGAAGGTCTCGTTCTCGCCGGGGAAGGTGAAGATGTCGCCGGTGGCGTAGGCGGCGGCGAGGTCGTCGCCGGAAAGACGGCCGGTGAACACCGTCGCGGTGCCGGCGAAGAGATGCTCGAGGCGGGCGCGTTCGGGACCGTCGCCCAGGATCGCCAGGCTCAGGCCGGGGATGCTGTCGAGCACGGGTCGCAGCACGTCGACACGTTTCTCGAGGGCCAGGCGGCCGGCGTAGATCAACAGGGGGCGGTCGGGCTGGCCGCCGGTGAGGCGCGCGCGCCAGGTGGGGCAGCGCCGTTGCGGGTTGAACAGCGCGCAATCCACGCCGCGGCCCCAGATCTCGACCCGCTCGAAACCCTGTTCGGCCAGCTGGCGCTGGATCCACGGCGAGGGGCAGAGGTTCAGATCGGCCTGGTTGTGGATCCAGCGGAACACGCCCCAGACGACGTCGCGGAACAGCGTCAGGTTGTACTTCTCGAGGTAGCCGGGGATGTCTGTGTGGTAGGAGGCGACGACGGGCACGCCCAGCTCGCGGGCGCGTTTCAGGCCGGCCATGCCCATCAGGGCGGGGTTGATCAGGTGCACGAGGTCGGGGCGGAAGTCGCTCAGCTCCTGGCCGATGCCGGCGCGTGGCTGCGCGAGCCGCAGCTCGGGGTAGAACGGGACCGAGAAGCAGGGCTGGCCGACGATCGGCGTGGCCGCGTAGGAGGGCGGCGCGCCTTCCGGGGCGAACATCAGGCTGGCGACGTCGCGCCGCTGCAGGTGCTCGAGCAGGCGGCAGGTCGTGTGGGCGACGCCGTCCCACTTGGGCAGGAATGTCTCGGCGAAGATGGCCACGCGCATCGGACGCTCCTTCGCTGGTGCCTCGTACCCTGCCGGCATGCGGACCGGCGCTCGCAGAAGGCTAGAAGGCGAGCGTTCAGCGCGCGTCAGCGGGTCGTCAGATCCTCGTCAAGCGCCGGTGAACGAGCAATCCTCACGCGTCGTTAACGGCGTGTTGACGCGATCGTCCTAACCTGCCGCCTGCGGATCGTCACCTCTTGGCGGATGGATGACGCGTGGACGCGGAAACGGGGAGCACACCGGAGCGCGGGATCGGGCAGGCCGACACGACGGCGCGCCGCCTGTCCTGGCGGCGGCTGCTCTGGCTGGTGCCGCTGGGCTTGCTCGGCAACCTGACGTACGCGCTGCTGGCCACCGACCGGCAGGCCATGCACGCGGCGCTCGACCTGAACGGGCGCTGGCTCGTCGTGGCGCTGCTGCTGGCCGCCGCGCCGATCCTGCTCAACGCGACCCGGGTGTGGCGCTGGGGGCGCCTGCTGCAGCCGGGCTGGACCTGGCCTTCGGCGTTGCGGGTCGTGCTCATCGCCGAGGTCGGCGCCGCGGTCACGCCGACGGCGATCGGCGGCGCGCCGTTGAAGGTGGCGGCCCTGGCGCGCAGTGGCCACGGTTCGGCCGGTGCCTTGACCATGGCGGCGCTCGGCAGCATCGAAGACGCGCTGTTCATCACGACCGCCGTGCCGCTCGCGGCCATCGGCAGCGGGTTGCTGCCGCAGTTCCTCGAGACCCTGGGGCAAGCGCTGGGCGCCGCGTGGTCTCGGCCCGCGGCCGCGCTCGTGGTCGGCGCGGTCGTGCTCCTCGTGGGGCTGGTCTGTCTTTATCGATGGCGATCGACCGATCTCGGCGCTCGGGTGCGGACCGGCGGGCGCGCCTGGTTGACC
>CAZVWL010000057.1:0-14093 GCA_964630845.1 uncultured Fibrobacteraceae bacterium
CCGGCCAGTTCCTCGCGCACGGAGGTGATCTGCCGGCGGAGATCCTGCAGCTGAGCGGCGCTGCCGGCCACCTCCTGCGCCAGCGGCACGGTCTGGCCCGTCGCGGCCGACGGGCAGGCGATCAGGCCGAGCACGACGGCCACCAACCACGCCGCGCCGGCGTGCGGCCGTGCCGGCGCCGCGCTCATGCCGGCCGCCGCAGGCGCAGGTACTGGCCGATCGCCGCCAGGCTGCCGAGCAGGCCGAGCACCACGCAGAAGAGGACGAAGCCGGCGACCTGGACCGGCGCGAAGAACTCCAGGCCCGACAGGCGCATCGAGAGCACCCGGAACCCGGCGGCGAGCGCCCCCATGGCCAGCAGGCCGGCCAACAGGCCGTGCAGCATGCCCTCGATCAGGTACGGCGTGCGGATGAACGCGTCGGTGGCGCCCACGAGCATCTGGATCTCGATGACGCGGCGCGAGGAGGCCATCGTCAGGCGTACGGTGTTGCTGATCACGAAGACCGCCGCGATCAGGACCACCAGCGAGACCACCAGGCTGCCCCAGCGGAAGAGATCGGCCCAGGTCGCCAGCGCTTCGATCCAGGCCTGGCTGAAGACGACGTCCTCGACCTCGGGCCAGCGGCGCAGCTCGGCGGCGATGCGCTCGACGGCGGCGGCGTCGCGGTGCCCCGCCGCCAGCTCGAGATGGTACGAGGCGGGCAGGGGGTTCTCCGGCAGCAAGGGAAGCACGTCGGCGGCGTCGCCGAGTTCGGCTTGCAGCTCGGCGAGGGCCTGGTCCTTGGTGATGAAGCTGGCCGCCGCGACGCCGGGGATCGAGAGGAACGGCAGCTGCAGGGCCGCCTGCCGCTCCGCGTCGAGGCCTTCGACCAGGAACACCCGCACGTCGACGCCGGCGTGGGCGCGTTCGAGCAGCATGCCCAGGTTCAGGGCCACGAGCACGAAGAGCGCCAGCACCATGAGCGCCGACCCCATGATCAGGATCGTCACGCCCGTGGTCAGGCGGCGGCGCGCGAAGCCGGCGAGCGACTCGCGCGCGAGGTAGGCGATCTGCTCGCGCCTAAGCATGGTCGTCCCGCTCCGGTCGGTACATGCGGTCGGTGAGCCGCGGCGCCCGGTCGCGCTCCGGGACGCGGCGCTCGACGTCGGAGGTGAGCCGCCCGTCGCGGAAGACCATGACGCGCTGGCCGAACGTCTTGACGATCTCGTGGTCGTGGGTCGAGAAGATCACGCAGGTGCCGCCGTCGTTGATGCGGAACAAGAGGTCGATGATCTCCTGGGCGGTGACCGGGTCGAGGTTGCCGGTGGGCTCGTCGGCGAGCAGGATCTTGGGGCTGTTGACCATGGCCCGGGCGATGGCCACGCGCTGCTGCTCGCCGCCCGACAGCTGGTGCGGCAGGCGGTCGCGCTTGTCCCAGAGGCCGACCTGGGTCAACACGCGCATCACGTTCTTCTTGATGTCCGCGCGCGGCGTGCCGACGACCAGCTGCACGAACGCCACGTTGTCGTGCACGCTGCGATCCTCGAGCAGGCGGAAGTCCTGGAACACGAACCCGATCTCGCGCCGCAGCAGCGGGATGCGGCGGCGGCGCATGCGCGTCGAGACCATGCCGCGCACGACCACCTGCCCCTGCGTGGGGAAGAGGTCCATCGTGACCAGGCGCAGCACGCTGCTCTTGCCGGCGCCGCTCGGCCCGGTCAGGCAGACGAACTCGCCGTTGCCGATCGAGAAGGTGATGTCGTTGAGCGCGGTCTGGTCGCGGTAACGCAGGTGCACGTGGTAGAACGCGATGATGACCCGCGGGTCGAGCGGCCCTTTGCCGAGCTGCGTGTCGTCGCCCAAGTTGGCCTCCGCGGGGTCAATCCTTGATGTCGACGAAGAAGCGCGTGGAGAGGTCGTCGATGTACTTCACGAGCGCCGCTTCGATCTTCTGACCCTCCACGTAGCGGCGCAGGTCGTCCTTGAGCTCTTCGAAGGTATAACGGTGGCCGTCGCGCCGGTCCAGCACATGGAAGACGTACCAGCCGGCGCTGGTCTGCAGCGGTGCGGTGACCTCGCCGACCTGCGCCGGGGCCAGGACCTCCTGGAAGGCGGGCGACAGCTCGTTGAGCTGGAACGTGCCGAGCAGGCCGCCGGTGGTCGCGGCGGCGGGGTCTTCGCTCACCTCGGCCGCGACCAGGCTGAAGGGCTCGCCCGCGAGCACGCGCTGGCGGGCCGCTTCGATCCGGTCGCGGGCGGCCCGGACGTCGTCGTCGCGGACCTCGAGCGGGTAGAAGATCTGGCTGATCGTGCGCGCGCCATCGGCCTCGATCGCGTCCACGCGCAGGATGTGCACGCCGCGCGTGCTGACGACCGGGGGGCTGACCTGGCCGGGGGCGAGCTGGGCGGCGGTCTGGTCGAGGATGCGGTCGAAGAGGTCGCCGGGGCGGACCGTGCCGATGCGGCCGCCTCGGCGCGCGTTGGGTCCTTCGCTCAGATCCCGAGCGACGTCGGCGAAGTCGCGGCCGGCGGCGAGCGCCTGCTGCGCCTTCTCGACCTTCGCCTGCACGCCGCGCCGGGCCTCGAGCGACGGCTGCACGCGCACGAGGATGCTGGCGACGGTCAGGCTGTCCGGCTCGGCCGGCATCTGCGCGAGGTTTTCCAGGTAGTAGGCCTCGACCTCGTTGGCCATGACTTCGATGCCGGGCCGGATGAAACGGCCGACGACCAGCCGCAGGTACTGCTGGTTGCGCAGCTGGCTGCCGTAACGGAAGCGGAAATCCTCGAGCGTGAGCCTCGAGGCCGCCAGGGCTTGCTCGAGCGCCGCCTGCGATCCGTACTGCTGGATGAGCTGCTGCACGCGCTCCTCGACGCGGGCCTCGATGTCGGCCTCCTCGACCACCATGTCGTGCTGGCGCGCGGCGGCGATGATCAACTTGTTCTCGATCAGGCTCTCGAGCACCTGGGCCCGCAGCTCCGGCGATTCGGGTTCCGGCTGCTGGCCGGAGAGCTGACGGTCGAGCTGATGGAGCTCGATCGCCAGCTCGAGGTCGCTCTGCAGGATCATCTCCTCGTCGACGATCGCGACGATCCGCTCGAGCAGGACCGGTTCCTGCGCAATCGCCTGCCCCGCGACGAGGATCAGCGCCGCGGCCAGCAACGACCGCATGCCACCGCCCGAATCGGTGCCCAAGAGCCTCATGATCGCCTCACGCGCCGGCGGGGCGGCCGAGTTGCTTCAGGTTGGCGGCCTGCACGGCCTCCTCCCAGGACGGGAGCCCGGCCAGCCGCTCCTCGTAGACCGTCACCCCGAACTCCGCACGCCACTGGGCCAGGAGCTGCCGCAGCGCCGCGTCCATGCGGCGGTTCTTGATCCGCTGGGCCACGGCCTCGCGCATCTCCTCGAGCGTCGGCTGCTCGGCCGCATGCACACGCTCGAGCTGGATTACCGCCCAGCCGCCGGGGACCTCGATCGGCTGGCTGATCTCGCCGATGCCCAGCGTGAACAGCACGTCGCGCGCCGTGCCCTCGCTGTTGATCGAGACCTGGGTGAGCTTGCCCAGCGTGCGCACCAGTTCGGGGTCGTTGTTGTGGGAACGGATCGCCTGGCGCCAGGTGAGCGAACCGTCGAGCAAGGCGGCGCGCGCCTCGCGGGCCATCTCGATGCTCGCGGCGCGGATCATGTTGCCCGACCGGCGCTCGGACTTGTGGTATTCCTCGGCGTGGTCGGCCCAGAACTCCTGCAGCTGGTCGAGCGAGACGAACTCGTCGTAGCTCAACAGCTCCGTGTGCACGCGGTCAACCAGGAGTTCCTCGATGCGCTTCATCGAGTCGTGCTCGACGCGCGGATCCTGCATGAAGCCGCGCCGGCGGGCCTCGTCGGTCATCAGCGCGCGCTCGGCCGTGCTGCGCAGCTTGGTGCGAAGGGCGCCGATGCCCTCTTCCTTGCGCGGACGGTCGAAGATGTTCTGGCGGTCGAACTGGGCCTTGATGTCGGCCACGGTGAGCTCGACGCGGCCGCTGGCGAGGTCGTAACCCATCAGCACGCGCCCCAGATCCGTCGACGACACCTCCAGGGGGCGCAGCTGTTCTCTCGTCAGCGGCTGCTGCGTGGCCGGATCGATGAGCGTCTCGCCCTCCGGCAGGCCCTGGTAGACGATGCGCAGGACCTCCTCGTCCATCATGTAGTTGCGCTGCTGGCGCACCTTGGCGACCAGGTCGTCACGCAGGGCCGCCTCCTTGCGCTTGGCGATGCTGGCCAGGACCTCGGCCTTGATGCCCTCCAGCTCCGGCTTCGAATCGAACGTGACCTCGTCGACGCGCAGCACCCACCAGCCGTACTCGGTCTCGATCGGCTCGGTGAGTTCGCCCTGGGCGACGGCGAACACGGGGCGCTGGAAATCGTCGCGGAACGTGCCCCAGCCGATGCGGACCTTGAGGCGGTCCTCCTCCACGCCGGGCACGTAGTGATGCTGGCGGGCCAGCTCGGACCAGGACATGCCCGAGAGCGCGTCCTGCCGGGCCGCCTCGGCCTCGGCGCGCGTGTCGGTGATCACGTACGTGCAGGAGCGGGTCTCGCCGAGCCGGGAGTAGTAGTAGTCGAGGTCGGCGTCGGACACGAAACGGCTCGGATCGCCGATCTCGTCCTGCCAGAAATAGATCATGCCGTGGTACTCGCGCAGCTGCTCCATGCCCGCCTGCGCCTGCGGCTCGTTCTGGTAGCCGAGCTGCAACGCCTTGGACACCATCAGCTCCTTGTCGATGATGATCTCCAGGAACTGGCGCTTGCCCTCGACCGACGCCATGTCATAGACCTGGCCGTCGTCGTCGCGCGGGAGCTGGTCCTGCTGCAGGCGGCCCAGACGTTCCGCATAGTAGTCCGCCGTGATGACGCGGTCCCCGACGCGGGCCAGGACGTCCCCCGTCTGTTCGTCCTTCTTGCCGCAGCCGCCGGCCACGAGCATCGCCACCAGCAGCAACAGCAACGGCCAGACACTGATCAAACGTCGATCGGACATGTCGTCATCTCCTACGCTTGGAGGCGCAGCTCCTCCAGGGTTTCCAGGACGTTGGCCGCCGCGGCGAGGTGCTGCTCGCGCGCGGCCTCAATCTGCATGCTGAACTGGTCGGCCGCCCGGAAGCGCAGACCTTGCAGGGGGGAGGCCATCAAACCGCGGATGATAGCGGGTGTCGGCTCGTGCCCGCCAGCAAAAAACAGGTCCACGCCGGCGCGCTGGGCCCGCACCTCGGCCACCCCGTTGCGGCTGGCCAGGATACGCAGCCGGTGCACCGACAGCAAGTTTTCGACCGGCGTGGGCACCGGCCCGTACCGATCGCGGAATTCTTCGCGCAGCATGTCCGCCTGCCTGGTGTCGCGCAGGCGCGCCAGGCGGCGGTAGAGGTCCATCTTCAGCTGCGGATCGCCCACGTAGTCGTCCGGCAGGTACGCCGCGAGCCGCAGGTCGATCGTCACGTCGAGCGGTGCAACACCGCGCCCGTCGCGAAGTTCCGCCACCGTTTCCTCGAGCAGGCGGCAGTAGAGGTCGAAGCCGATGGCCTCCATGTGGCCGGACTGTTCCTCGCCCAGGAGGTTGCCGGCCCCGCGGATCTCGAGGTCCCGCATGGCGATGTGGTAGCCCGAGCCGAGAGCCTGGAATTCTTCGAGCGCGGCCAGCCGGCGGCGCGCCTCGGGCGTCAGCGCCTCGCCCGGCGGGGTCATCAGGTAGGCGAAGGCCTGCTGGTTGGAGCGGCCCACGCGGCCCCGCAGCTGGTAGAGCTGGGCGAGGCCGAAGCGGTCGGCACGGTCGACGATCAGGGTGTTGACCCTGGGCATGTCCAGGCCGGACTCGATGATCGTGGTGGTGACCAGCACATCGAACTCCTGCGCCAGGAAGCGGGCCATGATCGTCTCGAGCTGGTCCTCGGGCATCTGGCCGTGGGCGTACGCGAACCGGACCGAGGGCAACAGCAGCTTGAGCCGCTCGCACACCGCGCCGATCGTCTCGATCCGGTTGTGCACGTAGAACACCTGCCCGCCGCGGTGCAGCTCGCGCAGGACCGCTTCGGTCAACACCTCGTCGCTGAAGGCGCACAGCTCGGTGTGGATGGGCAACCGGTCGCGCGGCGGCGTGTTGATCAAGGACATGTCGCGCGCGCCCATCAGGGCGAGGTAGAGCGTGCGCGGGATCGGCGTGGCCGACAGCGTCATGACGTCGACCGTGGTCTTCAGTTCCTTGAGGCGCTCCTTGTGGCGCACGCCGAAGCGTTGTTCCTCGTCGACGATCAAGAGGCCCAGGCGACCGAACCGCACGTCGCGCGAGAGCAGACGGTGGGTGCCGATCAGGATGTCGAGCCGGCCGTCGCGCGCCTGCTGCGTGAGTTCCTTGCTCTCGCGCGGCGTCTGGAAGCGGCTCAGCACGCCGACGTTGACCGGGAAGTCCCGGAATCGCTCGCCGAAGGTCTGCGCGTGCTGCTGGGCGAGCAGGGTGGTGGGGCAGAGCACCGCCACCTGCTTGCCGGCCATGACCGCCTTGAAGGCGGCGCGCATGGCGACCTCCGTCTTGCCGAAGCCCACGTCGCCGCAGACCAGGCGGTCCATCGGGCGCGGGCGCTCCATGTCGCGCTTGACCTCAGCGATGGCCGTCAACTGGTCGGGGGTCGGCTCGTAGACGAAGCTGTCTTCCATGGCTTGCTGCAGCGACCCGTCGGACGGGAAGGCATGCCCGGGGATGGCCTCGCGCGCCGCGTAGAGTTCGAGCAGGTCGGCGGCCATCGCCCGGATGGCCTTGCGGGCCTTCTGGGTGATCTTCAGCCAGGCGCCGGAGCCGAGGCGCGCCAGCGGCGGGCTGGCGTCGGTGTCGCTGGTGTAGCGTTCCACCTGGTCGATGTTCGCCACCGGCACGTAGACCTTGCCCTGGTCCGCGTACTCGATCTCCAAGCACTCGCGTTCGGTGCCCTCGACGGTGATGCGCGTCAGGCCCTTGTAGCGGCCGATGCCGTACTCGAGGTGCACGACGAACTCGCCGGGCTTGAGGCTGGCGCGGTCCTTCACCAGGCCCGAGGCGCGGTGGCGCACGCGACCCTGGCGGCGGTAGCGTTCAAAGAACTCGTGGTCGGTGATCACCGACAGCTGCAGGTCGGGCCACACGAAGCCGCCGGTGAGGTGGCCGACGAGCGGCCGCGAGGCAGGCGGCCCGAGCGGGTGCTCGTCGAGCAGGTCGGCAAGGCGGGCGGCCTGGCCGCGGTTGTCGCAGAGCACGAACGCCGAGGCGCCGGCGGCTTCCTGGTCGGCCAGGTGGCGCCGCAGCCGGTCGATGTCGCCGCCCTTCAGCTCGGCGTGCGCCGTGCCCTGGTCGTGCAGGGTTCCCGGTTCGGCGCCCAGGAAACGGCCGGCTTCGTCGCCGCGGATCCAGGCTTCGGCCAGCCAGACGTGGCGCAGCCGGCGGTCGGCGAGGTCGCGCTCGGCGCACAGCAGCTCGTCCTGGCCGGGCAGCACGGCGTCGCGCTTCAGGCGCGTCTCGCGCAGGCGCGGCAGCTCCTCGCCCAGCAGGTCGAGCTGCTGCTTGAGCTTCACCGGTTCGAACCAGATCAGCGGCGTCTGGTCGGGCAGGTAGTCGAGCACCCGCGCGGTGGGCCCGAACCAGGGCAGGAAGCTCTCCAGCCCGTCGTCCGGCCGGCCTTCCTCGAGGCGCGCCTCGAGGTCCCAGTACTCGTCCTGGTCGAGGTTGCCCGCCTCGCGCTCCTGTTCGAGGCGCGCGAGGCACGCGATCAGCGAGTCGTCGTCGCGCAGCACGTGGCTGACGGGGTAGATCGAGGCGCGCGGCAGGCGGCGCGCGGCGTCGCCGCGCTGGCTCTCCGGGTCGAAGGTGCGCAGGCTGACGACCTCGTCGTCGAACAGCTCGATGCGCAGCGGCAGGTCGCCGGGCGCGTACACGTCGAGCAGGCCGCCGCGCCGGGCGTAATCGCCGGTGCGCGCGACCATGGCGGCCGGGCGGTACCCTCGCCTGGCCAGGTCGGCGCAGAAGGCGTCGGGGTCGAGGCGCTGACCCGGCTCGACCCGCAGGATCGCGCGCGTCAGCGTCTGCGGCGCCACGACGCGCTGGCGCACCGCATACAGGCTGGTGACCGCCAGCACCGGCTGGTGGCCGCGCAGACGGTCGAGGCCGAGCAGCAGGTCGCCGACGAGGGCCGGGTCGGGCGACTTGCGGTCATAGATGAGCGTCTCGGGCTGCGGCAGATACGCGACCATGTCGCGGCCGAGCCAGGCCTCGAGGTCGTCGGCCAGCTGCAACGCGCCTTCCCGGGTGGGCACCACGCAGAGGGCCGTCTGCCGGCGGGAAGCGAACCAGGCCGCGCAGAGCACCGCCGGCGCGCTCGCCCGCAGCCCGGTCAAGAGCGGCGGCGCCGACGGCGAGGCCACCGCGAACGCGGCGTCGAGGCGCGCGGCAAGCGCGTCGAGCACGACCTCGCCGCGTTGCCGCACCAGGACCTCGAGCAGCGGTGATGCGGGCGCGGCCTCCGTCGCGGCGGACTCGATCACGGCAAGGCGCCCCGATCGTCGACCCGCAGCAGCTCGACGTCGTGGTTGACGCGGTCCAGGCTGCGGGCGCCGGCCACGTACCAGCCGCCGGCAGGGTGGGCCATGAGCGCCCAGCCCTGGCTCTCCGGGCCGAGCGGGTGCGACGCTTCCCAGATCGTGGCCCCCGCCTGCGACAACCCGCGCAGCGCCACGTCGAGCTCCCAGGCGTTGTTGCCGACCTCGCGCCGCCGGGCCCCGGCGACCACCCAGTCGCCGGACGGTTCGCGCACCGCCGAGACGAACTGGTGCCAGCCGCCGTCCTGGACCTGCCACCGCACCAGACCTTGCTGATCGACGCCGAGCAAGAAGCCGTAGCGGTCCCGTACGTTCGCACGCATCGCGATGCCGCCGAGCACGTACTGACCCGCCTGCGGGTCGGCGCCGCCGCCGCGCAGCAGCCAGCGGTGGGCCGTGCCCAGGCGCACGGTCCAGAGCGCGTCCCCGCCCACGCCGACGCCCATCAACCAGATGCCGCCGGTGGCGGCGTCGGCCTCACCGGCGACGGTGCCGGCCAGCACCCAACCCCCGGCCGGCCTTTGCCACGCGTGCTGCGCCTGCCAGTCGATCGCCAGCGGGAACGTGACCAGCGGGTCGACCTCGCCACCAGCGCCCACGACGCCGATCACGCCGCCTGGCTGCCCGTCGCGCCGGTCGTTGCCGACGGCGAGCACGCCGCCGCCGTCGTCCAGCACGAGCGCGGTCGGCAGCATCAGCGACGGCGCCACCGACCAGAGCACCTGGCCCTCCAGCGTGGCCGCCGCCAGGAATGGCCCGCCGTCCTCGCGCAGCCCGGCCATCACCAGGTTGCCGCCGCCGTCGACGATCGATGCCGACAGCTGCTGCTGGGACGCATCGAGGACCGTGGATCCGAGCAGGTCGCCAGTGGCCGACACGGCCAGCAACGTCAGCGGCGCGCGCGGCACCTGATGCTGCGCGGCGCCGTGGCTGAGGACGCGCAGACTGCCGTCCGGCGCGCCGAAGAGCGCGGCGCCGAGCTGCTGCCCGGCCAGCACGTGGTGGCGGCGCCAGGTCACCAGGCCGCTGAAGCGGGCCGTGCGGCTCCAGCCGCTGATCTGCGAGGGACCGGCGGCGCGCACGCGGGCATACGCGAGAGCCTGGCCATCGAGCGGGACCGTCGCCACGGTGTCCACCGTCGTGCCGGAGGCCACGATCACGGCGAACGCCGCGTCGCGGGCCACCTCCCACTCGAAATGGCCGAGAACGCCCGGCCACGGCAGCCAGGCCAGCCGGTACGACGCCTCCGCCAGCCGCGATGCCGGTCCCCAGGCGGTGATCTGCGGCACGGTCTGCAGGGCGGGGTCGATCGAGATCTCGACGGGCGCCGCCTCGCCGACCTGCGAGCGGCCGTCGTACGCGGTGGCGGTCAGTCGGTAAGGACGTCCGTCGGCGTACAGGCCCAGCGGCAGGCGCGTGCTGAAGGGCGCGCGGGTTCGGGTCGAGAGCAGGCGGCCGTCGAGGCGGATCTCGACGCGGGCCACGCCGCGGTCGTCGGTGGCGATGACCACCACGGAATCGGGTGCGCTGGTGAACATCGTGCCGGGCTCGGGGTAGGCGATCTCCGCCTGCGGTGGGCGGTCCTCGTCGTCGCTGCCGCAGGCGGCGACCAGGACGAGTGTCGACAACGCGGCCAGGCAGGCCACCTCGCGCCAGGGGAACCGGGCAAGGATCCGGGGCAGGAACATCGCGCCTTCTTTCCGCGGCGCCCGCGAGGCGTCCGCGACGAGGTCCTAGAACGTGGCCCGTTCGCTGCTGAACGGGGTGATCTCGCGCAGGCGCTTGACGATCCGCGGCATCACGGCCGCCACGTAATCGATCTCCGCCTCGGTGTTGTACCGCGAGAGCGAGAAGCGGATCGAGCCATGCGCGGCGATGAACGGCACGCCCATCGCCTTCAGCACGTGCGAGGGCTCCAGCGAGCCGCTGGTGCAGGCCGAGCCCGAGGAGGCGGCGATGCCCGCGCGGTCCAGCAGCAGCAGGATGCCCTCGCCCTCGATGAAGTCGAAGCTGATGTTCGCCGTGTTGGGCAGGCGCTGGTCGCGAGCGCCGTTGCGCCGGCAGTCGGGCACCTCGGCCAGCAAGCGCGCCTCGAGCCGGTCGCGCAGGGCCGCCACCTTCGTGTTCTCCTCGTCGCGATGCCGTTCGGCCAGCTCGCAGGCCGCGCCGAGGGCCACGCACGAGGCCACGTTCTCGGTGCCCGCGCGCCGGCCGCGTTCCTGGTGGCCGCCGACGATCAGCGGCCGCAATCGCGTGCCCTTGCGCACGTAGAGCGCGCCGACGCCCTTGGGCGCGTGCAGCTTGTGGCCCGAGAGCGCGAGCATGTCGACGGCTTCGAGCCGGCGCATGTCGACCGGCAGCTTGCCGACCGCCTGCACGGCGTCCACATGGAAGACCACGCCGGCCTGCTTGACGATGGCGCCGATCTCGGCGATGTCGAAGATCACGCCGGTCTCGTTGTTGGCCATCATGATCGAGACGACGGCGGTGTCGGACCTGAGCTTGGCGCGCAGCTCGTCGAGGTCGAGGCGGCCCTCGCCGTCGACGCCGATGAAGTCGACCGCGTAGCCGTGGCGCTTCTCGAGGTCGCGGCAGAGGCCGAGCACAGCCGGGTGCTCCACCGCCGACGTGATCACGTGGCGCCGGTCGGGATACGCGCGCAAGGTGCCCATGATCGCGAGGTTGTCGCTCTCGCTGCCGCCGGCGGTGAAGATGATCTCGCTCGCCGAGTCGGCGCCCAGGAACGCGGCCACGCGGTCACGCGCCGCGGCCAGGCCGCGGCCGGCCTCGGCGCCGAAGCGGTGCATGCTCGAGGGGTTGCCGTAGTGCTCCACCAGGTAGGGCATCATCGCCTCGATGACCTCGGGCGCGACCCGGGTCGTGGCGTTGTTGTCCAGGTAGATGCCGCCGGCGGGCGGCTGGCCGAGATCGGCCAGCAGGTCGAAGGCGCCGGTGTTCATGAGGTCACCTCGATCACCTGCAGGTCCTCGCGCACGAGGCGGCGCAGCTCGGCTTGCACGTAGTCGGTCAAGGTCACGTCGGCCGCCTTGCACGCCGCGCAGGCGCCCTTGAGGCGCACGTACACGCGCCCTTCGTTGTAGCGCACCAGTTCGATGTCGCCACCGTCGTTGCGCAGGGCCACGGCGATGTCGTTGTCCAGGACGTCCTGGATGCGTTTGACCAGGATACGGTCCTCGACCGATTCGGCGCGCGGCTGGACCTCGAGCTGGACCAGCGACTTGCGACCCTCGCGGGCGCGTTCGGCGGCGCACTCCTCGAGGATGTGCTCGATATCGTGGTGGCAATCGCCGCAGCCGCCGCCCGCCTTGGTGTAGTTGGTCACCTCGTCGACGGTCAAGAGGCCGTGGCGCAGGACGGCGTCGCGGATCGTGTCCTTGGTCACCGAGTAGCAGTGGCAGATCATCACGCCCTGGCTCAACAGGTGGCACGGCACGCCGCGCCCAAGGCGCTTGTAGTGATCGATCATCGCGGCTTCGAGCGCTTCGCGACCCATCACCGAGCAGTGCATCTTCTCGCGCGGCAGGCCGCCGAGCTCGCGGGCGATGTCCTCGTTGGTGATCGCGGCCGCCTCTTCGAGGGTCTTGCCCTTGAGCATCTCGGTGAGGATGGAGCTGGAGGCGATCGCGCTGCCGCAACCGAACGTCTGGAACCTGGCGTCGGCGATGCGGCCGTCCGCGTCGAGACGGAAGCTCAGGCGCAGCGCGTCGCCGCAGGCCATCGAGCCCACCTCGCCGACGCCGTCGGGGTCCTCCACCATGCCCACGTTGCGCGGGTTCATGAAGTGGTCCATGACCTTGTCCGTATAATTCCACATGGCCGCCACCCTCCCAGGTTCGCGGGCCGCCGCGCCTCGTGTTGCTCGCCGTCAGGACAGAATCTAAGTCCGAAAGGCGGGCGATCA
Organism: uncultured Fibrobacteraceae bacterium; assembly: GCA_964630845.1. Taxonomy (GTDB): domain Bacteria; phylum Krumholzibacteriota; class Krumholzibacteriia; order LZORAL124-64-63; family LZORAL124-64-63; genus Glo-17. The sequence goes on from CAZVWL010000057.1 coordinate 12,497, forward strand.
AGCACGCGCCGTGGCGGCGCGCACCCGGCTGCCGAGCCACAGCTCCGCGCCGAGCAGGAGCAGCGCCGCCACGAGCAGCCAGCGGGCGAGGTCGCGCCCGGCCAGCGTGCGCACCAGTCCGGCCGCGCCCACCGCGCCGAGGTCCACCGCGCGGGCCAGGCCGGCGCCGCGCAACGTCGCCGCCAGCTGATCCGGATCCAGCACGCGCGGCTCCGACTCGGCCGCCGGCACCGCGGCCGCCACCAGGCCGAGCGTGTCGCCGGCCGCCCGGAACACGAAGAACCCCGCGCGTTGCGAGGGCGGTCCGGCCAGGACCGGCGAGGAGCCCTGCCAGGTGAGCGCCGCCGGCAGAGGGCGGCCTTCCGGCGGGGTGAGCACTTCCAGGTGCGCGGCCGATTCGCCCGGACGCAGCCGCAGGCGTTCGGACGCCAGGGTCAAGGTCGGCACGTCGCCGACGTCCAGGCTGGGCTCATGGCCGTCGCCGGCGGCCAGGCGCGCGGCCAGGCGCTGCACCAGCGGCAGGAAAAGCGGGTTCAGCATGAGGTCGGTGGCGTCGCGTCGCAGGTGGAACGGCAGCAGCGCCCAGCGGCCGCGTCCCACCTCGCCCTCCAGCAGCAGCGGCGCGCCGCTCTCGGCCGCGAGCACCACGCGGGCCGCCCCTTCGTCGACCACGCCGTAGCGTTGCCAACGCGCGGAGGCGAGCGCGGCCAGGGCGTCCTGGCCGAGGTCGGCCAGCACGGGATGCGCGGCATCCACCACGCGGGCGCGTTCGGCCTGGTCGGCGGGCCGCACGCGCATCTCGACGCGGCGCGGCAAGCCGAGCAGGGGCAGGAGGCTCTCGGCGAGGTCGTCCCGCTGGGTGGGGTCGCCCGCCATCACCAGCAGGCCGCCGCCCGCCAGCAGCCGGTCGGCGATGGCCCCGCCGAGGCGCGCGCCCGGGCGGCCCGCGTCGACGAGCACGAGCAGGTCGAGGCCGGCGAGGTCGGTTTCCAGGAGGGAGTCGACGGCCACCGTGCGCAGGCGCACCAGGCCGCTGCCGTCGCCGGCGGGGTCGAGCGCGCGGGCCAGGTAGCGCCAGCCGCCGCGGCCGAGGTCATCACGGTCGGCGCCGTGCGCGAGCAGGACCTCCAGGCGCGCGATGACCGGCAACACGAAGGGGCGGGCGTCGTCGGCCGGCAGGCGATCGGGATCTTTGCCGACCCAGCCGGCGTGGCGGCCCGGGCCCGGCACGACAACCGGGAACGCGAGCGAGACCGTGCCGCCCGGTTCGGCCGCCGCCGGGGCGGTGACCTCGGCCACGCGCCGGCCGTCCAGTTCGAGCCAGAACGGCTGGTCCGGACGTTCGGGGCGCACCAGAGCGCGGACCTCGGCCGTCTCGCCGGGCCGCAGCGCGCGCCCCGGCAGCTCGACGGACAGCACGCCGCCCCCGGGCACGCCGTCGCCCAGGCGGCGCATCAAGACGCGGGCGCCGGAGCCGGCAAGCTCGCGCGCGGCGTCGTCGAGCTCGGGCCACGATGCCGGCTGCAAGTCGGACAGCAGCACGACCTCGACCGGTCGCGCCGGGGCCTCGCCCACCAGCCGCGCAGCCGCGCGGAGA
>CAZVWL010000058.1:0-13851 GCA_964630845.1 uncultured Fibrobacteraceae bacterium
ACCGGGAGGACGTCGAACCCGGCCAGATGCGCCTGGCGCGCATGGCGGCGCGCTTGAACCTGACCGCAGATCAGCAGCAGGCGATCGGCGATCTGCAGCAGAAGGCGCGCCGGGAGAACCTGGAAACGCGCAAGCAGATCGAGCGCGCTCGTCACGAGTTGAGGGGCGAGATGCTCAAGGACAAGCCGGCCGAGCGCACGGTGGTGCAGCTGACCGAGAAGCTGGGCGAACTGCAGACCACGCTGAAGGTCAGCCGGGCTAAATTGCAGCTGGCGATCCGTGACCAGTTGACCCCCGAGCAGCGCGATCAGATGATCCTGCAGCAGGGCGCGCGGCGCGGCGGCGGCAACCGCGGCGGCGACGCGGGCCCGGGGATCAGGCACGGTCGCGGCGGTCGCGGCGGCCCCGGATGCTGCTTGCATGGTCCGGAGTGCCCGGAAGGCCAGCGGCCAGGTCGGCGGTCGGGTCGGTGAGGTCATGGCCGGCCAGGCGTCGCTTCAGATGGTAGCCGATGTGGACCTGGACGATGACATCCTCATGCAGCGCATCGCGCAGGGTGACGAGCCGGCGTTCCAGCGGCTCGTCACCCGTTGGCAGCAACCCGTCTTCGGATTCCTGGTGCACATGCTCGGCTCGGTCGAAGAGGCCGAGGATCTGACCCAGGACACCTTCTTGAAGGTGTACGATCAAGCGTCTCGGTACCGGCCGGACGGGCGTTTCCGCAGCTGGCTGCTGCGCATCGCCGGCAACGGGGCCCGCAGCACGCTGAGGCGGCGGCGGGTCCTTGGCTGGGTGAGTTTCGACGCGCGCCGCCACGACGTTCCGTCGCGGGCCGACGATGCGTTGCAGGCGCTGGCCCGCGAAGAGAGCGCGGCCCAGGTGCGCGCTGCCGTCGCGTCGTTGCCGGAGCGCCAGCGCGCGGCGGTCGTGCTCAAACGCTGGCAGGGATTGAGCTATCAGGAGATCGCCGAGGTGCTGCAGGCCACCCTGCCGGCGGTCGAATCGCTGCTGCAGCGCGCCGCCGAGACCTTGCGGCAACGCCTGTCCGAATCGGACGGAACGACGGCCGAAGAGGAGACGACATGAATCACGTGACGCAACGAATCCAGGCGTTCCTGGACGGCGAGTTGGCGCCGGACGAGGCGCGGCTCGTGCGCGAGCATCTCCAGGCCTGCGAGGCCTGCCGCAGCGAGGTCGCAACGCATCGCCGGCTGCACGCGCGCCTGATGGGGGCGGGGCAGACGCCGGTCCTGGCGCCGATCTGGCCGGAGCTTTCCGTACGTTTGCCGAGGTACCGCCGACAGGCGTGGCCGTGGCCGTATCGGGGGCTCGCCGTGGCGGCCGCCGCCGCGGGCATCCTGGTCGGCTGGCGCCTCGGCGCGCCTGTACCGGCGCCGACGGCTGAGGCCTTGATGGTCGCCGGCGAGGTCGGTTATCTGGAGAACAGCCTGCCCTCGCTGGACCACCTCTGGTTGCAGGTCGAGGACGCGAACGGGGATGACGGGTCATGAAACGAATCTGGGTCTTCGTGCTGCTGCTTTCGCTGGGCGTGAACCTGGGGCTGGGGCTTGCCCTGTGGCGACGGCCGGCCGCGCCGCTTCTGCCGCCTCCCCTGGAGGCGGGGCCGCGGCAGGCGCCGCCCGACGGACCGGACGGTCCGTTCGATCCGGATGGCGCGCCGGATCCGGAGCAGGTCGAACGCATGCTGCGCCACCGCCTCGATCGGCTGGCGGCCCGCCTGGACCTCAGCGACGAACAACGGGAGGCGCTCTGGGAGCTGCATCGCGACGACGGCGGGCAGGTGATCGCGCGGCGACGCCAGTTGCAGCAGGCCCGTGCCGCCATGCAGGATCTCTATGCCGGCGGACAGCCGGAACTGGCCGTGGTGCAGGAGCACCAGCGCCGGATCAGCCAGCTTCAGGCGGCCCTCGATTCGGTGGTGGTCGAGATCGTGCACCGCGAGCGCGCGATCCTCACGCCCGAGCAACGGCGAGACTACCGCGGGTTGTTCAGCCCGCAGCGCGAGGGCGGTCGCGGGCGCTGGGAGAGGTCCGGGCGGCCGCATGGCGGGCCGCGCGGCGATCGTCCGCAAGCTCCGCCGGAGCCGTGAACGGCCATTATTTCTTGACTTCGCACGCGCCTATCTCTTACGTGTACAAGGTGTCAGCAGGATCGGGCGCCGACCGCCGTCGGCGGCCGGGCGCCGGGTGTTACCCCACCAAGCCCTGCGATCATTCCGCCTCATGATCCATGCCCTGGAGTGATCCCGAGGGGAGCCTCAGATGAAGACCACGCGATCGTTCGTCCTGCTCGGCGCGCTGCCGGCGTTGCTCGCTGCCCTGGTGTTCGGCGGATGCCGCTCCGCCCATACCACCAGCGCGATCCTGTACATCGAGCAGGGCCAGTTCCAGAAGGCCATCGACGTGATCAACGAAGGTCTGTACTACTCCCCGGGCGATCACGAGGCCTATTACTACCAGGGCGAAGCCTATAGCCGCATGGCGCAGAAGGCCATCGACGATAACGACTACCTGCTGGCGAAGCGCTCGTTCACCGAAGCCTACGCGCGGTACGTCCGCTCGCGGGAGATGAATCCGGAAGCGATGTCCGAGCTGGTCGCCGAGGCCCTCGAGATCAACTACCGCAACACCCTGCGCGAGGGTCAGAGCATGTGGCGCGACGAGCACTATGAGGAGGCGGAAGGGTTCTTCCGTCTTGCGTTCGCGGCGTTGCCCGATTCGCTCGATTCCATCCGCAACATCGCCAGCATGAAGATCCAGCATGCCGAGAAGCTGACCGATGACCAGCCCAAGGCAGCCGGCCTGCGCAACGAGGCGTTGGACCTGCTGGACCAGGTGCTGGCCAGCAATCCCGGCGCTTACCGGTTGCAATCCGACAAGGCCTACGTGCTCACGCAGCTGGGCCGTACCGACGAGGCGCAGGTGATCTACGACGACCTGCTGCGGACCCATGGCCAGGATCCCAACCTGCTGCTCGACGTCGTCGAGCTCTACGTGAGGCAGGAGCGCTTCCAAGACGCCGCCGGCCTCTACATGCAAGTCGCCGACATCTTCAAGAACGATACGGATCCGGCCAACGACGCCCAGCTCAAGGGCCTGTATTCCGAGGCAGGCTTCAACTTCCGCCGGGCCAACGATTACGCCCAGGCGATCGAATCCTACGGCCTGGCCAGCGAGCAGGATGTCGAGGACGTGGCCCTGCTCATCGAGCGGCAGCAGCTGATGCTCCTGCACGGCCAGGACCTGTTGACCCAGGCGGGAGCGGCGTTCGGGACCGACCCGGCCCTGTCCAGCACGCTCGAGCAGCAGGCCCTGGCGGTGCTGAGGCGCGGCGTCGACGTCGGCACGGCCGTCACGAGCCTGGCTCCGAGCAACCCGGACGGGTTCTACTATCTGGCGTTGATTTATGGCCTGCTGGGCAACGAGGCGGGCAATCGCGAGGCCATGACCACGTACAACGAATTGACGGGGATTCAATAGATCCACGACCGGGCGCGGGCGGGTTCGTCACCGCCCCGCCTGGTACGACCCTTGCTCTGGTCCTTGCCGAAAGCGGCCGTCGCGGTATACCTTGGTCCGGAACCCCGAACGGACCGACTTGCCGTCAGGAGCCGCGGTCGCCGAGATCGCACGAGGCGTTCGAACCTTACCTGTCCCACCCCAATCTGGAACCGGAACCGCTCGCGGCGTGAAGGTCGCCGACGGTCCCCTGCCGAGCCTGGCCCGCGTTCTGGGCCCCGAGGAGCACCGATGGATATCAAGGAACTGCAGGAGATGAACATCCGCGAGCTGGTGGATGTGGCTCGCGGCATGAACATCGAAGCGGTCAGCACCCTGCGCAAGAGCGAGCTGATCTTCAAGATCCTGGAAGGCCAGACCGAGAAGAACGGCTTCATCCACGCCGAGGGCGTGCTGCAGATCCTTGCCGAGGGTTACGGCTTCCTGAGGGCGGCCAAGTACAACTACCTGCCCGGCCCGGACGACATCTACCTCTCGCCGTCTCAGATCAAGAAGTTCGATCTGAAGACCGGCGACACCATCAGCGGCCAGGTGCGGCCCCCGAAGGAGAACGAGCGGTACTTCGCGCTCCTGAAGGTCGAATCGGTCAACTACATGAATCCCGAGGACGCGAAGAAGGTCACCCTCTTCGACAACCTCACGCCGCTGTACCCCGACTCGATGATCAACCTGGAGTTCAAGAGCACGAACCTCACCACCCGGTTGATCAACCTCATGGCGCCGATCGGCAAGGGTCAGCGCGGCCTGATCGTCTCGCCGCCGCGGGCCGGCAAGACGGTCATCCTGCAGACGATCGCCAACGCGATCACGGCCAACCACCCGGAGATCCACCTCATCGTGCTCTTGATCGACGAGCGTCCCGAAGAGGTGACGGACATGGCGCGGTCGGTCCAGGGCGAGGTCATCAGCTCGACCTTCGACGAGCCGGCCGAACGGCATGTCCAGGTGGCCAACATGGTGCTGGCCAAGAGCCGGCGCCTGGTCGAGAGCGGCAAGGACGTGGTCATCCTCCTGGACTCGATCACCCGCCTGGCCCGCGCGCACAACGCCGTGGTGCCCCATTCGGGCAAGATCCTGTCGGGCGGCGTCGATTCGAACGCCTTGCAGAAGCCCAAGCGGTTCTTCGGCGCGGCCCGCAACATCGAGGATGGCGGTTCGTTGACCATCATCGCCACGGCGCTGATCGAGACCGGCAGCCGCATGGACGAGGTGATCTTCGAGGAGTTCAAGGGCACGGGCAACATGGAGCTGGTGCTCGATCGGAAGATCGCCGACCGGCGCATCTACCCGGCCATCGACATCTTCAAGAGCGGCACCCGCAAGGAAGACCTGCTGCTCGACCCGAAGGACCTCAACAAGATCTGGGTGCTGCGCAAGTACCTGAGCGATTACTCGCCGATCGAGGCGATGGAGTTCCTGCTCGACAAACTCGGTAAGACGAAGGATAACAAGCAGTTCCTCGCGGCCATGAACGCCTGACCGACCCTTCCGGGCGGGCCCGCGGGGGCGGTGTTCAATTTGGCGCTTGCCCCCGGGCCCCTTGGGTGTTTCTTTGTCAGCCTGCAGCGAGGAAAGCTTGCAACGAGGTCAGAGGAAGATGAAGAAGGACATTCACCCGAAGTACGTCGTTTGCGAGATCACCTGCCTGTGCGGCAACGTGATCCGGACCAAGTCGACCCGCGCCAAGATCAACGTCGAGATCTGCTCGAGCTGCCACCCGTACTTCACGGGCCAGCAGAAGATCGTCGACACCGCCGGGCGCGTCGAGCGGTTCCGCAAGCGGTACGAAGGGGTTCAGTACGGCAGCAAGAAGTAGGCTGCCGATCCGCCGGGTCGGGTGCGGCCAGCGGCCGCTCGATGCGTGACGAGCGGAAGAGAAACGGCGAGGGCGCCGGGCCGTCAACCCGGTGCCCTCGTGTCTTTGCCGGTCGGTGGCGGTGGACGGGCCGAGTGCCGGGGACACCCTGCCGACGCGAAAGGATCCCGCATGAGTGACGCCAGTTCGCGGGCTTTGGACGCGCGGGACCGCCTCGCCGATAGCGGCAGCGAGGAAGCGCGCCAGCTCGACCTCGCCGTCGGTGGCCAGGCCATCATCGAGGGCGTGATGATGCGCACGCCGTCGGCGATCGCCATCGCGGTGCGGAATCCCGAGGGTCGCATCGTGATCCGCAAGAAGCCGTTCCGCAGCGTGGTCCGGCGTTTCCGGTGGCTGAACATCCCCGTGCTCCGCGGCGGCGTGCACCTGATCGAGACCATGGGCCTGGGCATCGACGCCCTCATGTTCTCGGCCGACCAGTCGGTCAGCAACGAACGCATCGATCGCCAGCAGGCCTCCCGCAAGGACCAGCTCTGGATGTGGGCCACGGTGGTCTTCGCCTTCGTGCTCAGCCTCGGCCTGTTCTTCTACCTGCCGCTGATGCTCACCGAGTGGATGGGGGTCGAGGGCGCGCTCTGGTTCAACGTCGTCGACGGCATCATCCGCGTCGCCATGTTCATCGGCTACCTGTGGGCGGTCAGCCTGATGAAGGACATGAAGCGGGTCTTCGAGTACCACGGCGCCGAGCACAAGTCGATCCATGCCTTCGAGAACGGTCGTTCGCTCGACGCGGCGGGAGCCCGGCCCTTCACCACGCTGCACCCGCGGTGCGGCACCAGCTTCCTGTTCTTCGTGATGCTCATCTCGATCGTCGTGTTCGCCTTCCTCGGCAAACCCGAGACGGTCGGCGAGCGGCTGATCCGCCTGGCCTACGTGCCGCTGATCGGCGGCCTGGCCTACGAGGCCATCAAGCTGTCGGCGCGCTTCTGCGACGCCTGGTGGTTGAAGCCGTTCATCCTGCCGGGCCTGCTGCTGCAGAAGATCACGACCAGCGAGCCCGACGACCCGCAGCTCGATGTGGCGATGGCCGCGTTGAGGGCCGCGCTGACGCCCGAGGCCGAGGGTTTCAAGACCCGCATCTACTTCGACCTGCCCGATGACGGCCCGGCCGTGGCCGCCGCCGCACCGCCGGGAGGCGCGGCGTGAAGGAAAACGTCGAGGTTCTGCGCCAGCGCCACGCGCAGCTCACGGAGGCCCTGAGCGCCGGCGATGTCTTCAAGGACCAGGCTCGGTATCGCCAGCTCGCCCAGGAGCATCGGCGCATCGCCAAGCAGCTCGAGGCGGGCGAGGCTTGGTACTCCTTGCAGGCCCAGGTCGACGAGAACACCGCGTTGCTGCGCACGGAGCGGGATCCGGACGTGCTGGCGATGGTCCGCGAGGAGCTGGCCTCGCTCGAGCCGCGGCTCGAGGACGCGCTCGCCGCGTTCGAGACCGCGCTCTTGCCGCACGACCCCAACGACGACCGCGACGCCATCCTCGAGATCCGCGCGGGCACCGGCGGCGACGAGGCGGCGCTCTTCGCCGAGGAACTGGCGCGCATGTACCTGCGCTTCGCCGAACAGCGCCGCTGGAAGACCGAGCTGATCGACGCCACGGTGGGCCAGGTGGGCGGCTTCAAGGAAGTGATCTACGCCGTGCGCGGCGAGGGCGTCTTCGGCGTGCTGCGCTGGGAGAGCGGCGTGCACCGCGTGCAGCGGGTGCCGGCCACCGAGAGCCAGGGCCGCATCCACACCTCGGCCGCGTCGGTGGCGGTGTTGCCGGAGGCCGAAGAGGTCGACGTCGAGATCGCCGACAAGGACATCCGCGTCGACGTCTTCCGGTCCAGCGGCCCGGGCGGCCAGTCGGTCAACACGACCGACTCCGCCGTGCGCATCACCCACCTGCCGACCGGCCTGGTGGTCCAGTGCCAGGACGAGAAGTCGCAGCACAAGAACAAGGCGAAGGCCCTGCAGGTGCTGCGCTCGCGGCTGCTGGAGCAGGCCATCCACGAGCAGGAGGCCGCGATCGCCGCCGAACGCAAGAGCCAGGTGGGCTCGGGCGACCGCTCGGCGAAGATCCGCACCTACAACTTCCCCCAGAGCCGGGTGACCGACCACCGCATCGGGTTGACCGTGCACAACCTCGAGGCGATCATGCAGGGCGAGCTCGACGACGTCGTCGACGCGATCCAGGAGCATCGGCGCAACGAGGCGCTCGCCGCCAGCCGCCGCGTCTGACGCGGCCGGCGCGGTCGCCCAGGGGAAGACCGCGTGAAGACCGTCCGCGAACTGATCGCCCTGTCCAGCCAGTACCTCGCCGAGAAGGGCGTCGAGTCGGCGCGCCTGAACGCCGAGCGCCTGCTCGGCGATGTGCTCGGCCTGGCGCGTATCGAGCTGTACCTGCAGTCGGACCGCCCGCTGAGCAACGGCGAGCTGGACCGCTACCGGGACCTCATCCGCCGCCGCGCTGGAGGCGAGCCCCTGCAGACGCTCATCGGCAGCACCGGCTTCTATTCCCGCGAGTTCAAGGTGGCGCCGGGCGTGTTCATCCCGCGGCCGGAGACCGAACGGCTCGTCGAGGCTGCCGCCGCGCTGCTGGCCCCCCCGGACCGCCGCCTGCTGGCGCCGCGGGCGGCCGAGGTCGGCTGCGGCACCGGCGTGGTCGCCATCAGCCTGGCGCTGGAGATCCCGGCGCTCGAGGTGTGGACCACCGACCGCAACCCGCTCGCCGTGGACCTGGCGCGCCAGAACGCCCGCCGCCACGGTGTCGAGGCGCGCGTGCACGTGCTGGGCGGCGACATACTGCACCCGTTGCCCGCGGCGCTGCGCGGGCAGCTCGACCTGGTGGTGAGCAACCCGCCGTACCTCCGCACGGACGAGCTGGACGACCTGCCGCCCGAGGTGCGCCACGACCCGCCCGCGGCCCTGGACGGCGGCCCGAGCGGTCTGGACGCCTACCATGCGCTGGCGGCGGCCGCGGCGCGCTGGCTGCGTCCGGGCGGCTGGCTGGCCGTGGAGATCGGCGCCGAGCAGGGAGCGTCGGTGCCGGCGCTGCTCGAGGCGGCCGGCTACGTGGAGGTGTCGATGCAGCGGGACTACAACGACCTGCCGCGCGTGGTCGTCGCGCGCCGGCTGACGGACGGAGCCTGACATGGACTATTTCGTGATCGACGGTCCGACCCCGCTGACGGGCACGGTCCACGTGGCGGGGTCCAAGAACGCCACCCTGCCGCTGATGGCCGCGGCCATGCTGACGCGCGGCGAGTCGCTGATCCAAAACGTGCCGGATCTGCGGGACACGCGGTTCTTCCTCGAACTGCTCGGCGAGCTCGGCGTCGACGGCGCCCTGGAGCAAGGCGCGCTGCGCCTGGACACCTCGCGCGGCCTCGGCGCCACCACCGCGCCGTACGACATCGTGCGCAAGATGCGCGCGAGCATCTACGTGCTCGGCCCGCTGCTGGCGGCCTACGGCGAGGCTCGCGTCTCCAAGCCGGGCGGCTGCGCCTGGGGGCCGCGCCCGGTCGACCTGCACACCGCCGGCATGGCCGCCCTCGGCGCCGAGATGGACGAGGAGCACGGCTACATCGTGGGCCGCGCGCCGCAGGGCCTGCGCGGCGGGCGTTTCCGCTTCGAACCGGTGTCGGTCGGCGCGACCTGCAACGTGCTGATGGCCGCGGTCCTGGCCCGCGGCGAGACCCTGCTCGAGCAATGCGCGTGTGAACCGGAAGTCGTGCAGCTCGGTGAGGCCCTGATCGGCGCCGGCGCCCGCATCGAGGGGCTCGGCACCCGCACCCTGCACGTGCAAGGCGTCGACCAGCTCGCCCCCCTGCGTTGCGCGGTGATCCCCGACCGCATCGAGGCGGGCACGTTCCTGGCGGCCGTCGCGGTCGCCGGCGGCCGCGTGACCATCACCGGTTGCCGCCTCGACCACCTCGAGCCGATCCTCGGCGTGCTGCGCGACCTCGGGTGCACGATCGCCGCCGCCGCCGACGGCCACGGGCTGGTGATCGAACGCGCGGGCCCGCTGCAACCGGTGCGGGTGAAGACCGAGCCGTTCCCGGGCTTCCCGACCGACATGCAGGCCCAGGTGATGGCCGCCGCGGCGCTGGCCGGCGGCGTCAGCCACATCACCGACACCATCTACCCCGACCGCTTCACGCACGCCGCCGAGCTGCAGCGCCTGGGCGCGCGCATCGACGTGCGCGACGGCACGGCCATCGTCACCGGCGTGCCTGGACTACAGGGCGCGCCGGTGATGGCCACCGACCTGCGGGCCTCGGCCGCGCTCGTGCTGGCGGCGATCGCGGCGCATGGGCGCAGCGAGGTCAGGCGCGTGTACCACATCGACCGGGGCTACGAGCGCATCGAGCAGAGGCTGGCGGCGCTGGGGGCGCGGATCGAACGCCGTACAGGCTGACCCTTGCCGGGCGAAGGAGCGACGATGAGCAGTCCCCGCCACTACATCCTCGGCGCCGCCGGCCACGTCGATCACGGCAAGACCGCCCTGATCACCGCGCTGACCGGCACCAACACCGACCGGCTCAAGGAGGAGCAGGAGCGCGGCATCTCCATCGAGCTGGGATTCGCCGAGCTGGACCTCGGCGACGGCCTGACGCTCGGCGTGGTCGACATGCCCGGCCACGAGCGGTTCGTCAAGCAGATGGTGGCCGGCGCGGGCGGGGTCGACCTCGCCTTCCTGCTCGTCGCGGCCGACGAGGGTGTCATGCCGCAGACGGTCGAGCACCTCGAGATCCTCGACTCGCTGGGCGTGCGCGGCGGCGTGGTGGTGATCGCGAAGATCGACATGGTCGACGAGGAGATGCGCGAACTGGCCGCCGAGGAGGCGCGCGATCTGGTCAGGGGCACGTTCCTGGAGGGGCGGCCCATCGTGCCGGTCTCCGCGCACAAGAATCTCGGCCTCGATGACTTGCGCGCGGCGCTGCGCGCCGAGGCCGACCGCCTGCCGGCGCGCGGCGAGGACGAGCCGTTCCGCCTGCCGATCGACCGCATCTTCACCATGCCGGGCGCCGGCGCCGTGGTCACGGGCACCTGCTGGAGCGGGCGCGTGGCCGTGGGCGACCAGCTGGTCGTCGAACCCGGCGGCCTGAAGGTGCGCGTGCGCGAGGTGCAGGCGCACGGGCGCAAGGCCGAGCAGGGTCGCGGCGGGCAGCGCCTGGCCCTCGCGTTGCACGGGGTCAAGAAGGAGGACCTGGAGCGCGGCCTGCAGGTGGTGCAGCCGGGGTCGGCCACCGTCACGCGCCTGCTCGACGCGCGGGTCGACCTGTTCCCGCACTACGAGGGTGTGATCAAGAACCGCCAGCGCCTGCACGTGCACCACGCCGGCCGCGAGGTGCTCGGCCGCATCGTGCTGCTCGATCAGGAAGAGCTGGGTGGCGACCAGGACCGCAGCGGCCTCTGCCAGCTGCACCTCGAGGAGACGCTGGTGGTGCGCCGCGGCGACCGCATGGTGCTGCGCTTCTACTCGCCGGTGACCAGCATCGCCGGCGGCCAGGTGCTCGACCCCAGCCCGCGCCGCCACCGCCGCTTCCAGGACGGCGTGCTAGAGCGGCTGGCGATCATGGAATCGGGCGACCCCGCCGAGCTGTTCCGCCAGAGCCTGCACGCGGCCGGCCTGCGTGGGCTCGCGCTCGAGGAAGCGCTGGGCCACGAGGCCGATCCCGAGGCGGTCGTCGTTGGCAGGCGGGTGTACGAGCGGGCGCTGGTCGCGGCGGAGTCCGAGGCGATCGCCGAGGCCGTGCGCGCCTACGCCGAGCGCTTCCCCTTGCGCCTGGGCGTGCCGCGCGAGGAGGTGCGGCGCCGGCGCAAGTTCAAGGGAACCACGCCGGAATGGAACGCGCTGCTGCAGGTGCTGGCGACCCTCGGCGGCTGGACCGTGGTCGCCGACCGCATCGCCTTGACGGCCGACGGGCCGCCGCTCGCCGCCGACCTCGCCCGTGGCGTGGCCGCCCGCGAGGCGGCGCTCAAGGCCTGCGGGCTGGACTGGCCGGGCCCCGAGGCCGTCGCCGAGCGGCTGCGCGGCGCCCCGCCGCCACCGGCGGGCCAGGGCGAGGAGGAGTACTGGCGCCATCTGGTCGACCACGGCCAGGCGGTGCAGATCGCTCCGGATTACCTTGTGCACCGCGAGGCGATGGACGACCTCGCCGGGCGGCTGCGCCGGCACTTCGCCGCGCAGGCCGAGCTGACGTTCGCGGAATTCCGCGAGCTGAGCGGTCTGTCGCGCAAGCTCGGCATCCCGCTGCTGGAACACCTCGACCAGACGGGCCGCACGCGGCGCACCGGCGACGTGCGCCTGGCCGGCCCCGCGCTTGCGGACTAGCGCCACCACAGGAGACGACCGCGCCGCCATGAGCCACGACACCGACCTCGACACCGGCGACCGCTTCACCCCGAAGGACACCGGCCGGCCGCTGGCCACCTGCAAGCCGCGGCGCCCCACGCGCGCGGTCATGGTCGGCAACGTGCAGATCGGCGCCTCGGCGCCGGTGGCCGTCCAGTCGATGACCTGCACCCGCACCGGCGACGCCGACGCCACGCTGCAACAGATCCGCGAGCTGGCCACCGCCGGCGCCGACGTCGTGCGCGTGACTGTGAACGACGACGCCGCGGCCGCCGCCCTGCCCCGCATCGTGCGCGAGGCCAACGTGCCCCTGGTGGCGGACATCCACTTCGACCACAAGATGGCCCTGGCGGCGCTCAAGGCCGGCATCGCCAAGCTGCGCATCAACCCCGGCAACATCGGCAGCCGCGACAAGGTGCGCGAGGTGGCCCTGGCGGCCAAGGACCGCGGCGTGCCGATCCGCGTGGGGGTGAACCGCGGCAGCCTGCACAAGCGCTACCGCGAGCTGCGCATGACCGACCCCGCCGGCGCCCTGGTCCAGAGCGCGCTCGACGAGCTGGAGGTGCTCGCGGCGGTCGGCTTCGACAACGTCGTGGTCAGCCTCAAGAGCAGCGAGCCGCACGAGGTCATCGAGGCCTGCCGTCGCTTCAGCCAGGTGAGCGACGTGCCGCAGCACCTGGGCGTCACCGAGGCCGGCACCCTGCACGCCGGCACCGCGCGCAGCACGGCCACGCTCGGCGTGCTCCTGAGCGAGGGCATCGGCGACACGTTGCGCATCAGCCTGGCCGCCGACCCGGTCGAGGAGGTCAAGGCGGCGTACCACATGCTGCAGGCCCTGGGCCTGCGCGCGGGTTACGCGCGGGTGGTGGCCTGCCCGACCTGCGGCCGCGTCGAGGTCGACGTGATGTCGCTGGCGGCGATGGTCGAGGAACTCGCGGCCGACCTGCCCCCGGACAAGGTCATCTCGGTGATGGGCTGCATCGTCAACGGCCCCGGCGAGGCCAAGAGCGCCGACCTGGGCATCGCCGCCGGCAAGACCAAGGTGGCGATCTACCGCCAGGGCGAGCTGCACCGCAACATCGACAAGCAGGACCTCGCCGAGGTGCTGCGCGAGGAAATCGCGCGTTTGCGCGTCTAATGCCCTTTTTGCACTAAGGTTTCCCCGTGCCCGGTCGATCCCCAGGCCGGTAGCGCGAGCTGCGAGCATCGCGACCGCCGGATCGCCCGCCGGCCGTCGGGGAGACCCATGACCGTCATCCTGCGTGATCAGTTGCCGGATCTGCTGAACCGGCGCGGCGACATCGCCCTGGCCGGGTCGGTCGCGGTCGCCGAGGCGCCCGCGCCCCAGGGCCAGAGCCTCGCGCGCTTCGCCCAGCAGCTACGCGCGCTCAGCTCGCTCAACGCGCGGTTGATCTGCATGGAGGCCGACAAGCCGGTCTACGGGGAGATGGTCCGGGGCGTGGGCCGGGTGCTGAACAGCGACCTCTGCGCCCTGTTCCTGCGCCAGCACGGCGGCGATTACCTGGACCTCGTCGGCCTCGTGGGAACCGAGATGCCCGACGGTGTCCGGCGCTTGCGCCTGGACGACCTCACGCGTCCCGCCGTGCAGGCCTTCCAGGAAGAGTACCAGATCCACGTGCCGGACCTGCAGACCATGCGCGGCGCCAACCCCCTGTTGAGCGGGTTCCGCACCCTGCTGGCCATGCCGATCATGGGCCACGACGGCCCGGTGGGCGCCTTCGAGTTCGGGCGCCGGGCGCCGGGCGGCTTCTCGACCGAGGAGATCGACCTCGCCAGCATGCTGGTCGACCAGATGGCTTACCAGCTCGAGAACTACCGCCTCATCCGCCAGCTCTCGTCCAGCCGCGACGCCGTGATCCACGGCATGGCGCGCCTGGCCGAATCGCGTGGCGGCGACATCGGCGGCCACCTCGACCGCATCTGCGCCTACTCGAACCTCCTGGCGCAGCGGCTGCTCGGTCGGCCCGGCTATCTTGGCGAGGTCTGCGAGGAATGGATCGCGACCCTGACGCGCGCCGCGGCCCTGCACGACATCGGCAAGGTGGGCATCCCCGACCGCATCCTGCTGAAGCCTGGCCC
>CAZVWL010000059.1:0-13435 GCA_964630845.1 uncultured Fibrobacteraceae bacterium
GTCCATGCTCGGCGTCACACGCTGCAGGCTGGCCTCGACGGTCTTGCCGGCCAGGGCCAGGTAACGCACCACGTAGGCGTAGATCAGCGCGGTCCAGGTGCCGGTCAAGAGCAGGCCTACGTCCTGCCGCGTCAGCGCCGCGGCGACGTCGCTCAGCAGGTGGTCGAGCCTGGTCAACGGCAGCATGATGCCCAGCGCGATCACCGCCCCGGGCACCGCGTAGCCCAGGTACGCGACCTGGGTCGCCGCGCTCATCAGCCGGCCGGGCGCGAGCCGCCGTCCGTACGCCAGCAGCACCGCCACCGCGACGGTGACCACCGCCGCGATCGCGGCCAAGGTCAGGCTCGACAGCGCCATGCGCGCGTACTCGGCGCTGACGAAGTTGCGCGTCTGCCACGTCCAGATGACCATCGCCGTGACCGGCAGCACGAAGCCCAGCACGACCGGCAGGCCGCAGATCACGAGGCCCGCCGCCGCGCCGCGCCGCGAGAGCGCGAAGCGCGGCAACCGGCGGTCATATCCCATCGCCAGGCTGGTGCGACCTCGCCGCGAGCCTCGCTCCAGCCAGATCAGCCCCAGGATGAAGAGCATGAGCAAGGCGCCGAGCTGCGCCGCGACCTGGGGCTGCCCGAGGCCGAGCCAGGTGCGCCGGATCCCCGTCACGAACGTGTCGACCGCCAGGAAGTCCACGGTGCCGAAATCGTTCAGCGTCTCCATCAGCGCCAGCGCGAGGCCGCCCGCGATCGCCGGCCGCGCCAGCGGCAAGGCCACGGTGAAGAACGTGTTCCAGCCGCTGCGACCCAGCATGCGGCTGGCCTCCAGCACGCAGACCGCCTGCTCCAGGAACGCCGCGCGCGCCAGCAGGTAGACATACGGGTAGAAGACCAGCACCATCATGCAAACGGCGCCCGGCAACGAGCGGATCTGGGGAAACCAGTAATCCGCGGCGGACGGCCACCCCCCCGCGGCGCGCAGCCAGGTCTGCAGCGGTCCGGCGTACTCGAGCAGCGTCGTGTACGTGAAGGTGATCACGTAGGCCGGCACCGCCAGCGGCATCAACAGCGCCCACTCGAAGAAGCGCCGCCCGGGCAGCGCGGTCATCGTCACCAGCCAGGCCGTCGCCACGCCGAGCACGAGCGTGCCCGCCCCCACGCCGAACATGAGCGTCAGCGAACCCGTCAGATAGCGGGGCAACACGGTGGCCACCAGATGGGCCCAGACGTCGCGCGACGGCACGAGCAGGTGGCCGACCACGGTCACCACCGGCACGGCGACGAGCGCTGCCGCGACGACCGCGCCGGCGGTCCAGGCTCTCAACGCCAGCCGGCCCGGTCCATGATGCGCACGGCCTCGGCGGCGTGCTCCTCGAGGCTCGACAGGTGCAGGGCGTCGGCCTTGAACGCGCCGAGCGCCGCCACCGCGCCCGACGGCGGCACGCGCGGATTCACGGGATACTCGTGGTTCTCGCGCGCGTAGTGCGCCTGGGCCGCCTCGCCCGAGAGGAACTCGAGCAAGGCCACCGCCGCGGCCACCCGCCGCGCGCTGCGTGTGACGCCGGCGCCGCTGAGATTCATGTGGGCGCCGCGGTCATCCTGGTTCGGCCACAGCAGCCGGACGTTGCGGACCAGCGCCTGGTCGGCCTCGTTGTCCGAGGCGAGCAGGCGCGCGAAGTAATAGGTGTTGGCGATCGCCACCGCGCACTCGCCGGCCGCGACGGCGCGGATCTGGGCGGTATCGTTGTCCTGCGGACGGCGCGCGAAGTTGCCCACCAGCCCGCGCACCAGCAGCTCCGCCCGCTCGGCGCCGTGGTGGGCGACCCACGAGGCGACGAGCGACTGGTTGTAGATGCTGGTGGAGCTGCGCACGCACAGCAGCTTGCCCAGCGCCGGGTCGGCCAGCGCCTCGTAGGTGGCGATGCGCGTGGTGTCGACGCGTCCAGGCGCATAGAAGATCACGCGCGCCCGCGCCGACAGCCCGTACCAGTGGCCCTCGTGGTCGCGATATTGCGCCGGGATGTTCTCGGCCAGGATCGTCGAGCCGATCGGCTGCAGCACGCCGGCCGCCTTGGCCGCCACGAGGTTGCCCACGTCGACGGTCAACAGCACGTCGGCGGGACTGTGGCGGCCCTCGCTGCGCAGCCGCTCGAGCAGCGCCGGCCCCTCGCCGGTCAAGAGCTGGTAGGCGATGCCCGTCTCCTGCGTGAAGGCGTCGAGCAAAGGCTTGATGAGGTGTTCCTGGCGGGCGGAGTAGATGTTCACCGGACCGGTGTCGGCTTGCGCCTGCGCCGCGCGCGGCGCGAAACCGCCGAGCGACAGCAACACGGCCAGCCCGGTCGCTAGCCTGACGATCAGCATCCTGGACATGGGCTCCCTCTATCGATGGCCCCAGGGCGCCGGCGGCGCCGGCACGGGGCGGGTCAGGTCGAAGTCGACACGGAACTCGCGACCCTCGCGGGTCAGGCGGTAGGTGAAGGTCTCCGGGTAGATGTACATGTGCCAGGTGTTGCCCATCGACTGGGGGATGCCCTGGGCCACGAACAGTTCCTTGGAGTACTGGTCGGCCGGGAAGGCCTGCGCCGACGGCCAGCCTGCGTCCACGGTGTGGCCGCCGTACATGGTCGAGGCGTCGTTGCTGCCGTCCTCGTGACGGTGGTCGTGCTTGAGCTGCAAGCCCGAACCGGTGCGCGTCAGGATCCAGGTGCGGGACCGGTCCTCGCCCACGTGGAAGGGGATCTTGATGACATGCTCGCCGCATTCGCGCACGTGCATGATGAGGACCTGCTCGGCGAAGGCCGTGTCGCTGGCGTTGCCTTCGGTGACCCGACCCTCGAAGGCCTGGCCGCAGAGCGCGCGGACGCGCTCGAAGAACGCGTCGTGGGTGTCGATGGAGACCAGCGGCGCGCCCATGGCGCCGGTCACCGCGAGTCCGCAAGCGACGAGCGACACGATCAGCAGATCCCGGTGACGGAGGTTCCTCATGACGGTCGTCTCCCCTGGTCGGCTCACGTCGATCACAGAAGGTCAAACCATCATGAAACGGCAAGACCGGCGAACGTCAACCCCGGCGCCGCGCTAGTTGCCCAGCCGCATGCGCAGGCCGATCAGGCCGAACCACTCCAGCGCGGGCTGCGCGATGGCGTCGTCGGCATCGGACCAGCCGTAATCCTGGCGCGCATTGACGTGGTCGCCATCCGGTTCGTAGGCGGTGTCGTGACCTTCGAGCTTGGCGGAAAAGTAGTGGTCCAGCCCGAGCTGCAACGCGAAATCGATGCGATCGCTCACCGCGAAGCCCGCGTCCAGGAACCCGCCGACACCCCAGGGGCTGCTCGTGACGTCGAACTTCTCGTTGCCGCCGACGAAATCGAACGTGCCGGTGAAGAACGCTCGGCGCGGCCCCACCCCGAGGCGCACCGGCGTCTGCCCGAGGTGCGCGACCGGCAGCAGCAGATCCAGGCGCAGTTGCCAGGTGTGACCACTCTCCTGGGGAGTGCCGTTGGTGGCGTCGTTGATGAAGACTCGCCGCGCATCGAGCGCCATGCCGGGATCGCGCCCAGAGTAGGCCCCCGAGAGCCGTAGCGACAGCGGCAGGTCGCGCGTGAATCGCTCGAACGTGATGTCGGCCTGTGCGCCGAAACCCGCGGTCGAGCCGATGGCGAATCCGACCGCCCTCTCGCCGGCCGCCGAACGAACGGCGTGAAGATTGACAAGCACCAGGACCGCCAGCGTCGTCAGGAACCGCCACCGCGGTCGCCGCCGCAATTCGCACATCGCCAGGACCTTTCGCCGCCGTGACTGCAGGCAGCGTGCCCGGAACACCCGGGCGCGCTGCCGTGCTCGGTCAGACACAACAAGGACCATGCCACACGCCGCTCACGGCGTGTACGTCAACGGCGCCCCCGGCCCGAGCGGCCACTTCAGCAGCATCCACACGACGAGCATCGGGATGCGCACCAGCGCGAAGATCACCGCGAACGGCAGCATCATCGAGATGATCGTGCCGATGCCGATGTTCTTCTGGTACTTCTGCGCGAAGACGATGATCAGCGGGAAGTACGGCAAGAGCGGCGTCAGGATGTTGCTGTAGGAATCGCCGATGCGGTAGGCGGCCTGGGTCAGCTCGGGCGAGTAGCCCATGAGCATGAGCATGGGCACGAAGATCGGCGCCATGATCGCCCACTTCGCCGAGGCGCTGCCGATCACGATGTTGATCAGCGAGGCGACCAGGATGAAGACCACGATCAGCGGGATGCCGGTGAACCCGACCTGCTTGAGCAGGTCGGCGCCGCTGATGGCGAAGATCACGCCCAGGTTCGACCAGTTGAAGTAGGCCACGAACTGGGCCGCCACGAAGGCGAGCACGATGTAGGCGCCCATGTCGGACATCGACTTCGCCGTCATCTCGGCGATCTGCTTGTCGCCGCGGATGCTGCCGGTGATCACGCCGTACACCAGGCCGGGGATGAAGAAGAGGAAGAGCATGATCGCCACGATGCTCGTGAACAGGGGGCTGAAGGCGGCGGGGTTCAGCTCGCTGCCGATGCGGAAGACCGAATCGGCGGGGATCGTGGCCCAGGCCAGGACGCCCAGCAGGGCGACCACGGTCAGGTTGGCCCACAGCAAACCCTTCTTCTCCAGCGGGGTCAGGCCCTGGCTCTCGTCGCCGAGGGGCGTCTCGTCGTTGTACTTGCCGAGGCGCGGTTCGAGGATCCTCTCGGTGACGAAGGTGCCGGCGAGGGCCACCAGTGGGACCGACGCCGCCAGCAGGTACCAGTTGGCGGTGGCGTCGACGACGT
Organism: uncultured Fibrobacteraceae bacterium; assembly: GCA_964630845.1. GTDB lineage: Bacteria > Krumholzibacteriota > Krumholzibacteriia > LZORAL124-64-63 > LZORAL124-64-63 > Glo-17. The sequence goes on from CAZVWL010000059.1 coordinate 4,793, forward strand.
ACTCGGGGTCGATCATGCGCGCGGCCGGCTGGGTGAACCCGGCCATCAGGGGGTCGAGGCTGGTCAGGAAGATGTTGGCGCCGAAACCGCCCGAGACACCCGCGAATCCGGCCGCCAGACCGGCCAGCGGGTGGCGGCCCATGCTGTGGAAGATCACCGCGCCGAGCGGGATGAGCACGACATATCCGGCGTCGGCCGCGACGCTCGACAACATGCCCGCGGTGACCAGCGCGACCGTCACCAGGCGCCGGGGCATGACCGACACGAAGCCCTTCAGCGCGGCGGCGATCAGGCCCGAGCGCTCGGCCACGCCGATGCCGAGCATCACGGCCAGCACCAAGCCGAGCGGCGGGAAGTCGGTGAACACCTTGACCATCTCCGTGAAGATGCGGCGTAGGCCCAGACGGTCGAGCAGGTTCACGGCGCGGATGGTCTCGCCGGTGCCCGGATGCACGGCCGAGGTGCCGAGCATCGCGAAGATGAACGAGGACAAGAGCACGATGGCGATCAGGATCGCGAACAGGGTGACGGGTTGCGGCAGCTTGTTGCCCACCTTCTCGACCACGTCGAGGATCTTCTGGATGGGGCCGGAGGCGGGCGGCGCGTTCTGGCCGGCATAAGGCACTTGGTTGCTCATCGCGGGGTCGCCTGTCCTTTCGGGTCGTGGCCGGGATGGGCCTTGCTGGTCACGGTCCGGTTGCTTCTGGGCAGTGCGGCAACGCGCCGCGTCCACGGTGTGTAACACGAGATCGCGGGTGGGGCAACTGCCGGCGGGAGGATCAAGAGATCGGATAGATGACACCGCCGCAACCGTTTAACAACGATCTATATAATTCCCAGTATATTTCATTGACAATTCCTGGACAGTCGGCGATCATGGGCAACTAGACGAGCCCCGGTGAGCACATGCACGCTCAGAGGGCCTCAACCACGGAGCACCAAGACCGGAGAGCATAGACCATGAAGCGATTCGCCATCCTCGCCCTGACCCTGCTCGGGATCCTGAGCCTTGCCGCGTGTTCGAACGACGTGACCGGTCCGACGGCGACCGACAACGCCGACAAGAACGGCCCGATGGGCCTGAACGGCGGCAACCGCGCCCCGGCTCCCTCGGGCCAGACGATCGCCCAGATCGCCGACGCCGCCGGCTTCAACCTGCTGCTTGCCGCCGTGGGCTACATCGCCGACACGAATCCCGGCAGCACGGTCGTCAGCCGGCTGCTCGACAATAGCCAGCTGACGGTCTTCGCGCCCACCGACGAAGCGTTCGTGAACCTGGTGACGGCCGTCACGCCGCTGCTGGATCCGGAGATCCTCGACGAGCAGGGTCCGTTCGCGGCGATCGACGCCCTCCTGGGCGCCGGCACCATCGAGGCCGTGGTCAGCTACCACATCACCGAGGGTCGTCGCGCGGCCAACAGCGTGGTGCCGGTGCGCGGTACCCGCGTGATCCAGACCCTGCTGGAGGGCGCCACGTTCCGCGTCTCCCCGTCGGCCGTGATCACCGCCGTGGGCAACACCGCCAGCATCACCACCGCGAACGTGTCGGCGAGCAACGGCATCATCCACGTGATCGACGCCGTGATCCTGCCGGTCGACCTGGGGCTGTAGGCAGGGAAGACGGCGGGCGCCTCGTTCCAGGCGCGAGGCGCCCGCCCGATCCACGACGAGGGCCGGATCAACGACTGGTCCGGCCCTCCGCGTTTCATTTGACCAGCATCAGCTTCGCGGTCTGCACGCCGTCCTGGGCCACGACCCGCGCCAGGTAGGTGCCCGACGGCACCGGCTGACCCGCCTGGTCCAGGCCGTTCCAGGCCACCTGATGGCGGCCACCGACAAAGATCTGGTCGGCCAGCACGGCCACCTGGCGACCGTCCAGGGCGTGGACCGCGACCTTGACCGGCTGCGAGCGCCCGACGGCGAACGCCACGCTGGTCTGCGGGTTGAACGGGTTGGGATAGATGCCCACGATCTGCAGGCCCGCCGCGGGCGGCGCCAGTTCCACGGTCCGCGCCTCGAGCAGCACGTGGTGGCTGCCATCGCGGAGGTAGAGCGCGTAGGTCACCGTGCCGGACGCCAGCAGGTCATGAGCCCGGTAGCCGCCCTGTCCGTCGGCTTCGTACGGCACCACCCGACTCTGGGCGCCGCTGCGCGCCACGAGTTCGAAGGAACCGCTCGCCAGGCCCGCGGCGGTCCAGCGCACCAGGGCGCCGTCGGCGGCCGGTAGGGCCTCGAAGCGCGACAACATCACCGGCACGACCTGTTCACTGAAGACCACCATGCCCGCGCGCACCATCGCGCGCGACGGCAGCTCCTCGGGCTCGGTGCGTCCGGCTGCCTCGAGATCGTTGGTCTCGTCGGCGAGCGGTCGGGCGACGACCATGTCGGGCACCACGAGGTCGGCCACGAAGTAGACCGCCACCCGGCCGTCCGGCCCCCGGTCGCCCACCGCCAGCGCGGCGATGCCCGTGAAATCGGTCAGCACGTGGTCGGGATCCGGCAGCCCGTCACCCGTGAAGTCGACCTCGTCACCTTCCATGACCATGATCTCACCGTTGAGCAGGAGCACCTCGCGGCTGACACCTTCGACATCGACGGCCCAGACCGCGGCCCAGTCGCCGTCCTCGTTCATGTAGGCCCGCTCGATCGCGCCGACCAGCGGATAGCCGCCCACGAGGTCGCCTTCGCGCAGGACGATCGCGCCGTTGATCAGCACGAACTCGTCGGTGGCCGTCGCGCCCGAATTGTCACCGGTCACCATGTAGTAGCCGCTCTCGGTGACTCCCATGTAGTCGAAGTTCTCCCAGTTCTCGCCGGGCAGGCCGCCCGCCGCCGCGGGCACCGCCGAGCCGCGGCTCATCGGCATGCCGTCGATCGTGACGACCGCGCCGTTCATCACCACGTGGCGATTGGTAGCCGTCGGACCGGTGGTGTACACCTGGCAGAGGTAGTAGGCCCCATAGGCGGAGTAGCGGAAGTCGAACGTGACCGCCGTGCCCGTGTTCAGGGGCTCGGCGATGCCGTCGACCGTGTCGCCGCCGACGAGCACCGGCGCCCCGTCCCAGCCATAGAACAGGCCGCGGTTCTGGGTCGAACCACCCTGGACGTTGGTGATGCCGCCGACGAAGTAGGGGATGCCATGGGCGGTCGTGCCGGGGCGGCTGGCGAAGCGCCAGTACCAGCCTTCGAGATGCGGGTACACCTCCTCCTCGACCGCGATCGGCTGGTCGCCGTACCACACGGCGTCCAGCCCGGTCGAGCCGCTGTCGAGGTTGTTGCAGGTCGGGCTGTAGGACACCTCACCCTCGTTGCTGAAGCCGAAGAACGATTCGAACGCCGTCTGTTCGAAGTCGCCGATCGTCGTTTCGCTGCGGATCAGCGCCCCGGGTCCGCCGACGGCGTTGCCCCAGAAGCGGCTGATCACGCCTTCGTCGCCGGTCGTCGTGACGCCGAAGCAGTAGCCGCCGACCTGGTTGACGGCCGGCGTGGTGATCGAGGAAACGGGATTGCCGGCCGGACCGCCGGGCAGATCGATGTTGTTCTTGACGAGCGCGGTCGCCACCTGCTGGGCGCCGGCCAGGGCCGGGACCAGCAAGAGCGCGCATGCGAGGACGCAGCGTAGCAAGGTCTTCATCAGTAAATCCTCCCTTGGCGAGATCGCGCCGCGGCGCGACGGGAATGAAGAGCGATCCGATGCCGGGCCGACCTCGACCGACCCCCCGGTCGGGTCGGGCCCGGATCTGGTCGCATCTTAGCATATTCGGCGGGAGAAAAGGCGTCGGAATTCGCCCGGCGACGCCGCGCCGGGTCCGGGCCCGCAACGGGCTGCGCGCTGATGACGTCAGGCCCCGAAGAAGTTCTTCCGGGGGAATTCGTCCGCGTCGTCCCCGTAAGCGACCACCTCGTCGCCCGAGATGACGAACGTCGCATGGGTCCCGTAACGGCGGCTGAAGTTCACGCGCCGCGGCTCGCGCCCCGGGACCGCCAGGTGCAGCTCGGCGAAGTCGCGGCGTCCCGGAGCGGCGAGGTCGGCGGCGCACACCGGGCAGTGGAAGTTGACCAGGGTGCCCACCTTGACGGCCTCGGCCAGGGCGGCGTCGCAGACGAACTTGTAGTTGCCCGGCATGGGGCTCAACAGGATCAGCCCCCGGCGGCCGCGATGGTTCGCCACGAGCACGATCTTCACGCTCGGGTTGAGGTTCGCCGAGCAATGGGGGCACAGGTAGACGTTCTTCATCGCGTTCCATCCGGGTTCAAGGGTCCGACCTCGCGTAGCCGACCCATCGTGCCGCAAGCGAACGCCTGTCGTCAACCGCGGGTTCACCAACGGCCCCGGCCCCAACCGTTCGGCCTATCAGCTATTGAACAGCATTATCAACGTTATACCGACACATAATCCGCATGATCAACGGCGAATCCCCTTGAAAACCAACCGATCAAGCGGCATCATCATGGCATGGACGAACTCGACCTCACCATCCTGGCCGCCCTGCAGGCCAACGGCCGCATCACGAACGCGGAGCTGGCCCGCCAGGTCGACCTCGCGCCCTCCAGCACCCTGGAGCGCGTGCGCCGGCTCGAGGAGCGCGGCCTGATCCGCGGCTACCGCGCCCAGCTCGACCCCAAGGCGCTCGGCTTCGGCGTGCAGGCCGTGGTCATGGTCAGCCTGGCCGGACACCAGGCCGGCCTCATCGACAGCTTCGAGAGCCAGGTCCGGGCCGTGCCCGAGGTGACGCTCTGCCAGCACGTGACCGGCCGTTACGACTACCTGCTGCACGTCGTGGTGCGCGACATCGAGCACCTGCGCCAGCTGGTCACGCGCGACCTCGCCGCCATCGGCGGCGTGCAGCGCCAGGAAACGTTCCTCGTGCTCTCGACGGCCAAGGCCGACGAGGGCCTCGCCTTGTCCTGCCTCGCCGAGACCAGGCCGCCGCGCCGCCGCGCCGGCCAGAACACCAACGGCTCGCCGACCCCCGGAAACCCGCCGAACCAGGAGGCCTGACCCATGCAAGAACCGACGACGTCCCCCGGCGTGGAGCGTTATCTGGCCGCCGCCAGGGCCGCCGCCGCCCGTCGCGCCGCCGACCTCGCCGCGATGCGCAAGTGCCGCTTCGACACCATCGCCGTGCACGGCCTGTACACCATGGGCGAGGCGCTCGACTTCAACCAGGGCGCGATCATCGAGCCGGTCTACATGAGCAGCTCGCAGGCCTACCGCGACAGCGACGAGATGGAAGCGGCGCTGTCGTACCAGATCCCCACCTGGTGCTACTCGCGCATCGCCAACCCGACGCTGTATTACCTGGAGAACACGCTCGCCCTGCTCGAGAGCTACGGCTTCGACGGCGAGGCCTCCTGCTGCGCCACGGCCTCGGGCATGGCCGCCATCCACACCGCCACCGAGCCGTTCCTCGCGGTCGACCCCGCCCGGCCGGGCCAGAAGATCAACTTCGTGGCCACCTGCCAGGTGTACGGCGGCACCTTCCAGCTCTTCAACGTGCGGCGCATGCAGGAACGGGGCATCGAGTGCCGCTGGGTGTGCAACTCGGCCGACCTCGACGAATGGGCCTCGCTGATCGACGAGAACACGCGCTTCCTCTACGGCGAGCTGCCCAGCAACCCGGGCCTGTCGTTCTTCGACCTCGCCGCCGTCGCGCAGCTCGCGCATCGGCACGGTCTGCCCCTGATCGTCGACAGCACGGTGGCCACCCCCGCGCTCATGCGGCCGCTCTGCCACGGGGCCGACATCGTCGTGCAGTCGGTCACCAAGACGATGACCTCCTCCGGCTTCGGCATCGCCGGCGCCCTGATCGCCCGCAAGGACCTCACCAGCCGCTTCGGCAGCGACGCGATGAAGGCCGACTTCGCCGCTTACGTCAAGCAGCTGCCCAACCGCGACCTGGGGCCCAACCTGTCGCCGATGAACGCCATCCTCTCGCTCAACGACCTGCGCACGCTGCGCTCGAAGGTCGACCTCTTCAGCCGCACCACCCAGCAGGTGGCCGAATGGCTGTACCAGCAGCCGGGCGTCGAGGACGTCGACTACCTCGGCCTCGAACACCACCCCCTGCACGCGCTCGCCTCGCGCTACCTCACGCTGGTGGACGCCGAGCACGACGCTCAGTACGGCGGGCCGGTGAACCGCTACGGCCACCTGATGTCGCTGCGTGTCAAGGGCGGCCCGCAGCCGACCCGCCGCGTGTTCGACGCCATGCAGCGCATCTGGCGGGCGACCGACCTCGGCCGCATCAAGAGCGTGGCCACGATCCCGGCGATCTCCACGCACGCGCAGCAGGGCGAGGAGGGCCGCTGCCTGGCGCAGATCCCGGGCAACATGATCCGCCTCTGCGTGGGCGGCGAGCACCCCGACGACATCGTCGCCGACCTCGACCAGGCTCTGCGCGCCATCGACGGCAAGGTGCAGGTCGCGATGCCGGACACCTTCTCGGCCGGCGGCGCCTCGCGCGCGCGGACGCAGGGAGCGTGACGCGTGATCCGCTACCACAGCACCAACCGCCAGGCGCCTGCGGTCGACCTCGCCGAGGCCCTCATGCAGGGCCAGGCGAGCGATCGCGGCCTGTTCCTGCCGCGGCCGCTGCCGGGTTTCGCGCCCGACCTGCTCGCGCGCGCCCGCGACCTCAGCTATCCCGACCTCGCCGTCGAGATCCTCGGCCTGTTCACCGGCGAGGTCTTCACCCGGGACGACCTCGCCGCCATCTGCCACGACGCCTACGACTTCCCGGTACCCCTCGAGCCGGTGGACGGACCCCGCCACGTGCTGCGCCTCGACCGCGGCCCGACCGCCTCGTTCAAGGACTTCGCGGCCCGCTTCATGGGCCGCGCGCTGGGCCGGCTGGTGGCCAGGCACGGGCGCGAGCTGCTGGTGTTGACGGCGACGTCGGGCGACACCGGCTCGGCGATCGCGCACGCGTTTTTGGGCGTGCCCGGCGTGCAGGTGGTGGTGCTGTTCCCGCGCGACGAGGTCAGCGACCGCCAGCGCCGGCAGATGACCACCCTCGGCGGCAACATCAAGACCCTGGCGCTGGAGGCCAAGTTCGACGACTGCCAGGCCCTGGTGAAGCAGGCCTTCAGCGACCCCGACCTGCAGGACCTCGGGCTGACCTCGGCCAACTCGATCAACATCGGCCGGCTGCTGCCGCAGTCGGTCTACTACGTGCACGCCGCCGCGCGCCTGGCCGACGTGGCGGCCGGCGAGCGGGTCGTCTTCAGCGTGCCCTCGGGCAACTTCGGCAACCTGATGGGCGGGTTGCTCGCCTGGCGGCTGGGTCTGCCCGTCGCGCGCTTCGTGGTGGCGACCAACGCCAACGACGAGGTGCCCCGGTTCCTGGCCAGCGGCCGTTACGAGAAGATCGTGCCCAGCCTGAGGTGCATCTCCAACGCGATGAACGTGGGGCACCCGTCGAACCTGGCGCGCATCGTCGACCTCTACGGGGGCTGGATGGACGAGCAGGGCGTCCTCAAACAGCAACCGGACCTGGACGCCATGCGCCGCGACCTTTACGCCGTGAGCATCGCCGACGACCACACGCGCCACACGATCATCGAGGCGCACCGCGACCACGGCGCCCTGCTGGAGCCGCACGGCGCGGTGGGCTGGGCCGGCCTGCTGTCCTTCCTGCGCGACCATCCCGAGCACGGGGCCACGCCGGCGATCAGCCTCGAGACCGCCCATCCGGCCAAGTTCCCCGAGGAGATCCGCGGCCTGCTCGGCCTCGAGCCCGACCTGCCGGCGAGCCTGCAGGGCCTCGACGCGCTGCCCGAACACCACCGGGCGATCGACACCGATTACCGTGCGTTCAAGGACTTCCTGATCACGGAGTACCGCGCGTGAGCCGACCCAGGACGATCATCATCATCGGCGACGGCATGAGCGATCTGCCGCTCGAGCGGCTCGGCGGCAAGACGCCGCTCATGGCGGCCCGCAAGCCGCACATCGACCGCGTCGCGCGCGAGGGCCGCCAGGGCCTGCTGCAGACGATCCGCCCCGACGGGCCGGCCGACTCCGCCGTGGCCAACCTCGCCGTGCTGGGCTACGACGCTTCGGTGAGCAAGGAAGGCCGCGCCGTGCTCGAGGCGGCCAGCATGGGCGTCGACATCCGCCCCGGCGACGTGGCCCTGCGCTGCAACCTGATCAGCCTCGACGGTCCGGTCGACCGGCCGCGCATCCGCAACCACTCGGCCGGCCACATCGCCACCGACGAGGCCGCGGCGATCATCGCCGACCTCGACCGCGCCCTCGGCGGCGGCAAGGGCGCCCACCCGGTCCGGTTCCACCCCGGCGTCTCTTACCGGCACCTGCTCGTGCTCGAGGGCGGCTGGGCGTCGTCGGGCGTGGTCTGCGCCCCGCCGCACGACCACGTCGGCGGCGACGCCCGCGCGCTGCTGCCCCGTGCCGCGGGCGATGGTCCCGCCGCCGACCACGACGCCGCCACCGCCACGGCCGCCCGCCTCGTGGCCCTGCACGAGGCCGCCGCCGCGATCCTGGCCGACCATCCGGTCAACCGCCGCCGCCGCGACCAGGGGCTCGACACCGCCGACAGCATCTGGACCTGGTCACCGGGCCGCCGCCCCACGCTGGCCACGCTGCGGGAGCGTTTCGGCGTGCGCGGCGCGGTGATCTCG
>CAZVWL010000060.1:0-13323 GCA_964630845.1 uncultured Fibrobacteraceae bacterium
CACGGCACGGTGTGCCCGGACACCGGCGGCCTCCCCTCGGTCGAACACCTGCACCACCTGCTGCGGAGCCTGGGGATCGAGCCGCGGCCGGAGATAATGGACGGGGTCAGCCCCATCAAATGGAGCTGATCGACAGCGTCACCGCCGCCGCCCCAGCTGCGCCATAGATAGATGGCGCCGCCAACGACTGGTACACGGAGCCAGCGGCGACATCCCCCGAGTAGCACAGGCGCAGGTAGACCACCTCGCCGGCTGCGAGATCCACTACCACCGCCCCGGCATCAGCGGTTGCCAGGACGAATTGCCCGTCGGTCCATTCCTGGCAGTGCCAGGTCCCGCCCGTGGTCGCCACTACGTCGCCGGGTCGCCCAGTGCGGAAGTCCCAGGCGAAGGAGGCCGGGCCGACCAGTCCGGCGGCGAGTTCGCCGGCATGCCCTGCCCAGGCTCCGGTCGGGGACTCCCCAACCAGGTAGACCTTGCGCCCCAGCGGCGTGGCGGCGGACGGCGGCGCATCCTGGCGCGCGCTGGGCGAGTAGAGGCGCCGGCGGAAGTTCGCCAGCCGGCCCACCAGCGACGAACTGCACAGGGGGTCCGTCTTGCTGGCGAACATGGACATGGCGACAGCCGCGTCACCCTTCATTCGGAGCGAATACCGGCCTGCCGCCGGGGCGGTGAACTGGCCGAAATAGTAGGACGGGGAGAAGGTCGTCGTGGTGTCGCCGACCGGCAGCGATGGCCGGATGATCGCCACGCTGGCCACGGTGATCGTCTGCCCGTCGGCGACCTCTGCGATTGCTGCAGAGAAGGCTCCCGCGGGGGCCAGGATGATCCCGCCACCGGGGTGGATCCCTCCGGCGTCATCATGACGGGACGCGGTGGCCACTGACGGGAAGGCGATGGTGTAGACCCCAGGGGTCAGCCCCGACGCGCGCACGCGCCACCCGGCGGTGGCCCGGCCGGACGGAGCTGCCGTCGATCCGATGCCGATGGCGGTCTCGGTGGTGGCCGGCGACGCCGCCAGGCTGGTCAGGTGGGCAGCCGCCACCCCTGCCGGGATGATGGTCCCATCGCTCGCCACCACGGTGATTGGCAGCGGGTGGTTCCAGGATGCCACGATGGCCACGTCGATGATCGGGAGCTGCGTGGTGTAATAGTCCTGCTCGGGGCTCCGCGTGACCTTGTAGCGGCGGAACGGCGCGAGTGTCGCTGGCAGGGCGATGTCGTAGGTGTTGATCGCTCCGGAATCGTTGAACGCGCCGGTGTAGACCACCGTCCCGCCGCTGCCGTCGATGTTGTACTCGGTGATGGTGACGGTCCTCGATGCCCCTCCGCTGTTCGTCGTCCCATCGACTCTGATCACGACGCGGGCCGGGCTGGAGAACACCTCGCCGGCGGCGTAGAGGTCGCCGTCTCCGAAGGCCGCCTCGCGGCAGAATGGACCGCACGCCTGTTCCTGGACGGCTCCGCCGACCAGGAGCCTTGGGCGGGCGTAGCCATGGGTGTCGGACTGCCGCCACCCGCCGGGGTAGTCGACACGCTGGCGCACGCACGCCTCTCGGGGCAGCGAGCGGCCGCCGTTGGCCCATGCCGGCAGTCCATACTTCCGATAGGAGAGGATGGGGAGCGCATACCCATGGCATAGCCCGGCATCGCTCCCGGTCTCGACCCCCGGCAGCGCGTCAGCCTCGGCGTCCGCGTGCGCCGCGTATCCGCTTAGCCAGTTGGTCACGACCGGGTCAACGATCACCCCGCGGGGGGCACGGAGGTCGACGTAGGTCGCCACCGAGCAGCCGCTGGCCGAGGTGCTCGCCAGGGCAGATGGGTAGTCGATCACTGCGTAGTAGGGCGATTCCTCCGGCGCCACCCCTGCGGAGTTCGACGCGAAATCGGCCGGGATCGGCACGGTGGACACATGCCCGTCCGCATGCGTGATCGACAGGGTGGCGCCGGCAGCCGTCACGGCCACCGAGACGAGAACGCCGACGATCGGCCGGTCCCACTCGATCGCATCGCGCGCGGGCGGCTCGTCGGCGACCAGGTAGAGCCCGGCAGGGTAGGGACGCGAGGCCCCGATGGTCACTCCATAGGACTGGTACGGGTTGGGCACCGCGTAGGGCGCGAGCCTCGGAATGTGTGGCGTGCCACCGCGCGACCACCACAGCAGGGACCATTCCCCCAGGGTCGCGCCAGCGCGCCGGCCAGCCGGAACGGCAGTCCAGCGGAAGTTGAGGTCGGGAAATGCGCGCTTGAGCGCGCCGGCGTCCTGCACCGTCAGCGGCGGCGTGTAGACGACGGCCGACAGCATGCCCATCGGTCAGTAGTCCCAGCGGTAGGCGGTGATCGACCCGGTGCCGTAGCTGACGGAGACGGTATCGCCGACCGCCTGCCGCCGCGCTCCGGCTGGCAGCGGGGCCACGTCAGCCCCGCGATCATGGCGCACCCACACGCGGCCCTGGGGGATGCCATTGGCGTACAGCAAGGCTCGGCCGATCCCGTCGGGGACCGTGGCATCTGCTGCCAGGTCAGGTGCCACCGACAGCGTCACCGACCCGGCGTAGAGAATGCCCAGGAGGCCACCGCCCAGGCTGTTCCCGTTGAGGATGACCAGCACCCGTTGCGGAGCCTCCGCCCCGCCCGACACCCCCAGCCTGGCGGGCAGCTTGCGCAGTTGCGCGGTGTTGTGGTCGAGGCGCAGGCGCAGGTCGGCGAGTTCGCGGGCGAGGTCGTTCATAGCAGCTTTCCGATGGGGGTGTCGGGGCGCTCGGTGGTGAGGGTGGTGGTGCCGCGGTCGAAGTCCCAGGCGCGGGCGGTGATCTGGCTGTTGATCGGCTCGGTCACCGTGGCGCTGACCTTTAGGCCGGTCACGAAGGTGCCAGGGGCAGTGAAGTCGCGGGTGTCGATGTAGCCGTCGAGGGAAAGGGTCGCCGCCGCGCCCGGGGTGGCGTGCCGCACTCGCAGCAGCGCCAGCATCCGGAGCAGGAAGCCAAGCCCGTCGTCGCGGATGGTCTCGGTCTCGGTGCGCAGCGCACCGCCGGTGCTGTCGTCGATGCCCTTGACCGCGGTGGCCACGCCCCGCTTCTGGGACAGGCTGGGCCGGTCGTAGGTCACCACCCGCGGGGTGGGGCTGGGCCACTGGGCCTTGGGACGCTGCCAAACCACCTGCAGCGGGGCGGGCTCGTACACGCCGACCGTGACCAGCAGGGTGGCGCCAGCGGACATCATCCCCTGGATGCGGGCGGCCTCGCCGGCGTCCCGGGCCAGCTCCAACCCGGCGGGGTCCTCCAGCGGGGTGATGGTGGTGCCGAGTTCGGTCATCTGCCCGCCCTCGTAGACCCAGGCACGCGGCCGCTCGGCATCGCCAGGTTTGTTAGTGAACATCGGGCCCCATGGCAGCTCGTGCGCCATGCCGATGCCGCGTAGGCTCGACGAGGCGACGTTGATCAGCCGCCGCCCGTCGGTGCCCACCGGGTGGCTGATGCCGCGCGGCGGGTCGCTGGGGCTGTTCCAGGTCAGGCCGTTCCAGGCCGGATTGATGCGCCAGCGCCGCCAGACCGAGGTGTCGACCAGCGGATCGGGATCGGCGGCGGGATCCCAGCCGTCGGGCAGCAGGGCGCTGGTGCCGTCGCCGCGGGTCCACCACAGGGTCAGGCCCACCAGGGGGCGGCCACCGGTGACGACGATGATGTCGGCGGGGGTGGCGTCGGCGATCACCTCGGCGTCGCCCAGGAACAGGCCCTGGCCGTCGGTGGCGCTGATGTCGAGGACTTTCGCCGGCGCCGCCGGCACCGTCCACCCGTCGCCGGTGTCGACCGCGGCGGCGGCGGTGCTGCGGATGTCGATGTAGACCGTGGACCCGACCACCCGCTTGCTGGCGGTCAGGCCGCGGCGGTGGTCGATGATCTGGCGCAGGGCGGCCAGCACGCTGTCGCCATGCAGGTCTAGACGGTGGGTCGGCCAGTCGAGCAGGGCCGCGCCGTCGCCAAGCTGCCAGTCCATGCCGGCGCCGGCGTCGCTGACGCCGAGATAGGACGGGGCCTTGGCCATGGCCAGCCACAGCTCGACCAGGTCGCGCGCGGTCCAGTGATTTGAGAGGGTGCCGCCTTCCTCGGCGGCGGTGCCGCGGCGCTCGTCGAACACGTAGACCGAGCGACCGTTGACGGTCTGCTTGGCCGAGCTGCGCGACCCGGTCAGTTCGGGATCGATCACCGGCCAGCGGTGCAGGGTCTGCACCGTGCCGTTGCCATGCAGGGCCGGGCAGTTCACCAGCTTCACCCGGTCCAGCCAGGCCCACAGTTCGTCGCAGGTCCAGGTCAGTTCCTGGTTGGTGCCGGGGCTGACGATACGCCGCACCGAGCGCACCATGCCCCACCAGCAGGGCTTCATGCGGCGCTGAGTTTTGTCGACCCAGGTGCGGGTGACCGCGCCGGTGGCGTCGTCGCCGGGCAGCACCTCGACCAGCAGCCGCACCAGCAGCTCCTGGTGCAGCACCGAGGTGGTCACCTCGGTCACCTGGTCTGAGCCAGGGAGCACCATCAGCCCCAGGTCCTCGGTGATGGTCGCGGCGCCATGCGCGGCGAGGATGCCCTGGCTGGCGGTGCGCGGGGTGAGGTGGGCGGCCTTGGTCCATCCTCCATCGGAGGCGGGAAGGGCCGTGGCTGTTTCGACGATGGTCAGGGGAAGGAAGCGGCCGGGGACATCGCTCATGACGGTCTCATTGCGTGGTAGGCGGGGTGGGAGAGCGGGTGAGGTCCCAGTTGCATTCCAGCCACCAGGTCGCATCGGTGACGCGCGGCCAGTACCGGGTGCGCACCGCCAGCACCATCACCCTATCATAGGCGTCGCCGAACTGATCGACCACGCTGGTCGCGGTGCGGCTGACGGGCCAGATGAGGTTCCTGTACTCGTTGATGCGACTGGTGATCTGGTTCTTGTCGATGGCTTCGCCGGTGGTGATGGTGAAGTCGGGGGCCTGCCAGGCGTCGAACACCGCGCCGCGGCCGTTGACGCCGGTGCGCCGGGTGCGGCGGTACTCGGGATTGGAATTGGTGATGAACCCCTTCCAGACAGCGAAGGAGAAGGATCCGATGCGGGGCATGGCTCAGGGCTTTCCGGCGGGGTCGATCCAGGCGGCACCGCGGGCGATCTCGGTGCGCTCGATCTGGTTGGACATGCTGCCCTTGCCGCCCAAGAGCATCCCGGTGTTGTCGACGATGCGCGACAGCAGGCCCTGCATGTCGGCCAGACGGTGCAGCTCGTCCAGCTTCTGGCTGGATTCCCGGTAGGCGGCGAGCATGGCGGCGGTCTCGGGGCTGCGCAGACGGGCCAGGTCCTCGCGTGCGGCCTGGTCTCCTTCCTCGACCGCCCGCTGCTGCTTGACCAGGTAGGCCTGGGACTCGATCGCGCGGTTGGCCCTGGCCACGCGCTGCAAGGGGTCGTTGGCGATGCGCTGGGCGGCCTCGGCCCCGTCGGTGGCGAGGTCGCCTCCGGTGCGCTCGCGGTACAGGCGCCGGGCCAGCAGGTCGGCGTTGCGGTCGGTGGGGCGTACCTTGGTCTGCTCGATCTCGGCCATGGCCTCGTCGAGCGAGAAGGCGCCGGTGCGTGCCAGGGCGGTGGCGATGCGCAGGGCCGCGTCTGATGCCCCGCGCTTGCCAGCCTTGCGGGCGCGCAGGACGGCGGCGGTGGCGTCGTCGATGCCGAATTCGCCGGCCAGCTGGTTGCGCCGGGCCAGGTCGCCGGGATCGGCCAGCAGGGCGCGCTCCCGGTCGGCGGTCGACAGCCCATCGCGCGCGGCCGCCCGGCGGGCGTCGACCCCGGCCTTGCGCACGTCCTGCAGCTTGTTCTCGAACTCGATCTGCTGCTGCAGGCGGTCGATGTTTGCCTGTTCGACTGCGGCCATGGCCTTGTAGGCGATGGTGACCAGGCCGATGCCGGCGGCCAGACGCGAATAGGCGCCGAAGAGGTCGTTCCCGTCCAGGGGTTTGGCCAGTTCCTTGGCCTTGCCGCCCATGCGCCCGGCCAGCTTGCCGACCGCCTTGGCGATGGTCGATCCGTCGGCGCCCTGCTGGTCGCCGGCTGGGGGTTGGGCCGGCGCCGCCGGTGCCGCGCCGGTGGCCTGGGCCACGGTGCGCTGGTGCGCCGCGGCGACCGCCTTGGCGGTGGTGGCTTGGCCGCGGGCGGCGCGGGTCGCCGCCTGGTCGGCGCGGCGTCCGGTCTCGACCAGGGCCCGGCCCAGGACCGGGGCGGTGGCCTGGCCGGCACGGTTGACCGCCAGCAGGCTGTCGCGCAGACCCAGCACCTTGCGCTGGGTCTGGTCGAGCGCCCCCAGGGTGCCGTTCAGGCGGGTGCTGATGGTGGCGGTGAGGTCGTTGCCGCTCATGCCAGGGGTTCCTTGCGGGCGGCGGTGAAGGCGGCGCGCATCATGTCCATCGCCAGCTCGTTGGCCCGGGTCAGCAGCCACTGGGCATCGGCCTTGCCGCCGCCGGCGAATCCCAGGAACTGGCGGCGGTAGATGGCGTGTCCGGCGCCGCCGCGGTTGAGGATGCGCATGCCGGCGACGGTGAAGCGGGTGGCGACGATGCGGCTGCGGGCGGTGGGGACCAGGTTCCACCCGGTACCGGGAACCAGGGTCAGGTCGCGGGCGTGGCGGCGGCCCTGGTTGCCCAGCGCACGCAGGATGCGCAGGGGGTTGATGCGCGGGGCGGTCAGCGCCTGGGCCACCGCCAGGTAGCCGCGACGGCGCGGCGACACATAGGGGATGATGCGGCCGAAGGCGCGGATCTGGCGGCGCTCGTAGTTGGGCGTGCGGCGGCGCAGGTTGAGCAGCGAGAAGGCCTTGGTGTCGAAGCGCACCGCCAGGCTGCGGTCGCCGCTGCGCGTCGCCCATTCGGCGAAGGCGCGGGCCTGGGCCAACAGGGTGATGCGGGCGATCTCGGCCTGGGTCAGCGACCCGCCGTGGCGACGCATCCACGCGAAGGCGCCCTGGACGTCGCCTTCGATGTGGATCATGCGACCACGTCCTCGGCCAGATCGGGACGGTCGCAGGCCAGGAACACCACCCGCGCCTGCCAGGTCTCGGTCCACCAGCCGGCGGCGGCCATCTCGTGGCGGGTCAGGCCGGCGTAGCCGAGGGCCAGGATGCGCTCGATCACCACGGTCAGCCAGTCCTGCCGGCCGTCCTCGGGCGCCTGGTCGGCGGCGAGGCGGCGCAGGTCGCCCAGCAGACCGGCGAGGTCGCCGGGGTCGGTCCAGGTGCCGGCCAGCACGCGCTCGACCGCCGAGACGTAGCCGCGGGCGTCGCTGTGCGCGAGCAGTGGCGTGATGAGCACCGGGATGCGCCACCAGTGGCCCTTGTCGCCGGGCAGGTCGTGCCAGCGCAGGATGCGCGGGTGCGGCTCCAGGCGCAGGCAGTCCTGCGGGCGCAGGTTGTCCGGCAGGCGCACGTACCAGCCGGCCGGGACCAGGCGCCAGCCGTCCTGCCCGGGCTGGTAGGGTGGGCCGTAGGTGACTCCGCCGCCGGGGCCGCCGTCCTCCACATCGGGGCCGTGGCCGGGCAGGGTGGCGACCCCGGCGGGGTGGGGGCAATGGGCCGGGGCGTCGATGCCCGGGGGGCAGTACCAGGCGATGTTCACGACTTGGCCACCGTGAGCGGACGGTTCACCCCGTCATAGGTGGCGCGAACCAGCAGCTGGCGCGACATGCCCTGGCCGTTCTCGCCGCCCTCCTGCTCGGCCACCGCCCAGCCGCCGTTGACGGTGAAGGTGACGGTCTTGGACGCGAAGCCGCCGTTGCCGGCGTACTTCCTGAACACCAGGCTGGTGGCGCCGGTGCCGCCGCCCAGGTCGAGGTGCCCGATGTCGGCCTTGAGGGTGATCGCCAGCTTGCCCTTGATGGGGGCGCCGAGGACCGCGATGGGCTCGGGCAGGCCGGCGCTGAACTCGTGTTCCAGGCGGTGTTCGATGGTCAGTTCGCACGAGCTGACCGCGGTGATGGTGTCGCCGGCGATGGTGAGCGCGGTGAGGGCATAGCCGAAGTCCGGCACCGGAACGGTGGGCTTGGCGGTGGTGTCGGTCTCGTCCAGGCACGAGGCGAAGCCGTCGGCCGAGATGAACAGGCCGGTGAGGTTGGCCACCGCCTTCTCGTCCCGCGACCAGCGCACCGAGGACAGGGCGATGACCCCGCGCTTGTACTGCCGGCGGCTGTGCACCGACCCGGCGGCGAAGCCAGGCATGCCGGTGGCGGCGCGGGCGCCCCACAGTTCCAGCCCGTTGATGCCGTCGAGGGTCAGGATGGGGCAGTCGGCCGAGGCGGTGAAGCGGTCGACCAGGCCCTCGAGGTCGAACCACGACAGGTCGGCCTTGGGCTTGTTGGCCAGGACGTGGTGCACCGTCTGGAAGAGGGTGCCGTCGCTTCCGTCGCTGTTGACCTCGGGGGCGCGGTCGAGCTGGTAGCCCGACATGCCCGGGGCGTAGGAGCTGTTGATGCGGACCTGCTGGATGGCGTAGCGCATGGGGTGGCCTCAGGTGTGCCAGGTGAGGGTGATGATGCCGAAGAGGGCGTCGCGGTCCGAGCCGATCTCGTCCGGCAGGAAGGGGCCTTCCAGGGCGGCGGTGCCGGTGGCCAGGCGGCCGGTGGCGCCGAAGGCCGCCTCGCATTCCTGGCGGATGTCGCCCAGCACGTTGCGGGCGCGGCGCAGGGCCGCCGGCGGGGTCTCGCCGGGCAGGCGGCGCGGTAGGACGAGGGTGAACAGCACCCGGCCGCGCCGGGTGAACACCCCGGTCCCGGCCGGCTCGGGCGGCTCGACCTCGCCGGCGGCGACGGCGAAGGGCGGCACCAGGTCGAAGACGCTGTCGTCGCCGGCGGTGGCCTGGGGGTCGCCATCGGCGGGGTCGTGGTCGGCGGGGATGCCGCCATCGCCCTCCACGACCCGGGCGCGGGCGGCGGTGTCGGTGCTGACGCCGAGCAGCGCCTGCCAGGTGGCGCTGTTGGTCAGGTGCGCCACCCCCAGGTCGAAGGCCAGGGCCTCGTAGCTGGTGCTGGGGGTGCTCATGCGGTGGCCTTGGACAGGCCGGCGGCGCGGGCGGTGCGCCGGGCGGCGGCCACCAAGCCGAGGGAGAGCCGCCCACCGGCCGCGGGGGTGGCGCTGTCGATGGCCCAGGTTCCTGCGAAGTCGCCGGTGGGCACCACCAGCAGGTCGCCCCGGCGCGGCAGGCGGTCGAACCCCAGGGCGGCCAGGGCGGCGCGCACGGCGGCGGTGGCGGCGGTGGCCTGGGCGCGGCGCTCGGACCCCTGGCCGGCGCTGATGTCGACCAGGGTGTCGGCGGGCTCGCCGATCATAACGGTCACGGACCCGGCCGGCTCCTTCCCATCGGGCAGCAGGGATGCGGCGGTGCCCCAGTCGAGCAGGGCGATGGCCAGGTCGGCGGCGGCGACGGCGAGCATGCTCATGGGATGAGGGCGGGCAGGATGCGGATGGCGGCGGGGTCGGTGACGGGGACCTTGCCGCCGACCTGGGCCGGCAGCTTGCCGTCGATCGCTGCCAGGCTGGCGTTGCCGGTGCCCTGGGCGGCGGCGGTCGCCACCGGGGCCAAGGCGGCGAGGATGGCGTCGAGGACGCCCTTGGCGGCGTCCTGGCGCGCGGCGGTGGCCAGGGCGGCGAGATCGCCGGGTTCGATCTTGCCGCTCAGCTCGGCGAGGATCGACGCCAGGGCGGTGCCGAGGGCGGCCACGTCGGCCTGACTGGCGGCGCGGATGGCGTCGCCAGTGGTGGGGTCGGCCGGGGTGGTGTGCTGGATGTGGCCGCCGCCGGCCACGGTGGTGCGGATGGTGGCGGTGCCGCCGTCGGTGGTGGTGCCGACCAGGACGTTGTTGTCGATGTCCTCAGCCACGGGCGACCTTCCGGCGGGCAGCGGCGACCGCACCCGTGAGGCGGGCGCGCACCTGGGCGGCGGAGAGGGATTCCTTGACCTGACCAGCGGTGCGACCCAAAGCGTCCGTGCCGACCTCCAGGGCGTCGGCCAGGTGGCTGGTCTCGACCGTCACGCGGTCGCGCCGTCGGATGGCCACCACCGCGGCGCCGATCACCAGGCCGGCGCCGAGCAGCGGCAGCAGCCACACCAGATAGGCCAGCGATTCGCCCCAGGCCTGCACCAGCAGGCCGACCCCGGCGAGCAGGCCGCCCGCCTCGGGCACCAGGGGCAGGCGCTGCCACAGGCCGATGGCCGCCACCAGGCCGCCGAGGGTGAGGCAGGCCAGGGCGATCCAACGGCACAGCTGCCGCCAGCGGGCGATCTCGGCCTCGCGCGCCTCGGCGGCGGCGCGGGCCTGGTGGTCGGTGGCCAGGTGGTCGAGGGCGGTCGCGCGGGCGCGCAGCTTGGCCGCCAGCGCACGGAGTTCGGCGCCGTCGGCCCCGGGCGGGGCGACCTCGACGGCGGCCTCGGCCTCGGCCGCCAGCACGGCCGCCTGGTCGGCGTCCTGGCGCAGATCGACCGCGGCGCGGCGCTCGTCCGGCCGGGCCGCCGAGCAGCCCAGCAGCGACAGCCCGACGCCGAGCAGGATGAGGACGCCGAGGGTGACCACGCCGACCTCGAGCGCGGCCAGGGATTCCCGCAGCAGCTGGCGCCAGGCGTCACCCATGGCTGCGGTTCTTGGGCAGGAGGGCGGTGTCGGCGTCGCTGGCCGCGGTCTGCGGAGCCGGGTGCTGGCCGCTGGGGCGGCACTTGCGCAGAATGTCGGTCTGGGCGGCGATGCCGGCCGCCAACTGGGCGATAGCCTTGGCCGTCTCGCGGTTGACGCTGGTCCCTTCCTGGACCGAGAGCAGCACCTGGGCGGCGAGCTCGCGGATCTCGGTGGAGTGCCGCTTCTCGTCCTCGAGGCGCGCGCGCTGCAGCCCGTCGATCTTGCTCTCGAGCTTGTGGATCTTGGCCCACAGGATGCCCAGGGTCGACAGCAGGGCGACGGCGACGGGAAGGGCGATGGCCATGGCGATCTGGTCGGGCACCTCAGCCTCCCTCGGGCTCGAGGCCCAGGCCGCGGAGCAGGGCGCGGCTGTACTTGGACGCGCCCAGGAATCCGCGCTCGACCGCGGCCTTCACCGCCGCCTGGCAGGTGGCGCGCTGGCGCTCGGTGAGCGCGATCGGCGGGTGCTCGGCGTCGGACCAGGCCTTGCGCGCGTCGTCGCCGGCTTCGCGCGCCGGGGCCGGCGGGATCTCGGCGAGGTGGTCCTCCACCACCGCGCCGGCGCGGTACAGGTCGTCGGGCTTGGTGATGTGCCCGGGGTAGGTCAGCACCTGGGACAGCAGGTGCGCGGACAGGCGCGGCAGGCGCAGGGTGTGGGCGGCGGGCTGGGTGGTCACGGCTGGGCATCCTTGAGGTCGGGCATCTGCTTGGCCAGCGACGGCGCGCGGCCTGCCATCCACACCGCCAGCGCCTGGGCCAGCTCGGGCGGCGGGGAATCGGGGTGCCCGGTCAGCGGGATGGTGAAGCCCTGGATGGCGATGCGCCGGCCGACCTTGACCGCAACCCCGTCAACCTCCTGGCGCACGGGCATCAGCTCGCAATCGACGATGCAGGAAATTTCCCCGCCTCGCGCGGCCTGGACGAGCAGCTGCGGGCAGCGCGCCAGCAGGCGCTCGCCGTCCTTGTCGGTCAGGATCACGTCGGGGAGGGATTGGCGTGGGTCGGTCATGGGTGTGCCTTAGACGGGAGGAACCCAGCGGTTCGCTTCGACGTAGGAACCGGACTGGCAGTGCTCAAGAACGAGGTCAGAACCGTCACGCCGCAGACGCCAGGTTCCGTCAGTTAGTCGATCGCCGAAGTAATAGCCGGACGTTGACGCGCCAACGAAGTCATCAGCTGCGGTGATCGCCCCTGCGGTCTTGAGCTGCCCGCCGCCGATCAGCACCTCGCCGGATGCCGGGGTGCCGACGGCGGCCCCGAGCACGGACACATAGCCGTCTGCGATCTCGACCACATGCGACGAGTTGACCGCTGATCCGCCGCTGATGCGCAGCGCCCACGCCCAGTCGGTCCCTGCGGCGTTGGGACACCCGATATGGCTGCCGCGGGCGAAGAATACGTCGCGCGCGTCGCCATAGAACTGCGATCCGACCACGGCTGAAGGGTCCTGGCCGAACCCGACACCGCGCGACCCGTCGCTGACCTGTACGGCCACATACGATGCCGAATACCCATATCTGACATGTCGCGCTATGTTGCCGAACGCTGATCGCAGCGCCGCCGTCGCGCTGGATATGTTGGTGACCACGATGTCGCCGGTCGTGGTCAGCCCGGCGAAGGCCGGGCTGTCGCCGGTCGCCAGCCCCAGCGCGCTGCGCCCCGCGGCGGCGTCGGCTGCGGTCAGCAGGCTGCGGCCGGTGACGGTGCTGTCGTTGATCTGGCTGGCGGTGATCGACGACAGCACCGCCAGCGAGCCCAGCTCCAGCGCAGTGCGCCCGGCCGCGGCGTCGGCCAGGCCGAGCAGGCTGCGGCCGTAGGCGGTGGTCGCCAGTTCGCTCGGATCGCCGGCGCCGGCGCCCAGCAGCAGGCTGCCGGCGGTCAGGGTGGACAGGGCGAGCAGGGAGAGGCCGACGGCGCCGGTCGGTATCCACTCCATGTCGAAGTCGGATGCGCTCTTCTTCGCCGGCATGGCGCCGGTGGCGCCGCCGGTGGGGAGGCCGGCACCGGTAGGACCCTTGCCGATCTCGAGGGTCACCTGGGCAGGAGCGACCTCGAGGGTCACCTGGGCAGGGCTGACGATGATGTCCACCATCAGCGCGTCACCTGCTGGATGAGGCTGATCGATCCGCCCATCACCGTCTTCACCTCGCCGGTATCGCCGGTGATCTCGACGTCGTAGAAGCCGGCGGCGAAGGGGGACTGGTTGACCTTGTCCGACGGGATGGGGATGGCGTTGGTGTGGGTCGGGGTGAAGGCGATCTCGAAGTGGAGGCCGCCCGCGGCGGTGCCGTCGATGGGCGGGGTGGTGTCCACCACCGGGTTGGCGTCGCTGTAGGTGGCGCGGATCTGCACCCGGCAGGTGCACCCGGTGAGGTCGTAGGGGATCCCGGTCGACGAGTTGCGGATGGTCACGGGCAGGCGGAAGGCGTCGCCCGGGACCACGCTGATGGGGTAGCTGCTCGGCTTGGGCCAGCGCAGGATGTCGACCGGGATCGGCATGGCTCAGGCAGGGGTGCCGGCGGTGGCGGCCAGGTGCTCGGCGGCCCAGCCCTGGAGCTTGGCGAGGACCGCCTTGCTCATGCCGGGGATGGCGGCGAGCTGGTCAGGGCCGATGCCCGACAGCTGGACGGCGAGGTCGCGCAGGTTGGG
>CAZVWL010000061.1:0-13304 GCA_964630845.1 uncultured Fibrobacteraceae bacterium
AGCCGCAGCGGCTGCTGGCGGCGCGGTTGCCGTGCTTGGCCACCGGCACCCCCGCCGCGGCGGCGACGAGGGCCGCGCCCGTCGAGATGTTGAACGTGCCCTGGCCGTCGCCCCCGGTGCCGCAGGTATCGACCGCGCTCTCGGCCACGGCCGCGGTGACCACGATGGCCCGCTCGCGCATCGCCCGCGCGAAGCCCCCCAGTTCGGCCGCGGTCACCCCGCGCAGGCGCAGGGCGGCGAGCACGGCGCCGAGACGGGCGTCGTCGAGGCGGCCGTCCATGATGTCGCCCATCAGGCCGCGAGCCTGCTCGCGGTCGAGCGGCTGGCCTTCGAGCACGGCGCGCAGGATGGCGGGGTCCATCACGCGCACCTCCGGAGGGGGTCGCAGCGGCGCAGGAAGTTGGCGAGCAGCCGGCTGCCTTCCGGCGTCATGATGCTCTCGGGATGGAACTGCACGCCCTCCACGGCGTGCTCGCGATGGCGCACGCCCATGATCTCGCCGGCGGTGGTGTAGGCGCTGACCTCGAGGTCGCCCGGCAGGTCTTGCTCGCGCACGAGCAGCGAATGGTAGCGCGTGGCGCGGAACGGATTGCCGAGACCGGCATAGATCGTGCGCCCATCATGGAAGACCTCGCTGAGCTTGCCGTGCATCACCGTGTCGGCCCGCGTCACACGACCGCCGAAGACCTCGACGATCGCCTGGTGCCCGAGGCAGATGCCGAGCACCGGCACCCGGCCGCAGAACGCCTCGATCAGCGCGGCCGACACGCCGGCGTCCCGGGGTTGGCCCGGTCCGGGCGAGATCACCAGGCCATCGGGGGCGAGGTCGCGCGCTTCGGCCACCGTGATCGCGTCGTTGCGCCGTACGGTGACCGGCATGCCCAGCTCGCCGAGCGCCATCACGACGTTGAAGGTGAAGCTGTCGTAGTTGTCGATCATCAGGATCATGAGGCGAACCCTCCCTCGGCGGTGACGACGGCCCTCGTGACGGCCTGCAGCTTGTGTTCGGTTTCCTGGTATTCGGCGGCCGGATCGCTGTCGGCGACGATGCCGGCGCCGGCCTGCGCGTACCAGCGGTCGCTCCGGAAGACCAGGGTGCGGATGGCGATGCACAGATCGAGGTCGCCTCCCGGCGCCACGTAGCCCACGGCGCCGCCATACGGCCCGCGCCGCCGCCCTTCCAGCTCGCCGATGATCTGCATGGCGCGGATCTTCGGGGCGCCGCTGAGCGTGCCGGCGGGGAAGACCGAGCGCACCAGGTCCCAGCGGCTCGCGTCGGCGCGCAGCGTGCCCTCGACGCGCGACACCAGGTGCATCACGTGGCTGTAGCGCTCGACCTGCTGGAAGCTCGCCGGCCGCACCGTGCCCGGCCGACACACACGGCCGAGGTCGTTGCGGCCGAGGTCGACGAGCATCAGGTGCTCCGCCCGCTCCTTCTCGCTCGCCAGCAGCTCGGCCTCGAGGTCGCGGTCCTCGGCGGGCGTGCGGCCCCGCGGGCGCGTGCCGGCGATGGGCACCACCCGGGCACGGTCGCCGTGCAGCGTGACGAGCGACTCGGGCGACGAACCCACGAGCTGCATGTCGCCGAAGTCGAGGAAGAAGAGGTACGGCGAGGGATTCAGGATGCGCAGCGCGCGGTAGACGGTGAACGGGTCGGCCGCCGTGCGACCGCTCACGCGACGGCTCAGCACGATCTGGAAGGCGTCGCCGGCCAGGATGTGCGCGCGCGCGCGACCCACGGCGGCCTCGAACTCGGCCGGCGACGTCTCGCAGACCGGCGCCTGTAAGCAAGCGGCGGGCCCCGGCACCGCTCCGGGCGGCAGCGGGCTGCGCAAGGCGTCGAGGATGGCCTCGAGGCGGGCGTGAGCCTCGCGGTAAGCGGCCTCCCCCGCTCGATCCTCGTCCGGCAGCACGGCCGCCTCGATCTCGCTCTTGACGTGATCGAAGACGACCAGACCTGATGGGAACATCATGCGCGCGTCGGGCAGGCCGAGGTCGCCGGCGGTCGGCAGTTCGAGCCGTTCGAAGTGCGCCGCCATCTCCCAGCCCAGGTAACCCACCGCGGCGCCGAGAGGGCCGGGCAGATCGCCCACGGCGTGGCGGCGCGCGTCGGCGAGGGCGGCGTCGAGGCGGGCGAAGGGCGCGCCGGGGTCGAGTTCGGCGGTCTCGACCGTGCCGCCCGGGCCGCCGCGCACGGTCGAGGTCAGGCCCCCGCGCAGCGACAGCTCGAGGCGCGGCACGAGGCCGATGAACGAGTAGCGACCCACCTGGATGCCCTGTTCGACGCTCTCGAGCAGGAACACGGCGCCGAGCCGGGCCAGCTTGAGGTAGGCCGAGACCGGCGTGTCGAGGTCGGCCGGAATGCGCCGGCGCAACGGCGCGCTCTGGCCCGCGCGGGCCAGGCTGAGGAACTCGTCGAGGGCGGGCGTGACCATGGTCGCTCCTGCGTTACGAGGGATCGGGTGCTCAACGAAAAACCCGCCATCCGGTGGTGGATGGCGGGTCTTGCGAATCCGGTTGCTGCTTCTTGCGGCGCTACACGGGTCGACGACCTCCATCCACGGTCAGGCTGCGCCACCACCACCAGCGGTTGGTCGTGAGCGTCGCGGCGCTGTCGGGGCGGAAGGTCATCGTTGGGCTCCGGTGTCGGATCAGGTTGCGCCAGCTCAATGAAGCTGAATTCGGTTGAGAATACAGGATTGCCCGGGATGCGTCAAGAGGGCAAATGGTGTCTCGTTTTTACGGCGTGGCGCGGCCGGCGGATTGCGTCGGGGAGGCTAGATCGTGACCTCGATTGAACCGATTGGGGAGGGGGACAGGGGGGGGGGCGATAGGAATTCGGGTTTTTCGAGTTCATTACGCTTGCGCGTGCGCCCAGCCCTGCCAATCGTCGGTCAAGAAGGGTGCGGTGCAGTCTACCAGCGCGGCGACGGGTTGCTGCGCCAAGGCAGCCGTGACTACCGCAGCCCCAAGCAAGTAGCCTCGACGGACTCTGAACCAGCAGGCACCTGCGGGCATGGCTCGCCGGTGCCTTTCGTTGCTCCGTTTCGAGTCAGGATCGACCGGTCCTTCGGATCGGGCGCGGTTGCTGGCAGGGTGTTTACCGATTATTGGAGGGGGACGGTAGCCGTGGTTTAGGGCCGCATTTGTCAGCATGGCCCGGATTCGGGATCCTGTTCCATATCGCGGAACACCGAGTACGATTTTCCGATCAATCGTTTGTAATCGCCATTGCGAGCCTGCTACAATGTCCACCCGCGAACGGGCGGCCAATCGACAAGCGGCCGCGTTTCTATGGAATACTAACCCTTCGGAGCCCGTATGCAGTCTTCGCAAGGTACAGTTTCGTACGAGGACTTCTTTAAAGCCATCACTGGGCTTCCACCTTTTCCCTATCAGGTTGCTCTCGCGAACGGCGCGGAACTGCCCATGTTCCTGGATGTCCCCACGGGCTGCGGGAAAACCGCGGCGGTGGTGCTTGGTTGGCTGTGGCGGCGCCGTTTCGCGGCGCCAGCTATCCGCCATAACACACCGCGGCGGCTTGTCTATACCCTCCCGATGCGTACGCTTGTCGAGCAGACGACGGAGAATTGCCGGCGCTGGCTCGAGCGACTCGAGTTGACCGATAATTCGCACCCGGTTCTTCTCCAGACCTTGATGGGAGGCATGAATGAGAACGAATGGGAACTATGGCCTGAGCGCGACGCTATTCTCGTCGGTACTCAGGACATGCTGCTCTCCCGGGCGCTTAATCGCGGTTACGCGACGAGCCGCTATCGGTGGCCCGTACAATTCGGGTTGATCAATAATGACTGCCTCTGGGTCTACGACGAGACGCAGCTGATGGGCGCTGGCCTGGCCACCACGGCACAACTCGACGCCTTCCGAGGCGATGCTCCGGTTCAGTGGCCGTGCCGCAGTCTGTGGGTTTCTGCCACTTTGGGAACTGCTGGACTGATGACGGTGGACGCGAGTGCCAAACTGACGGCAGCACAACAGGATACAGTAAGGTTGACGGCCGCGGATGAAGCGCATCAAGCGATCGCGCGCCGCGTCGGCGCGACCAAGGTGCTCGACCGATGGCCCTCTGTATTGTCGAAGACCGATGGCGAGTTCGCTCAGGAACTCGCCACGCGTATCGTTGAACTTCATTCGCAGCGCGGCGGGCGGACGCTCGTCATCCTCAACTCGGTCGCACGCGCGCAGGATTTGTTCCGCTGTTTGCGGCGCCTGGCGCCGCCAGCCGAACTGCTGCTTGTCCACTCCCGTTTCCGCCGAGCTGAACGTGAATCCATCACCCAGCGACTGCTGTCCGCGCCGGCTGACGCCGGCCGGATAATCGTCGCCACCCAAGCGATCGAAGCTGGGCTCGACATTAGCTCCCGGACCATGATCACGGAGCTGGCGCCGTGGTCCTCCCTCGTCCAGCGTTGTGGCCGTTGCAACCGTTACGGTGAAGAACAGGACGCCCGTGTTTATTGGATCGACATCGCAGTTGCCGCCGATGACGCGAAGCCGACCGGCCTGGCTCTCCCGTATAATGTGGCGGAATTGCTTGCAGCGCGTGACGCCCTCGTCGCCGTGGCGAGCGCCGCTCCTCGTGATCTCGCCGAGGTTGACATTGCGGCCACTTTCGAAAGCGGCCACATTCTACGCCGCAAAGACATTCTCGACCTCTTCGACACCACACCGGATCTGGCAGGCGCCGATCTAGACGTATCGCCGTTCATCCGATCCGGATCGGATCAAGATGTCTTGATCTACTGGCGCGACCTCGCCGGAGCTCCCCCAGCTGACGACCTGAGGGCTCCCGCCGAGAAAGAACTTTGTACCGCTTCGATCGGCAACTTCCGGAGCAACTTCTTCGCCAGACTGAAACGACTTGGCTTCCCACTTTGGATCAGAAACCATGTGGAGGGGCGCTGGCAGAAGCTCGAAGAAGGCCAGATCCGGCCAGGTCTCGTGGTGCTTTGCGACACGTCCGCGGGCGGATACGATCTAGAACTTGGATGGCAATCGGCGAGCGATGCCCCGGTTACGCCGCTAGATGCGAACCTGCCTACAAACGCGGAAGAACAGTACTCTCGTGATCCCGCCTCACACTCGGGGCGGTTCTTGACGATCAGCGACCACACCGAAAATGTCGTCGCGGAAGTTCACGCGATCCTGGCCGATCTCGCCCTAGACCCTGAACTTGCCACCGAATTGCTCGTCGCCGCCCGTTGGCACGACCGCGGCAAAGCGCATCCAATCTTCCAGGAACTTCTGATGTCACGCGGCGACGATGACCCGCCGGTTCCTCCGGGCGGACCGTGGGCCAAGTCCGACCGACCTGATGGCAGACCGCACAATCGATCTCGACCGCAATTCAGGCATGAGCTGGCCAGCGCACTCGCCGGCCGCCAAGAGGGTCTGTCGGACCTCGCTTGCTACTTGGTGGCTGCCCATCACGGCAAAGTGCGAGTCTCGATCCGCTCGCTCCCCGGCGAGCTCGTACCTCCGTCCGGAGCGCGATTCGCCAGGGGCGTTTGGGAAGGCGACAGCCTACCGGCGACCGCCCTCGGTGATGGTGTCGTCGCGCCGCACGTGATCATGGACCTTTCCGAAATGGAACTCGGCGACAGCGAGCACGGCCCTAGTTGGCTTGATCGTGCTTTGCGGCTTCGGCAGCGCCACGGGCCGTTCCTGCTCGCCTATCTCGAGGCCTTGCTTCGTAGCGGCGATCAGCGTGCGAGCGCCAAGGAGGTGAAGTGATGCGAACGACCGACGTGATGGTTCTGGCAGGGTGTAGACCAGCGCCGCTGGCAGCATACCTGAAGGCTCTGGGCGTGCTCAGGCTGGTCGCCGAGCAGCGTGATCCAGAGGCACGTGGACGCTGGCGTAACGAGACGTTCGAATTGTCCGCGGCGCTCGATGCGGAGGAACTGATCTCGTTCTTCATAGAAGATTATCGTCCGACGCCCGTGGTCGCACCGTGGAATGGCGGCAGTGGCTTCTACCCGAAGGACAGTACGGACGCCATTGTGGCAATATCGGACAGTACTGCGGCGCGACTGCGCGACTACCGCAAAGTCATAGCAGCGTGCCGTGCATACGTGACACGGGCTGCCCTCATCGAGAGGCCAACCGAGGAAGCCAAGGCCGCCATGCTAGCCGCATTGCGTGGCACTCTGCCCGATGTAGCATTGCCCTGGCTCGACGCCGCGGTTCAACTGACCGCCTCCGGACCTAAGTATCCACCTCTGCTAGGGACTGGAGGCAATGACGGGCGCCTGGATTTCACGAACAACTTTATGCAGCATCTGCAAGCCATGCTCGGTATTCCGGCAGGCAGACCACCGGCTAATTCCGCGCAGTTGCTCTCCGCAGCCCTGTTCGGGGCGACGGCCCGTGGGCGGCTGAACAAAGCCGTCGGCCAGTTCGATCCGGGCAACGCCGGCGGCGCTAACGCTTCTGTTGGCTTCGAGGGCGCCGCGTCGATCAATCCGTGGGATTTCATACTGATGGTCGAAGGCGCGCTGTTCTTCGCAGGTAGTACAAGTCGGCGCCTCGGGTTCGCCGAGCACGGCGAACTCAGCTACCCATTCAATGTGCGCCCCTCAGCGGCCGGTCATGGTTCGAGCGGACCGGCCGACGCCCGCACCGGCCGCACGGAGCAATGGGTGCCGCTCTGGGAGCGGTTCGCCACTTGCCACGAGATCGCGCATATGTTCGGCGAGGGCAGGGCGAGGGTGAACGGCCGCACGGCCACGCGTGGCAGCGAGTTTGCACGGGCACTGGCATCGCTGGGGACCGACCGTGGATTGACATCCTTTCAACGCTATTCCTTCCAGGAGCGAAACGGCCGGGCCTACCTGGCGGTTCCGATGGGACGCTGGCCCGTCAGCTATAATCCGCACGTGGACCTCCTGGGCGAGATCGACCACTGGTCGAACGCTCTTCAGCGCGTGGCTGCCGATGGCAAGGCGCCGGCCAAATTCACTCAGGAGTCCAACAATCTCGAACGCGCGATCATGCAAGTTTGCCGAGCAGGGCAGCGCTTGACACCAGTGCTCGTTGCTCTCGGTCATGCTGAACAGGCGATGTTAACCAGCCCGCGGACTGCTTGCGATCGGCGGCTGCGACCATTGCCTCCCTTGAGCGCCGCGTGGCTCGAGGCTGCCGATGACGGCTCGCCTGAGTTCCGCCTGGCGGCAGCACTGGCCTCGATCACGGCCTGTGCCGAGGTCGGCCCTTTGCGCTCGCATTTGACGCCGCACGACCCCGCGCGACCGTACTCGGCGCTCACAACTGCAATGCTCGACGACAAGCAGATTGTGCCACAGCGCGGTGGATTGGTCGGTTGGCTGGCCGCGGTACTTCAAAGACGCTTGTTGCTTGCCAGGCGCCATCAGATCCTGCCCCTACCCCTAGCAGGACGTCGGCCGGCGGCGCTCGCAGACGTACTCTCTTTCGTCAATGGCGATGTGGACGAGCGCAAGATCGCCGAATTGTTGCCAGGATTGGCGGCGATCGCCTATCCCCAGACGGTTATTGAAAGTGGTGCCACCGCTGACACCCACGTCGCCCCGTCAACTGCCCACGCTCTATTCAGGCTCTCTCACAGTACCCTGCGCCCAGACGGGGAGCGTGTTACGAGTACCGCTCCCGGGGTACCCTACGAGAGCGCAATCCTCGCCGCTGCGTTCGCCGGTCGCGGCGCCGAAGCCTGCCGACGGGCCGCCCGGCGACTTGGGGCCTCTGGCTGGCGAACGTTGACCGATCGCACTGAAGAGTCCGACGAAAAGATACGCCGCGCAGCCGTCGCTGTACTGTTCCCGTTGACCGCGCGGGATCTACGCCAGCTCGCCCGCTACATCCTGTTCCCCAAGGCGGCGCCAGCCGCAGCAAACCGATAACTGCCCAGCGAGAGGATTGACCACATGCACTGGTTCGATAGTCTGAGGAACTCACCTCGCCTGCTGCTCGAAGCGCCGCTAGCACCCATGCAAGGTACTCGATTCCAGCCGACTGGATTTCCCGATCTCGGCGCGGCCGCTTACAGCCTGCCGGACGGCACCGACATGATCCTGCTCGAAAGCGCCCAATCGATGGCTAACCGCCTGGAAAACGTATGCTGGGATGACACGAACGAGCAGCCGGTCGCGTGTCTGACCGGATTGTCTTACATCCGAGTAGAAAAGGGCGGCCAACCGCTGACCTGCTCGCTACTCGAAGCACATCGGATCAACAGTCCGTACATCCTGGAGAGCAAGGATAAGACTTTTGCCGATACGCTCAAGCGCGAGCTCGCGACGCTCGAAACCGGTCCAGTCGACAACCGCCTGCTCGCCAAGGTCCTCCTGCGTTACGACAGTTCATGCCTATTGCACGGTGTGTTCCTCGCCAAAAAGGAACTCGCCGGCGGCCGCCTGCGTATGCCGCGCTCGCTCTCCGCGTTCATCGAGGCCCGCGATGTGAGAACCGCTGAGAGCGGTGGCGTCAAGAATGACCGAGTCAATCCCAGCGGTGAAACGGGCAAGGGATTCGGAAACGTTCCGTTTACTCGGCAAGAGTACACGGCGGCCTCGATCACTGCGTTCTTCAATCTAGACCTGGCCCAGATTCGCGGCTTCGGATTCGCCCACGCAGTCGAGCGCTTCCTTATCGCCCTCGCCCTGTTCAAGATTCGGCGTTTTCTCCGAGACGGACTGCGCCTGCGCACGGCGTGCGATCTGCAAGTTGCCGGAGACCTGATCGTCAGCCGGCCGACTGGTTTCGTGGTGCCTGATCTTGAGGCTCTCGAGGAGGCGTTGCCTGATCTGATTGCCGCCGTACGCGAATCCGGTCACTTCGGTTCTGAGCCAGTCACGGTCGTCAACTTCGCCTAGGAGGCCTGCCGTGATCTGCATTCGAATCGAGTTCACAGCGGGACGCTACCATGCCACTGCTTGGGGTCGCCATGTCAACGAGGGTACCGTCGACTGGCCCCCGGCTCCCTGGCGCATCTTGCGTGCATTGATTGCTGTCTGGTATCGCAAGCGGCCAGACCTGCCGACCGCGGCTGTGCGCGAGTGCATTCTTGGCCTCGCGGCGGTGGCACCCGAATACAGTCTGCCGCCGGGACGTCCGACCCATTCACGGCACTTCATGCCGCTGTACCGGACCGATCTACGCAAGACCGCCAAGATTTTCGACGGCTTCCTGGAGTTCGGCCCGCAGGCGGCGCTTCTGATCAGATGGCCCGGAGTCGAACTGTCGGCGAACGCCACGTCAGCGCTTGCCGGCCTGCTCGGTGCGCTAAGCTATCTGGGGCGTGCCGAATCGTGGGTCGAGGCTAGTTTGGTCGAAGACGCGATCCCGGATATCGACTGGAATGCCTCACCGCTCGCATTTGGAGCCGAGCCGCCAGCCGGCCACGAAGTCGAACACGTCTTGCTGCCCATGGCGCCCGATGACTACGTGGCCTGGCGAGCCAGTGCGAAGCAGGCACTGTTTTCTGACGCGGTTGTCTCCCGCCAGGAAGAATTGCGACGCAAAGCACAGCCCGGCGGCAATGAGGCGGACGTTCCGGAGATCAAGCCGTCCCAGTTGAAAAAGATCGAAGCATCGGTCGAAGCCCTACTGCCGGTCGACGTCTTCGAAGCAATTCAGGCGGAGACCCTTGATCTTCACAAGGTCGGCTGGAACGCCCCGCCAGCCAGCCGAACGATCATGTACCAGCGACCGAAGGCAGCCTGGTCCACCAGTATTGGCCACCAGGCGGCGAGCGATGAAATCGCCGGTCCCGCCTCCGCTGTTTTCGCTATCGTCGCCGACACCTTGGGGGCAGATACCAGACCGCGCTTAGTGGAGACTATCCTCTTGGCAGACCAGTTCCGGCGCTCGTTGATGAGCCAGTCGTGCCGACTCGCCGAAGAACGCGGTGACCCGGAACCGAACGCGGATCCCCTGTTTTCCGGCCGGGACGGCGACGGACTCCCTTCACGAGATCATCATGCACATGTCTTCATTCTGCCGCAGGACCGCGATGGCGATGGTCGCATCGATACTATTGTCGTGCACTCGCGGCTTGGTTTCCAGCAGCATCAACTGGCCTCGATGCTGCGAGTCAAGCGACTCTGGCAGCACGGTGGCCGGCCGGGGTTGCGAGTTGTCTGGTTAGGTCTTGACACCACCGGCGGCGAGGCACCTCAGCACCGGGAACGCCGACCTGGGGCCGCTTCGGGGAACGTCGCTCACCTTTGGGAGTCGCGGACTCCTTTCGTTCTCAATAGGCACCCGAAAAGGCATAAAGACGGTCGGCCCAAGCTGGACGACACCGGCGCGTGGATCGACGGCCCGGAAGAACAGGTCCGCCGCGAGCTGCAGCGGCACGGCTTTCCCGAGCCCCGAGAAGTTGTCTGTCTCGATGACGGCCGACGCTGGAGGAGTTTCGAGCGGTTCCGGAGCGGCGGCGGCAGGGTGGCCGCCGGCACGCCGGCCTTCGGCTTCCGGATCAGCTTCGACCAAGCGGTGCGTGGTCCGATCGCTCTCGGCTACGGCTGCCACTATGGTCTGGGACAATTCGCGCCCGGCTACGAGGCTGGTGCCGTAACGGCCCCTCGAGACGCATGACCGGCGGCGGCAGCGAAGTCCTGCCGGATCTGGTTCCCGCTCGGATGCTCAACGAGTACGCGTACTGCCCCAGATTGGCATGGCTCGAATGGGTCGGGGGCGAATGGGCGGACAGCGCCGATACGGTCGAGGGACGGTTTGCCCATCGTAGCGTTGATCGCGAAAGTGGCGAACTGGGCGAACCCGGCGATGAGGCAGCAGAACCGGACGACGAGTTCGTGGCGAAGGCGCGCTCGGTCTTGATGTCGGCGCCTGGCGAAGGCCTCATCGCTCGGATGGATCTTGTCGAGCAGGCGGGGTCGCGAGCTTTTCCGATCGACACGAAGCGCGGAAAGGTGCCCGACGTACCAGGTTGCGCCTACGAACCGGAGCGCGTCCAGATCTGCGCCCAGGGCCTGATCCTACGTGAGAACGGCTACGCCTGTGACCGCGGGTTCATCTACTTCGCCGGATCCCGCCAGCGCGTAGAAGTCTATCTGGATGACGAACTCGTCCGGCGGACCCGAAAGCTGCTCGGCGACCTCCGCAACGCCGCCCGCTCCCCCAACCCGCCTCTGCCGCTGATAGACAACCCCAAGTGTCCGCGTTGTTCGCTGGTTGGTATCTGTCTGCCCGACGAGACGATCGCGGTGAGCGGCGACGCCGCCGTCGCGCGCTCGACCGTCCGACGCTTGATCCCCGGTCGCGATGACGCGCAACCACTCTATCTGAACATGCAGGGAGCCAGTCTCGGGAAATCAGGCAGCGAGTTCGTGATCAAGCAGAAGGGTTCGCGCGTCGACACCGCCCGGATCGGCGAAACATCTCAGGTCTGCCTGTTCGGGAATGCCCAGATCACGACCCAAGCGCTGCACGAGTGCTTCGCGCACGAGGTGCCAGTGCTCTTCTTCACCTACGGCGGCTGGTTCAAGGGCCTGGCGGCAGGGCTCGGCTCGAAGAACGTCGCGCTGCGACGTTCCCAGTATTTGCGCGTGGACGACCCAACTTTTCGGCGCAGTGTCGCCAATCGGCTCATTTCCGACAAGATACGCAACTCGCGCACCCTACTGCGCCGGAATCATAAAACTGGTTGCGCAGACGCTCTGGCTCGCTTGCAACGCCATTCGGCAAGAGCCCTGACTTGCCCGAGCATCGATTCGCTGCTGGGTATCGAAGGTACAGCGGCCCGTGAATATTTCCAGGAGTTCACTGGAATGCTCCGATCAGGTGGGGGCGCCTGGAACGGGTTCGCGTTCGATGGACGAAACCGCCGACCACCGCGTGACCCTATCAACGCGATGCTCTCGTTCGCATACTCCATGCTGGTGAAGGATTGGTTAGTGACGCTGGCCGCAGTAGGCCTCGACCCCTTGCTCGGATTCTATCACCAGCCGCGCTTCGGGCGGCCGGCGTTGGCCCTGGACATGATGGAACCGTTTCGGCCCCTCGTCGCCGACTCCGTTGTCATCTGGGTGGTCAATAATGGTGTGCTGGTAGAAACCGACTTCATTCGGCGTGGCGGCGGCTGCGCCCTTAAGGACGAGGCGCGTAAGAAGTTCATCCTGGCCTACGAGCAACGCATGGACGCCCTGATCACTCACCCGGTATTCGATTATCGAATCTCCTATCGACGCGTACTCGAGGTTCAGGCGCGATTGCTCGCGCGCTTGATCACGGGCGAGATCTCGAACCTGCCCTCATTCGTGACACGGTGAATCATGAGACGACTATATATCGTCACCTACGACATCAGCGGCCCGAGACGCCTGCGGCGGGTCTTCAAGACATTGCGGGGCTACGGCGATCACCTCCAGTACTCGGTTTTCCGATGCGAACTTTCCGACCGCGAGCGCGCGCAACTGGTAGCTGATCTCTCCGAGGAGATCAATCATAAGGAAGACCAGGTCTTGCTATTTCCGCTCGGGCCCGCGGAAGGCTATAATCACGAAAACGTGTCGGCACTGGGCCGACCGTACATCGCCCTGGAAAGGAAAGCCAAGGTAATTTGACCACGTGCTCCTGCGAGCGGTCAGGTGGCGTCGACGGCCCAGGGATCGCTCGAACGTTGATACACTTGATGTTAGGCGAGTTTGTCGGCGTCGCCGGCCCCGGTATCAATGCCTGCCGCCGGCCTCTCGCAGTCCCGCGTCCAGCTTGGTCGCCTGCAGCAAGTTGGGAGTGCGGGGTTTCCGCCTCTGAATAGAGGCGGCTCCATTGAAGCGACCTATCGCGACCTGGCTTCGCGGATCAAGAAGCGTTTCCGCCTCTGAATAGAGGCGGCTCCATTGAAGCAGGGTCCCCATCAGCTGGCCCTCGACGGTGCCGAGGTCGTTTCCGCCTCTGAATAGAGGCGGCTCCATTGAAGCGGGATCGCCCTGGTGGCCATGGCGCCGATCGCGGCCAGTTTCCGCCTCTGAATAGAGGCGGCTCCATTGAAGCGAGCATTGCGGTGACCGATACGGGCGTCACGCCCCAGTTTCCGCCTCTGAATAGAGGCGGCTCCATTGAAGCCTCTACATCAGCCACGTCGAGGGCTTGTCTGAGATCGTTTCCGCCTCTGAATAGAGGCGGCTCCATTGAAGCCACTTGATCGTTCCGCAGCGTGCCGTGAACAACGACGTTTCCGCCTCTGAATAGAGGCGGCTCCATTGAAGCCCGAGGACCTCGTTGTATCGCACGTCCAGCAGCTCGTTTCCGCCTCTGAATAGAGGCGGCTCCATTGAAGCGGG
>CAZVWL010000062.1:0-13217 GCA_964630845.1 uncultured Fibrobacteraceae bacterium
GCGTACTGGACGCGGCGGAACGAGCGGATGTGGCGTCACCAGGAGATGGTGCTGAACCGGGGCAAGGCGAGCGACCGGGGGAAGCTGATCGTGCGCCTGAACGACCCGCGAGTTCTGATCGAGAAGACGTCGGGCTTGATCGCTCGGCGGGAACACCGGATCGAGGTGCCGCCGAAGGGCGACGGGAACAGCCGTGTGGCTCAGCGGATCGAGAACGCGCTGCGCTGGTGGCGGGGCCATCAGGCGCGGGAGTGGGCCGAGGGGTTGCATAACCCGCTGGCCTACGACGAGGCGCAGTCTCTGCTGCTGCGGGGCTGGATCGCCGAACGGCTGATGCTCGACCCGGACGATCCGACGTATACCAATGTCCAGGTCTTCGACCCGCTCTGTGTCTTTCCGCGGGTGGCCGGGCGGCGGATCTCGCGGGTCTGCCACGTCTACCAGGCGACCGTGGCCCAGGTTGTGGGCGACTTCCCCGAGGCGGCCGAGGTGTTGGGCGACGACGAGGACCGCTACGTGCGGGTGGTTGGCTACTACGAGGCCACGGCGCCCTACTGGTACGGCGTGGTGGCGGACGGACGGTGGGTCAAGGAGCCGGTGCGGCTGGGCTATTTTCCCTGGCTGCTAACCGTGGCGAAGGGAGCGATGTCGCACCAGGTCTACGGGATCGGGGAGAACACCGCGCAGGACCTCAGCGAGCACATCGGCGAGAGCTTTCTCGAGTCGGTTGAGGCGATGGTGCGGACGATGGATATCTTCGTGACGATTCTGGCGAACGCCACGGCGAAACAAGAGAACCCGCCGAAGATCGTCACGACGGTCGACGGCCAGTTGAAAGAGGTTGACCTGAGCACCGGGGCGACCTCGACTCTGGTTGTCGGGGAGAGCGTGCAGGTCCTCGAGATCGGGCCGAAGATCGGTCAGTTGCTGCCGCTGCTCCAGACCCTTCAGGACCGGATCAACAAGGGCGGGCTGCCGTCGGCGATGTTTGGCGAGGGTACCAGCTTGGAGTCGGGCTTTATGTCGGCCCTGCTGATGGGGGCGGCACAGGACACGTTGTGGACGTTTATCAAGGCGATCGAGTCATTTTACGCTCGGCGTTACACCCGCTTCCTGGAGATCTTTCGCGACTACGCGGGCGGGCTGATGGAGATCGTCGCACCGGCGGCAGCGGGGATCGAGAAAGTGGGGATTGCGAAGGGCCAGCGGGTCTGGAGCGAGATGCTGACACCCGATGATGTGCGGGCGAACGGGACCTACGTCGAGGTGACTTACGAGGATATATCGCCGGCAGACCGGGTGGCACTGGGGAACCTCGCCGCGCTGCTCGTGCGCGAGAAGCTGATCGACCTGCGGACGGCGAGGGAGAAGTATCTGGGTCTGGATGACCCCGACCTGATCAATGATCGGGTGCTCGGGGATCTGGTGTACCTGAACGAGGCGGCGGTTAAGCAGCTGGCCGAGCTGAACCTGCTGCGGCTGGGTCGGATCCCGGAGTTGGCGGCTCTGCAGCAGGCGAAGGCGGAGCAGGAGGCGCAGGCCGCCCAGCAGGCGCAGATGGCGCAAGCGGGACCGCCGGCGCCCCCCATTCGGGGGCAGGCCGCAGGGCTCCCGCCGGGGGTCCTGCCACCGCAGATGACCGGCGCGGTGAATCCCGCGCCAAGCGAGGAAGAGATGATGGCGCAGATGATGGGCGCCGACGGAATGGGTATGGCTGGCATGCCGATAGGAGGGTGAGATGCCGGGTCTACAGGACGTCATCGCGCGGGGGCAGAGCCGCTGGCAGCAGTATCTGCAGAACCTCCAGGGTTGGACGCCCCCCGACCAGGAAGCGATGGAGATGCAGTTTCAGGACGCCCGCGACCTGGCGCGCGGCTACGTCAACAACATGCTCGACGCGACCGGGGCGCGCCAACTGCTCTCGCCGTTCTACGTCAACATGCTCAAGCGGAACGCGCTGCGCCCGTTCGTTCAGCAGTCGGTACTGTCTAGCGCTGAGTACGGCCTGCCCGATCCGGGCAATTTTGGTGACTTCCTCAAGAACTGGATCGGGATGAACCCCTCGGGGGTCGGCAACATCGGTGACTATCGGGGGCGGATGCAGCAACTGCTCAACCGCATTCAGGCCGGACGCCAGGCCGAGGGCACAGCTGATGCGGCGGTGGCGGACCGCTGGCTTAACAACCCCGAGATCATGTCGGCGGCGCTAGGCATGGGCGCGCGGGGCATCTTCCGGGACTACGTTCAGCGGCAGATTCAGGACGCGCTGGAGGCGGGCCAGGCGCAAGGGCCGGGCATCGACTGGCTTGAGTACCTGCTCGCGCGAGTGCCGGGGACGGGCTACACCTACCAGGGTCCGTCCTAATCGAGGGGGGCGACGATGCCGATCTACGCCAATCCGTTTCAGGGTGAACCGTTTCTCTCCTGGCTGAATCAGCGCGGGGGCTGGAACGACATGCTCGAACCGGGGGACGGCGACCCGCGCGCCGGCTTCAGTCTGTTGACCCGCTGGCTGCGGCAGCCGGGCTCGACCTACGCGCCACAGACCGTGCAGAACTGGACGGAGCGCCAGTACGACCGCTGGCTGAGCGACTACGCGGCGGCGGCGGCGTTCGACCCGACGCTACGCTGGTTCGACTACCTGGCCAGCCGCAACCTCGGCCAGGAGTATGGTAACGCCTCGCGTTACGAGCGGGGCGAGCAGTCGCCAGCGGTCTATGCGCCGCGCATGCGGTTCCTCGGAGGCTGACATGGCGACGATTGCGGATCGCTGGGCCGAAGCGCTGGGGTGGGGTGCAGCCCACCCCCCAGATCCGATTGAGCAATTGATGGGCCAGTCACAGAATCAGGGCGACTGGGTCGGCTATCTCTTGAGCCGCATGGGAATGGACACCTCGCCGTCGTTCCTGACGGGGCCTGGGGTGACGGACGGCTCGTCATTCTTCGACACGCTCGGCGCCCGAATCAGGACTCCGAAGCAGCAGAAACGGTACGAGCAGCGCCAGGCCGACGGGGCTGCGATCAAGGTCAACCGGAAGCAGCAGCGTACAGAGCAGCAGTTGACGGCGCAGGCCAAGGCGCAGGGCCAGGCCGCGCCCCCCGTTCGGGGGCAGGCGCCGGCGCAGTCGCCAGTCCAGGGCGTTCAGCAGTGGGCGCCACTGGTGCAGGAGCTAGCGGCCGGCTACGGTGTGCCGGTCGACGTGGCGCTGGGGGTGATGGAGATCGAGAGTGGGGGCAACCCCGGGGCGGTCTCGCCGGCCGGGGCGCAGGGGCTGATGCAGGTGATGCCTTTCCACTTCCAGCCGGGAGAGGATCCGCTCGACCCCGAGACCAATGTGAGTCGGGGGCTCCAGATCCTGGCGAACGCCTACCGTCGGTTCGGGAACTGGGACTCGGCGGCGGCGGCCTACTTCGGGGCGGTGGACGCGATGGGCCGCCCGACCGGGGGGCGCGACGCTACGGGGACGAGTGGGGTGGACTACGTGACGAAGTTCCGGGCGGCGCGCGGCCGTTACCTGACGGGGGGGTGGTAGGTGGCCGAGCCGATCAGTGCGAAGCGGCCGCCGGACTGGCAACCGGAGGATCCCGACGAGGGTCGCATTCGTGCCGCCGTGGCCGAGCCGCAGATCCGGATCCCCCAGCCACGCCTGCCGCAGTTCGCTGACGCCAACCCGATTGGGGCGCTCGGCGAGCTGGCCAACGTCGCGAGCGAGGCGTTGCAGTGGTATAACTTCAAGGTTCCTCAGCGCATCCTCGGGGAGATGGCGCGACCGGGGCCAGTGGCGAGTGCGGGTCGCTCGATTCTCAGCAGGTCTCTCGGGATGACCCCGATTGTCGGCCCTGGTCTCCCCATGCTCAGTCCTCTCGGGGCGTTCGAGCGGCCTGACGTTCAGGCGGTGTACGCAGCGCAGGGGCCGCAGGCGGCCTGGGACTACGTAGCGGAAAACTACCTGCCGCTCGGGACGGTCCAGCAGATGGTGATGGAGAGCGCGGTCGATCCGCTCAGCTACACCGGGTTCGGCCTGGCGGGGAAGGCGGCCGGCGCGCTTGGGCGACTGGCACCCCAGGCGGGGCGGGCTGCTTCGCTGATGAGGGCGGGGGCGACCGCCTTGCAGGGGGTCGAGCGGGCTGACCAGGTCGTGGCCCGGGTGCTGGGGGCGCCGGTCGAGGGGCCGCTACGGGCGGGCCGCTGGCTCTACGGGAAGACGCCGCTGTCCCATCCCCCGGCGCGGGCCAAGCTCTCCGAGTTTGCCGACCGGCTCAAGGACGCGGTGGGCGAGGTACGGTCGCTCGGCTACCGCTACCGGTCGATCGAGACGGGCGGGGATCCGTTGCTCGGAGCCTGGCCAGGGTCGAGTGAGGCCGCGAACGCTGTCGAGCGCCAGGCGTGGGCCGGCCTCGAGGCGAAGGTCCAGAAGATGCGTGAGCCGCTGGCCCGCTTCCGCGCCTTTCAGGCGAAGCAGTACGCTCAGGAAGCGACCGACCAGTGGGGGCAGGAGGCGGCCGGAGAGACACTGCGGCTGCGGGATCTGGGGGCGCCGGCGGGGGAGGTCGCCGACGTCTGGCAGACGCGGCATCGGCGAGTGATGCAGATGATTCGGGGGCTCGACGACGTCATCGACGAGTTCGAGGCCGCGACGCCGGTCCCCTCGACGCCGGCGCAGACGCAGCGCGCCGGGCGGATCACGGCCACCCTCAACCGGGACGTCCAGAACCTGACGCGCCAGGCGCGCCAGGATCTGGAGACGACGGCGACGAGCCTCGGGCTGACGCCGGGCAGCGTCGAGCACGCCCAGCTGGCGGACCAGATCTTTCGTCAGCGCAACCAGGGGATCCGCGCCCGCCTGGCGCAGGGGGCGCAGGAGATGGAGGACCTGTACTTCCCCGGGGCACGGGCGGCCGGCGGGCCGACCTTCCCGGACACTGAGAGCTGGCGCGGCGTGCAGAACCGGCTAAGTGAGCTACAGTCGCTGGCCGGGGGGCTGCCCTCCTTCATCGGGCGGATGAGCGATGAGCGGGGCCAGACGCTGAGCAAGCTGCTGCCGAGCTTCGACCGCTACGCGGCGATGGTCGACCGTGATCGGAACAAGGTGCTCGGGATCCTCACGGCGGTGGCTGGACGGGTCCCAGGCTTCCGGATCCCGACGGACCTGGCGAGCGCTGACGATGCGCTGCGGGCGCTGCGCGGGGTCGCCCAGCCCTTCGAGGTGAAGCAGGTCGAAAGCATCGTCCGGCGCTGGTCGGACGAGGGGCTGGACCTATTGGCTGATGACCCGCTCGATCTGGTGAGTGGGCGGATCATCAAAGACCAGGGCGACGTGCTCGGGGTGCGGGGGTTGCTTCCCCACAATCTGAACCTGAGTATGAAGGCCTGGGTGGAGCAGGCGCTGGTTAGTGCCCGCTTCCCCTTGATGAACGTGATCAGCCAGCTGGTGATGGGCCAGCTCAAGGGGGTGAGCGCGGCGCGGATCCTTCGGAACCTGAGCGAGTCGGTACCGGCCCTGGTGCGCACGGGGAAGGTCGAGTACCCGGGCGAGGTCCGGCGAGCGCTGTCCGAGTACGAGCAGCGGCTGCCACAGACGGTCGAGCAAGGCGGGATCGTCAAACAACTGCTGGAGGACCGACCGCTGGTCCGGGACCTGATCCGGGAGGCCGAGCCGCCGACGGCGATGGAGCAGATTCACCCGGTGGTGCGGGCGGGAGTCGGGGCGGCGGTTGGGGCGGGATCGGGACCGGTTGGGGCGGTCGTGGGCGCGGTGGGTGGGCTGGCGATGCCGAAGCTGGTGGCGACGAATCGCTTGCTGGGGAGAAGCATCGAGAGCACGGCGCGGACGACGGCCTGGCTGAAGGGAAAGGATGACTACGTCCGGACGAAGCTGCCGGGTTTCCTGAAGGAGCTGCGGGCGGAGCTTCAGCGGGGACGGCCGCAGGTGCTGCCGTCGGTTGCCGGGTTGGGCGCCGCGGCGACGCCACAGATGCCGGGCGAGAGCGATGAGGGGTACCGCCAGCGGGTGAGCCTTGGCCTGCTTGGGGCGGGGCTCGGTGCAGGCGCCCTGGCGACGGTGCGGGGAGGTCGGTCGGTTCCGCGACGCGGCGTTGCGCAGATATCGTTGGAGTCGGCACCGGGGCAGACATCGGGGTTCTTGTCGGAATACCACAGGGCACCGTTGGAAGAGCAACAGGCCTTCCACGACGAACTGCAATCGATCCTTCGACCAATCCGCCATCGGTTGTTGACTGAGCTCGGTCTTGCGGTCGGCAAGCCGTTCAATGCGCCGGGTCTGTTCAAGGGGCAAGTCAGCCCGGGCTCGCAGGTGCCGCTTCGGGTTGGTGCTGCCGGGCAGCGGGTCGATGAGGTGACCGCGCGGAAGATCAGCGCCTGGGCGGCGGTGGAGGCGAAGGTCACCCGACAGGACGCGGCGGCGTGGACTTTGCCGTACCACTCCGGTGTTCCCGAAGAGGAGAATGCGACACAAGTTATCCTTGGGCGGACAGTCACCCCTGCCGAGACAGCAGCGCTCAACGATCGACTGGCGAAGGCGCTCGGCGAAGACGGCGTGGCGATCATCCCGACGCAGCGCGGGGCGCTGATTACCAACGTCACGCCGTACAATGACGCGATCCCGACGGTTGACAACATCGCCTTCCAGGCTCGTGTCCGCGGTGTCCTGGATGAAGTACAATTTGAGGGGAACCCGACCACGCGGGCAAACGCGGTCGCCACGCAGGGCGACTACATTGAGAACGATTGGAGGCTGCATCCCAATGGCGAAGGTTATCTGGGAAGGATCAGCCAAGCCGGACGACCCGATCTTTTCCGAAGGTTTGAGGATCTACTTTCCGAAGCGACAACGCCTGTCTACGACCGCTGGGCAGCCCGCTGGCGACAGCCCAGCGGCGCCCAAGGAGCAACCGGCTCCACCCCTCCCCTCTCAGGGACAGGTCCCGCCCAACCGCTAGACCCAGGCCTCGGTCTGCTCGCCGGGCCGGGTGTACGCTTCGGCTCGGGCGGGGCCCTGCGGCCGGTGGTGCCCGAGGCGCTCGGGGCGGCACTCGGGGGCGGCGCTGAGTACGCCTACACTGACGGACAGGACATGTCCCCCACCGAACGGGCGGCACGGATCGGCGCGGCCGCAGTCGGCGGGGCAGCGCTGGGCACCGGGGCGCGCTTTGGTCCCCTCAGCGGGCGGCTGGGGGCGGCGGCCTGGGGCCCGGTCCCGCCGGTGACCTCGGCCCAGGTGCAGAACGTCGAGCGGCTGATCCGGGCGACTAACGGGCGGATGGGACCCCGTCGGCTGGCGGAGATCCTCACGGCGAACGGGGCGCCGATCGACGTGGTCCACACCGCGACGAAGCGCTGGATGAACGTCCTGGCGGCGGGCGACCGGGCCGGCGAGGCGCTCTCGACGAAGATCAACTTCGACTACTCGAAGACGGACAACTTCGAGGAGTTCTTCCGCTATCTGGGTCCCTTCGTGATCTGGCCGAAGCGGGCGATCCCCTTCTTCCTGGAGACCCTGGCCGAGCACCCCGGGTTCATCGTCGCGATGAACCGCTACTACGACTTGAGCGAGGATGACACGCGGGGGTTGCCGGCGCGCTACCGAAACATGGTCAGCGCCGGGCCGGTGGGTGACCGGATCGCGAGCCTGATCGCGGGGCGACCGGTTAAGGGGTACGTGAATCCGCTCTCGGTGGTGTTGCCCTTTGCGGACATCGGGGCGGTGGGCGAGGAGGACAACCCGGCGCTGGCGGCGCGGCGACTGATGGGGGACGTGGGCCTGGGGCTCGCACCCTGGGCGGACATTCCGGCGACGCTCCTCGGCGCCTACGGCGAGGTGTCCTACCCGCGCATCTTCCGCCACACCGGGCTGCTGCAAGGGTTGACCGGTCGGGACCCCGAACTGCCGATCCGCGAGGGCCTGGCCAATGTCCAGGAGGCGATCACCGGGACGTCGGGGAGCCAGGACTGGACGGACTGGCTGGTGCGGCGGCGGCTGGCCGAGAAGTCGGTCGAGGAGACCGGGCGAGTGCGGGCCGAAGAGTACCAGGCAGCGATGCGCGATCCTCGGCACCCGCTCTATCAGGCTGCCCTGGCGGAATTACAGCGCGAGCAGGCCGGGCGGGCGGTGTCGGGGATGGTTAACCCGCTGTACATTCAGGGCCTCGGCGAGACCGAGCAGCAGGCGCGGGAGGCGCTGGCCCGCGTGAAGGAAGCCCAGCAGACGCCGGCCAAACCCCCTCCCCTATCGGGGACAGGTATCGGGGACAGGCCGGTTCAGCAGATGAGGGAAGAGCTTCGTGTGGCCGGCTACCCGAACTGGGAAGGGGCCAGCGAGGAGGAAATCCGCCAGGTCTACGCCAGGACGGCGGTGCCCTCACGGCGTGAGGCCATCGAGCGTCAGCGGGAGGCGATAGCGGCGAACCCACTGGCCGAGACCTACGGGCGGCTGGCGACGCCGATCTCGGCGAGTGAGCTGCACGGTCGGCTCCGCGGCTATCGGACGTTGCGCTCGGCGAGTGAGCGAACGGCTTTCTTCCGGATCGTTGATCGGGATGGCTGGGCCGCGCGCTACCTGGCGTGGCGGCGGGACCAGGGGAAGGAAGGCGACATCGGCGATCTGACCGATGTTCAGCGCTTCCTGGCGACACGGGGGTAGTGGGGGAGTAGGGGAGTGACGGACCCCTCCCCCCGTTCGGGGGCAGGCCTAGCCCTCCCCTGCTTAGGGGAGGGAACGGTTTTCGGGTGTTGCGTGGCGCGAGTAGGGACCCCTACTACCCAAGCCCTACCGCCTCGGCCCCCCTTGTCAGCCAGGCGGGCACGGCGTATAATCGACGCTAGACCTAACCCGATTCGGGCGGTGCCAATGCGGCACCGCCTTTTTTGTTTGGGGGGCGTAGTGGAGAACGAAGCTGTAGCTCAGCCCGGGGCAGTGCCGACCGAGCCAGGAGCGGGCCAGGGAGCGGAGGGCGCATCCCCTTCCCATCTGGGGACGAGTGGGGACAGGCGTCCAGCCGCGACGGTCCAGCCATTGGCCGGAGAGGGGCAGACCCCGGCGGGAACGGCGACGGCGAGTCCACCGGCACTTGTCCCCGATAGGGGGATCGACTGGGATTCCGACCAGAACCCGTACAAGCAACGGTTCACCGGGCTTCAGGGGAACTTCAAGCAGGTCCAGACGCAGAACCAGACGCTGATGGCGCAGATGGCACAACTGGCCGAGCAGCAGGCGATCATCCAGGCGCAGGCCGAGGGGCGGACGCCGGAGGAGATCGCGCAGCTTCGCCAGGGGATGCAGCGCGAGGCCCAGCTCGCCCAGGCGATCGAGCAGATCGCCCAGGAGAAGGCGCGGAATGAGCTGCTGGCGCAGCAGCTCGCGCCGGTGGCGAAGCAACAGGTGGCGACGGCACTCGCTCAGCAGTACGGCGTCACCGCGGCGGACCTGATGGAGGCGCGGAGCCCGGAGGCGATGGAGGACCTGGCCAGGGTGCTGGCGCGCTACCAGCGCAGCCAGCAGTTACAGGCTCGGCGTGAGCAGGGCACTGACCGGGCGGAGAGTGGCGGGGGTGGGGCCCTGGGGGATGATGCCTTCCTGCTGTCCTACAGCCGGGGGCAGAACGATGACCACGAGCGGGCGAGGAAGATCCTGGCCC
This sequence comes from uncultured Fibrobacteraceae bacterium, assembly GCA_964630845.1. Classification (GTDB taxonomy): domain Bacteria; phylum Krumholzibacteriota; class Krumholzibacteriia; order LZORAL124-64-63; family LZORAL124-64-63; genus Glo-17. The sequence goes on from CAZVWL010000062.1 coordinate 9,655, forward strand.
GCCTTTAGGGACCAGGAGGTTAACAGGTGGCTTCAGGCAACACGACAACTGATGCGCTGGCCGATAGCCTGCCGACGGTGATCGCCAGCGCCCGGATCGTCCGGGAGTTCGAGGGGGTGGTGCCCCAGCTCGTCGAGCAGGTGACGCTCGAGCAGGGAACGGGGCTGAGCTGGAGCGAGATCAGTCTGGCGCAGCTGACCGCCCAGGCGGTGACCGAGACGACGAAGCTCGACAATCCCCAGCAGCTGAGCGACACGATCTTCTCGATCACCCCGACGGTGGTCGGTATTCACACGCTGATCACCGACCGGGTGGCGGCGCGGATCAGCAAGAAGTCCTACGCGAAGGTGGGCAGTCTGGCGCAGAACGCAATCCAGCGGAAGAAGGACGAGGACGGATTGACAGTTCTCGACGGCGCGAGCACGAGCTTGGGTGGCGCCGGGAACACGCTGGTGACCGGGGTGATCGCGGCCGCCGGGGTGCGGATCACCTCGAACCCGACCGAGCCGGGTAACCCGCCGCTACGGGCGGTGCTTCACGGTTACCAGATCAAGGACATCTACGACGAGCTGGTGGCCGGGATGGACACCTACCCGACGCCGGAGGGTCCCTCGGCCAGAGTGTTCAAAGAAGGTTTCCGGGGGCAGATCTCCGGGGTACAGATCTTCGAGGACGGGAACATCTCGATCGACAGCAGCGACGACGCGAAGGGCGGGGTCTTTGCCCGCGAGGGGATCGTGCTGGTCCAGGGGCGGGCGCCGCGAACGGAGACTCGGCGTGAGCCGGACATCGGTGGCGGGGCGACGTCGGTCTGGTTGTACGATGAGTACGCCTACGGCGAGCGCTCGGCGGGCAACTGGTTGTACGAGGTTTACACCGACGCGACGGCGCCGACGAGCTAAGGAGGGAGACGAAGGATGGGAACACAAGCGCCACGCGGCCTGGTCGAGATCTTCGACGACTTCCTCGTCGACTCGGGAGCGCTCTGGCACGCCAGCTCGGATACCGGGGGCAGTTCCGATGTCGTCGCCGACGGGACCGCTCACATCAATGGACGCTGGCGACTGGCCACTGACACGACCGATGACGACATGTCGGAGGTCGCCTCGGGTCTCTGTCTGGAAGTTCAGACCCAGGGAACGATTCTCTTCGAGGGCGCGCTGATGGTCGAGACCGGCGCGGTGACCTCGGTCGCGATCAACGCCGGCTTCAACGACGATCCGACCGACGCCTCGAATACGCTCCCCGTCGAGCTCTCGACGGCGACGTTTACTTCGAACGCCACGACCTTCGCGGGCCTGGTCTTTGACCCCGACGCGACGAATGACGACTGGCACGCCTTCTGGGTGGACGACGACGCCGATACCGGCGAGGCGATCGCGAACCTGCGGATGGCTGGCTCGACGCCGACCGCGGACAAGTGGGTGACGTTTCAGGTGGTACTGACCGACCGTGGCGCGGGCAACGGGGCGCGGGGGAACTTCCACCTCTGGGACGCGAACACGGACCCCGCGAAGTACTTCACGAAGGTATTCAACACGAGCGTTGATCGCGACGCCGTTCTGGCCGCCTATGTCGGCATGGAGAACCGTGACGCTGTTGCCCACAACGTCGATGTCGATTACCTGTACATCTGTGCGGGCCGGGGGACGACGGCCTGATGAGTAGCACGCTGCTCCTGCCCGGCCAGGCGCTGTTTTTTCAGCACAAGCGACCGCAAAATGGCCATAAGTCGGTCGGGGCCTACCGCCGGACGGCGAAAATGAACATCACGGTCATCGGCGATGCTCTCGACCGGCATGCATCGGCGGTGTCGATTCTCTTCCCGCTGGAGGGGGTGGGCTATGTCATCGAGGACGCGAGCCAACTCAAGGCGGTGATCGAGAAGCTTCAGGCCGCACACTCGATGATCGTCGGACGGGGGCAGTCGAAGGTGATCAGCTTCAAAGACCGTAAGGACTGGAACGAGTAAGTAAGACATGAGCCAGCTGGTTGTCGGCACGACGGTGCTCAGTCCGGATGAGCCCTGTTTCAACCTGTCAGAGATCAACCTGCAGGCACCGGACTCGCGTGGCTGGCGGCGCTACCAGGTGCTGCTGGTCGTCCGCGGGGACCGTTTGGCTGAGTTTCGATCCGACCTCGGCCCGGCGCGCCGGTTCACGGCGCAGCAGTTCCGGATCCCCGGTGGGGTCCGAGACGAGGTCAGCGGACGAATCGAGATTCTCCACACGGTCGGCGAGCTGAGGGACATCGCCGACCGGCTCCGGGCCGGGTTGGTACGCCCCCCGGAGTTGGCGCCGACCGACCTGGTCGCGGGCTATCACGAGACCCTCGAGGAACGACGCCGGCGACGGCGGGGACGGAGCACCTTCGGCCCGCTGGCGCGGCGGCAACGGAGTAGAGCATGACTACCGTTACGATCCCAGCCGAGACCGATGAGGCCCTTGAGGAGCTGCTGCGCATGGCTGAGGGGGCGCCGGAGCCCGGGACCCTCTCAGCGCGCCAGATCCTGCACCGGGGCGACGACGACCTGCCGGCGCCGATGGTCGCCTCGGCGCTGAGCAGCGCGGGGTACGCCTTCATCTACGACACGCGAACGGGCGAGCGTTCGCTGACGAACCGGAATATGCTGCCGTCGCAGCTCAAGAAGAAGCGTCCGGATGGCACGTCCGTATTCACGACGCGCCGGCCGAAGGTGAGGCCGGCACGGGGGAGTCATACCTGCCTGCTTCACCCGAGCCGGCCCGAGCGGGCGCACTTTGACGAGCTGGGGCTACCGAAGTGTCCAAAGGCGAACCTGACGAGCGCCCACCAGGTGAAGCGGCACATGATGAATCGGCACAAGGTCGAGTGGGCGACGATCGAGGAGGAGAGGGTGCGACGCGAGAAGGCAGAGGAGCGAGAGTTCCAGCGCACGTTGCTCTCGGCGGGCAGAATGCCCTCTGAGTCCCGCGAAGAGACGGGACAGGGCGCGGGGCGCAAGAAGTAAACGCCAGGGGGGGATAGAGATAGTGGCACTCCCTTACACGCATGCCCAGACGGTTTTCAACGCAGCAAGCGCGAGTGCGACGACGCTGCTCGATAACGAGTTCAGCCGCTGCCCGCTGAAGGTGATCGAGGTCACGACCAACGGCTTCAGTGGGACGCTCGATGCCCAGGGGCGGGTGGACAACGCGCAGACGTTCGACAATGTCGCCTACACCCGTCTCTCCCAGGATGGCTCGCAGCGTCCGGTGAACGATCAGCTGAGCTTTGCCGTCGATACGGGACGCTATCGTTATCTGGTCACCGAGCCCTACCCCTACATGCAGATCGCGATGGCACGGACGGCTGGGACGGTGACGGTAAATGTATTTGGCTGGGGCCTGGCCCTTCCGGTTGCGCTGAGCGTGCTGTCGACGCTGACCAACGGCGAAGGCGACGCCATCAGCGTCGACACCGCCAACGGCGACGCCGTCGCCGCTACCCTCATCGCCCTCCTCACCCGATCCCTCGGCTACGTCTTCAACGGCACCACCTGGGACCGCGCCCGCGGCGACATCTCCAACGGCCTCGACGTCGAC
>CAZVWL010000063.1:0-13216 GCA_964630845.1 uncultured Fibrobacteraceae bacterium
TTTTTCTGTTTGACCACGACCCGGCACCTATGAGAGAGTATTTACATCTGATTAATCGGAGTTTCGCCAGGAAGGAGAAAACGGTCCCGATTCTTCATCTTCAGCCAGGCATCGGCACGGACCGGCGGCCACCACGGAGGGTTCCATCCAGCAAGGGAAGGTCTTGCGATGAACACTCTTCCATCCGGATCCGCACCCGGCAAGCGCGCCGCTACGCGCGTCCTTGTGATCGCCATGACGCTTTCGGCCGCTGTCGGCTTCGCCGCCTTGGTCGCCTTCGCCCAGACGGCGCCGCGCGGACCGGTCGGCGACTACGGCGATGCCCCGGTCGGCGATGTCGCCGACAACATCCAGGCCTACCCCGGCGTGCTGGCGCGCTGGGTCTCCTGGTTCGATCACCGCAACGCCGTGACCGCCCCCGTGCAGCACCTGCACGGCACCTGGTTGCAGACCGGCGCCACGTTCCGGCTCGGGGACATCCCGCCGACGGCGAGCAACGACACCCAGCAGAACCCCGCCGCGGCCGAGAACGACGCCGACCCCGTGTTCGTGCTCGAGGCGCTCGGCCCCAACCCGCTCGCCCAGCTGCTGGTGCGCGTGAGCACCGCCGACAACCACGACGCGACGCAGCCGTTCTACCTCAACGCGTTCGTCGACCAGAACCGCACCGGCGAGTGGAAGGACGGCTGGTACCTCGGCGGCCAGGTCTTCGCCTGGGACCTCGAATGGGTGGTGCAGGACGCCCCGATCATGATGCCGCCGGGCGAGGCGCGCGAGCTGTCGTTCGGGTATGTCCGCCTCGCGGCGCCCACCGAGTCGGTGTGGCTGCGCCTGACCGTCAGCGACGCGCCGATCGGCACGATCCTCAAGGGCGGCGCGCCGTTCTGGGACGCCACGATGATCGCCGGCCACGGCTGGAGCGGCGAGGTCGAGGATCATTATCTCGAGTATCGGACGACCTACCAGCCGGGCAAGGGCATCTTCCCCTGGTGGGTGTACGGCCGGGGCAGTGGCGGGGGCGGCGGCGGCGGCAACCCCAAGCCGGCCTGCGACGCGTTCTACCAGGGACCGCGGGTCGTCACGACACCCTGGTGCCCCATCCGCGTGGGCTTCAACCCGATCTACCGGGTCTCCCAGCGCAACGACGGCTGCGATCCCGGCCTGCTGTGGGGCATGTACGGCCTCAAGCACCTCGCGGGGGTCATGGTGCCGCCGCTGGTCGCCCTCAACAACGCCGCGTTCTTCGTGCCGGGGACGCTGGGCATGGGCACGCTCGATTGCCCGGACGGCACGACGCTGACGCTGCCGGCCGCGGTGGAGGGTTTCGGGCCCATGTTCCAGGGCCACGTCACGGCGGCGACGCTGCGCGGCGGGCTCGTGCCGCAGGCGTTCACGGCCTGTTACCCGGCGCCGCGACGCTACCGCGCCTACCGCGCGTTCCTCGAGGTGCTCACCTGCGGCAGCGCGCACCAGAGCGTCGCGGTGCAGACCGGGCCCGCGGCGGCCCACGATCCGAGCGTCATCAGCATGATCGGCCGCAGGGTCGACCATGTCGACTTCATCGCCGGCGACCTCATCGAGGCGTTCATCGACCTCGAGGACGACCGGCCCTTCCCCGACCCCGACTTCATCGACTACGCGATCACGCCCATCCTGCCCGGCGGCGAGGGTCACCTCGACGAGGAGACGTTCGTGTCGCCGCCAGCCTCGCTGCGCCTGGACGGCGCGATGTACAGCATCCGCCCGTGGATGCCGCTGCCGGACGAAGGCAGCCCGCCGAGGCCGCGGCGTACCGGCGTTTCGCTCAGCTACCTGGCGCTGCCCAGCCCCGATGGGCTGAACACCATCAACCTCGTCAGCGCGCTCGGCGAGGTCGTCACCCAGCTCTTGCCGGAGGGCGACGGCTGGACCGATCTCGAGCTGACGTTGCCCGAGGATTTCGAGCTGGAAACCATCCAGATCGCCCTGCAGAGCGGCTGGATCGACGACCTCGTGGTGATGCTGGCCGCGATCGACGATTGCAACGGCAACGGCGTGCACGACGCGTTCGACATCGCCCGCGGCACGAGCGTCGACGCCGACGGCAACGGTGTTCCCGACGAGTGCGAGTCCGCGACACCTTGCGCGGGGTACTGCGGCACGCGTGCACGAATCGGATGCTGGTGCGACGAATTGTGCGCCGAGTTCGGCGACTGCTGCGACGACGTGGAGGCCTCCTGCGCCGAGCCTTCCGGCACCTCGGTCGGCGACGGCCGCGGCGCGTTGCCCGCGGTGCTGGCGATCAGCAACGTGGCGCCGAACCCGTTCAACCCGCGCACGACGATCCGCTTCGACCTGCCGCACCCGGGACCGGCCGTGGTGACGGTGCACGACGTGCGGGGCCGCCTGGTGCGCACGCTATGGCGCGGCGTCCGCGACGCCGGCAGCCACCGTGTCGAATGGGACGGACGGGACGACGGCGGCGGCCCGGTGCCGTCCGGCGTGTACCTGGTTCGCGTCGAGACCGCCGACGGCTCGTGGCAGTCGGTCAAGGTGACCCTCGCCAAGTGACGGCGTCGGGGCGATCGTGGGGCGGTGTCCGGCGATGTCGGCCGGATGCCGCCCCTTCTGCGTCTCTCCACCGAAACGGACCCACGGATGCGCAGCGCCCTGCTCACGGAATGCCTCGCCAGCTACGACCAGGCCCTCGACCGCCTGGCCGCCCTTCTGGCCAACCTCGACCCCGCCGCCGCCGACCGCCGCCCCGCTCCTCGCCGCTGGTCGGTGAACGAATGCCTGGCGCACTTGACGGTCGCTATTTCTGCGTACTGCGACCGCATGGAGCCGGCCGTCGCCCGCGCCGGTGCTGGTGCCGGTGCTGGTGCCGGTACTGGTGCGGGTGCTGGTGCGGGTGCTGGTGCCGGTGTCGGCGTCGGCGCTCTGGGCGCGGCCAGTCTCGAACCCGACGGCCGCGGGACCTGGTTCGGCCGCTTCATCCTCGCCAACCTGCGCCAAGGCCCCTCGGCACGCCGGGTGCCGGCGCCAGCCGTGTTCCGCCCGACCGCGTCGGGCCTCGACCTCGCTGCACAGGCCGAAGCCCTGCGTGCAACGGTCGACCGGCTCGCGAGGCTCGCGCGCGCGGCCGACGGCTTGCCGGTTGGCGGGGTCAAGTTCGGCACGCCGGTCAGCCCGCTCCTGCGCGTGAGCCTCGCGCAGGCGTTCGAGATCCACGCGCTGCATCTGCATCGGCATCTGGGCCAGGCGGAGCGGGTGAAAGTGGAGGTGGGTAGCGAGTGTTTTTGATGAACTGCGCGCGAAGTGCATCGCCTCTAAATTGGTCACAGAAAAGAGATACAATGTGACTTATGGCCCCAGAAAGTTGGCAACGTTGCCAACTTTCTTGCTTCAAATATCAAACCCGTCCGGCTAGACTCGAGCCGCCACAACCCCTCCAAGAGGCAGGAGCAAACCGTGACCGCAGCCACCCGATTCGCCATGTTCATCTCGCTGCTGATGGTGACTATCCCGCCGGCCCACGTAGCTGCGAACCCGCGGCCGATCAACGGCGAGGTCGTCACCATCTTCGAGCAGGCGATGGTGCACTTCAACCCCGACACGGTCTCCAAGTACTCGACGCCCACGCTCGGCCACACCGACAACGGCCGCATCGCCACGACCACCGTCCCGCTGCCTGACCAGCCGCCGCGCGGCCGCATCTTCGCGCACGTCACGCTGCACCCCGTGCCAAAGACCGACCGCGAGGTCTACGACCGCTGGGACCGCGCCGGCAGCCTGCGCCTGATGGCCGACGGCCTGCCCGACCTCGAGATCGTCCGCTTCATGACCAGCTACGGCGGCCGCACCGACCACGTGGTCGACGTCTCCGACCTCGCCCCGCTCCTTCGCGGTCGCCGCCAGCTCGGCGCCTTCGTCGACACCTGGGTGAGCCCGGCCTGGCGGATCGACCTCGCCCTGTCCTACCAGCCCGACACGCTCTACGCCCCGCCGGTCTGGGCCGAGCCCGTCTTCTTCACCGACTCGTTCAACGCCGACGACCATCCCAGCGGCGCCGAGGTCACCGTCACCGTGCCGCCCGGCCTCGCCCGCGTGGTGCTGCGCTACCTGAGCACCGGCCACTGCACCGACGGCCGCGGCGCCGACGAGTTCGAGGCCAAGGCCAACGTGATCGCCGTCGACGGCGTCGTCGTGCACCGCTACCACCCATGGCGCGACGACTGCCGCCAGTTCCGCGACCGCAACCCCTACTGCGCCCGCTGGACCGACGGCAACTGGTCGAGCGACTACAGCCGCAGCGGCTGGTGCCCGGGCGACACCGTCGAGCCGCGCGAGCTGGACCTCAGCGACCACCTCACCGCTGGCGAGCACACCCTGCGCTTCGTGATCGACGACATGCGCCCGCGCGACGAGGCCGGCCACCACGGCTACTGGCGCGTCTCGGCCGCGCTCGTCGGCTGGGACCACACGCCGCGCCTGTGGCGCAACTGAGCGCGATGCCCAAGCCGCCCCAACCAGGCTGGTCCCGCACCCTCCGCGGCCACCGCCTCGACTACCACAGTGCCTACCCGGACGTTCGCCGCGCCCTCGTCTGCCGCGCTAAGGGCGACGCCATGGCGATCACCTGGCAAACCGCCCCCACAATCACCACGCCCACCAACCAAGCCATCAGCCCCACGACAACCTTCCGCTGGCTAGCCGCCCTCGCCACCGCCAAAGGCGCCCACCTCTTCACCCTCGCCGTCGACGGCGACCCATGCCTGCACTTCCGCACCGACGGCGCCCACTCCTGGCGCGTCGCCGCCCGCAACGGCCTTGTCCTGTCCTTCACCACCACGATGGTCGACCACTTCGGCGAACTGTTCGGCTACATGGACCTGGAAGTCCCCAGCGCCCGCGTGCGCCCCGGCCAGCCGCTCGAGCTGACGCTGTTAGGCGAGGACGCCGGCTGCGACGACTGGTGCCTGATCCACGAGCACGCACTCGTCGAGTCCGTGACCGCCCGGGCCGAATGCGCACTCACCCGGCCCGCCCCCGGCACCGGCCAAGGCCCGCGCCAGCCCATCCGCCTGGAATTCAGCCGCCTGGGCCCGACCACCGCCGTCACCGTCAAGGTCGACAACGAGCCGGCTATCCAGACCGTCCTATCCTCCGGATACCACGAGCTTCGTATCACCGCCCCCCCCGTCGCCGCGCCAACCACCTCCACCCTGAGCATCACCTTCGCCGATGACACCCCTCCCAGCACGCTGACCATCAATAGAACCCCGGTCACCCCCCGAGAACTCTGGCTCCTGCCGCACCCCCACCTCGACATCGGCTACACCGACCTGCAGAACGCCGTCGAACGCCGCCACTGGGACCACCTCGAGCAAGCAATCGCCCTGGCCCGCCAGACCCGCAACCACCCGCCCGAGGCCCGCTTCCGCTGGAACGTCGAGCAACTCTGGGCCGTCGAGACCTGGTGGCGGCAGGCCACCAGCGAGCAACGCGAACAACTGGTCGACGCCGCCAGAAGCGGCGAGGTCGGCCTGCAGGCTCTGCTCGCCGGCGTGCTGACCGGCATCTGCCACCCGCACGAACTCGACCACCTCACCGACTTCGCCCGCGAGCTGGCCGCCGCCACCGGCCTGGTCATCGACACCGCCATGATCACCGACATCCCCGGCCAGACCTGGACCCTCGTGCCGGCCCTCGCGCGCGCCGGCGTGCGCTACCTCTCGAGCGGCCCCAACTACATGCCCGGCCACGCCGACGGCGGCGACCGCATCGGCGGCGTGATGAGAACCTGGGGCGACCGACCGTTCTGGTGGCGATCACAACGCGGCGACGAGCGCCTGCTCTTCTGGATGACCGGTCGCGGCTACTCCTGGTTCCACGGCCTCGGCGGCGCCCTGCTCGACCCCGAACGACCCCGCGCCGTGATGGACTACCTGCACGAACTCGACGCCAGAGCTTACCCCTACGGCATGGTGCAGGTCCGCTACACGATCGGCGGTGACAACGGCCCGCCCGATCCCGACCTGCCCGACCGCGTGCGCGCCTGGAACGACCACTTCCAGACGCCCACCCTGCACATCGCCACCGCCTCGGCGATGTTCGCCGAGTTCGAACGCCGCCACGGCGCGCAGTTGCCCACCCTGAGCGGCGACCTGACGCCCTACTGGGAAGACGGCGCCGCGTCCTCCGCCCGCGAAACCGCCCAGAACCGCGCCAGCGCCAACCGCCTGGTGCAGGCCGAGGCGCTCTGGAGCATGGTCGACCCCGCCGAGCGGCCCACCCACGAACGACGCGAAGCCTGGCGCCAGGTGGTGCTCTTCAGCGAGCACACCTGGGGCTCGGCCGAGAGCATCAGCGCCCCCGACGCGCCACACGTGCAGGCGCAGTGGGCGTACAAGCGCAACCTCGCCGAGTCGGCCGACCTCGCCTCGCGCGCCCTCGTCGACCATGCCCTCGCGCGCCTCGCACGAGACGCCGCGCCCGAAGACATCGTCGTCTACAACACGCTCGACCATGCCCGCGGCGAGGTCGTCACCGTCACCACAACGACCACGACCGCCGCCACCGACGGCGACCAGGTGCTCGACGACCACGGCGCCCCCGTGCCGTCGCAACGCCTGGCCGACGGCCGCCTCGCCTTCCTCGCCACCGCCGTGCCCGGCCCCGGCCGCCGCCGCTACCGCTTCGAACAAGGCGCCGCGGCGCCGCCGGAAGCCGAGCCCGCCACCGCCGACGGCCTGGTTCTGCAGAACGCCCACCTGCGGGCCGAGGTCGATCCCGTGACGGGGGCGGTCAGGAGCCTCATCTGGCGCGCGCGCGGCCTCGAGCTGGTCGACACCGCCGTCTGGCCCGGCCTCAATGCGTACCTGTACGTGCCCGGCCAGGACCCGGCGCTGGCCGTGGGCCCGCGCGAGGTGACGGTGCGCACGCTGGAGCGCGGGCCGCTGGTCGCGTCGCTGCTGATCGAGTCGGAGGCGCCCGGCGCGCGGTCGCTGAGCCGCGAGCTGCGCCTGACGGCGACCGGCGACCGGCTCGACATCGTCGACGTGCTCGACAAGCTGCCCGTGCGCGCGAAAGAGAGCGTGCACCTGGCGTTCCCGCTGCGGGTGCCCGGCGCACAGCTACGGGTCGACCTCGGCGGCACGCTCATCAGGCCCGATCACGACCAGCTCGAGGGCTCGTGCCGCGACTGGTTCTGCGTGCACAGCGGCGTGGAACTGGTGGGGGCCGACCTCGCCGTGGCCTGGGTCACGCGCGACGCGCCCCTGGTCGAGATCGGCGCCCTGACCGACGAGCGCCCAGGCCCAGGCGGCACGCGCACGTGGCGACCGCAGGTCGGCGCCGGCGCCACGCTGTTCTCCTACGTCATGAACAACCACTGGCACACGAACTACCGTGCCGAGCAGGAGGGGCCGGTCACGTTGCGCTACTCGATCCGTGTCGGGCCGCCGGGGTCGTGCGACCTGACCGCGTTCGGCAGGCAGGTCACGCAACCGCTGCTGACTGCCGCGGGGCACGCAAGGATGTGACTCTTGACACCGCGCACGTGTCAGGAGCACGATCCAGCGGTCGCCAGCAACCGCATCGGTTTCCGTGATAAACCCGAGCGTGGAGGTATCTCGCCGTGAGCATGATCAAGGAATTCAAGGCATTCGCCCTCAGGGGCAACGTGATGGACATGGCTGTCGGTATCATCATCGGCGGCGCGTTCGGCAAGATCGTCGCGTCGTTCGTCAACGACGTGCTCATGCCGCCGATCGGCATGCTCCTGGGCGGGGTCGACTTCGTCGACCTCTCGCTGACGCTCAAGGCCGCGACCGAAGAGACCGCGGCCGTCGTCCTGCGCTACGGCGCCTTCATCCAGACGGTCGTCGACTTCCTGATCATCGCGTTCGCGATCTTCATGATGATCAAGTGGATGAACAGCCTGACGCGCAAGCAGGCCGAGGCCCCTGCCGCCCCGCCGGCGCCGCCGAAGCCCTCGAACGAGGAAGTGCTGCTCGCGGAGATCCGCGACCTGCTGAAGAAGTAGCCGACGAACCACAAGTCGCCGCTTGCGAACGGGGCCCCGGCCACACCGCGCCGAGGCCCCGTACCATTTCCTGAAGTCACTTCACGAGCGTCATCTTGCGCGTCGCCGTCACCCCGTCGGCCACCAGCCGTGCGAAGTACGTGCCGCTCGCCACGCCGTCGCCGGCGTCGTTGCGACCGTCCCACACGCGCTCGTGCCGACCGGCCGGCAGGTCCTCGGCCGCCAGGCGGCGCACCAGCTTGCCGCGCACGTCGTAGACCTCGAGCATCACCCGGCCGGGCGCGGCGAGGTCGAACGAGACCCGCGTGCTGGGGTTGAACGGGTTGGGCCAGACCTCGCCGAGGGCCGTGGCCACGGGCACCAGACCGCCGCCGTCTTCGGGCGCGCTGGTGGTGCCGGCGCCGAAGACCAGCTCGTAGCCGCCGCCCTGGCCGGCGTCGGCCGCGCCGACCTTCCAGACCACGAGGCAGTAGCGGCCGTCCTGCGGGATGGCGACGTCCATGACCTCGTCGGCGCCGGCCGGCGCGGCCCACACCTGCCCCACGACGCCCGCCGCGTACGACTTGCTCTGGTACGGCAGCTGGGCGCGGTGCAGGGTCATGCCCCAGTTGATGCCCGTGTCGAGCGCGCGCAGGCGCACGTGCAGGTTGCCTTCGCCAAGGCGCATCTCGTGCAGGGCCACGATGTCGTCCGGGCCGAAGGAGAACGGGCCGTACACGCCGTCGGGTTCGCCGCCGAGCGAGGTCGAGGCGACCGCCTGCACGTGGTAGCCGGTCGGCGGCGGCGTGCCGGGCAATCCGACCACTCCGACGTCGAACGCCAGCGGCTGACCCGCGCGCAGGTTCACCAGGATGTAGTCGGACTCACCGGCGCTCCACACCGAGGCGGCCAGAGGGTCGCGGAACCCTTGCAGCGAGCCGTCGAACGGCTCGTGCAGGCGCAGGTCCACGTCGACGCCGGCGCCCGGAAGCGATGCCGCGGCGATCCACCAGCCCAGCTCGCCCGACGGCGCGGGGGTCGGCAGGCGCAGGCCGTCGCAGTTGAACCATAGCGGGTCGGCGGCCCAGGCCGCGGCGGCCACGAAGCCGCCGAGCGGATCGGGAGGCGCCGCCGCGCGCAGGATCGCCGGACCGTTGGCCAGCACGAGCGGCGACCATGAGAACTGCAGACCCATCGCGTTGTTGGTCTCGTCGCCCTCGACGACCTCGTTGGCGTCGTCGAGGTGCAGCGAGAGGGTGTGGCGGCCGCCGCGCACGTGATACGGGAAGGCGTAGTTGCGCTGCCGGTTGGTCAGGGCCGCAAGGCCGCCGACGTAGTCGACGATCAGTTGCTCGCCGTCCAGGCGGACCACCGACTGGAAGTCCGGCGCGGCCACCGCGCCGTCGTTGCGGAACTGGGCGTTGATGTAGGTCGTCGTCGCGTTGCCGGCCAGCAGCGACGAGAGCGGCGTGCTGCCGGGTGTGCCGGGCGCGCCCTGCGTGGGCACCAGCGGGGCGTACCAGCCCGCGGTTTCCAGCGGCATGAGGTCAGCAGGCCGGTCGCCGGCCCACACGACCGCCGTCACGGCGCCCGAGGCGCCTTCGGGCACGTCGATGGGATCCTGCCAGACGAACAGAGCCTGGCGGTTGCCGCTGTAGGTGAAATCGATCTTGGCGAAACCGTCCTCGTCGGTCACGGCCTGATGGCCGCCGCTGGTCAGGCTCACATGCTCGATCCCGGCAGGCATCACCAGGACACGCACCGGCCCGAGTTCCGGGTCGACCGTCACGGTCACGGTGCCGTGGTTGGTCGGCGCGACACCGGGTAGCCAGATGTGGCGCAGGGCGGCCGGTTCGCTGGAGGTCAACGCCACCGCGACGGGCGAATCGGTCGTCAGGGAAGAACTCAGCAGTCGCCGGATCCTGAAGCCGCCGTGCTGGTCGGCGTAGTTCAGCACGCCGATGTCCAGCTGCGAGGCCTCGATCACGTCGGTGCTGGTGAGGATCGCGTCGAGGCACCCGGCCGGCCGCAGGCTCGAGATCTTGCGGGTCACGAACGAGAAGCCGCTGGTCGAACCGGTCGACGCGTTGTAGGCGGCGAGGTCGTAATCGCTGTCCAGGTTGTCGGCGACCATCACGGCGCCGATGAACCAATAGACGACGGTGCTGTGGCGGAACCCGTCGCTGTTCGGCGACGGGAAGGGGCTGGCGTCGAAGCCGCCCCACGCAAACGGCGGCCTCGGCCGTGTGTACCAGATGTTGCCCATGGTCTGCGGGCTCCACACGAACTGGCGCGACCAGATGTTGTCGACCTCGTTGACCTCCGCCATCTGCTCGAACGCGTCGGCCCAGACCCCCACCGCGTGGCGGCCGCCACGCATCGGGAACGGTCCCACGTTGCGGTACGACCGCTCGCTGAGGCCCGGCAACGAGAAGATGCTGGAAAACCAGTTCAAGAGACCGTCCTCGTAGTAGTTCAGGCGCAAGGTGGGCGTGGTGGACGCCTCGCCGTGGTTCTGCAGCCGGATGTTGATGTAGGTGTCGCTGTTGCCGTTGAGCACGGCCGGCAACGGCGCCGATATGTCGGTGGCGTCGTTGGTGTTGCGCGGCACGATCGCGTAGGACCAGGTGTTGCCCGAGTGCGGCCGGATGTCGGCCGGGATCGGGTTGCGGATCGTCACCGGACCGAAGGTGGCGTGGCCGTTCGAGATGTTGTCGGCGCGGTCGACCGCGTCGACGGTGAACCACCAGGTGCCTGCGGCGAGGCCCTCGACCGTCGCCGCGTTGGTGCCGACCACGAGGCTGCTCCAGTTCGGCGCCTGCGGCGAGTTCAGGCTCCCGCGCACCCGGTAGACCCGCACGCCCGAGAAGTCGTCGGTCGAGGCGCTCCAGACGAGGTCGACCGTGTTGTCTGGCGAGTCGCCCTGCGTGAGGTGGCTCGTCGACGTCAGGCCGGTGGGCGTCGACGGCCGGGTGGTGTCGGTCAGCTCGAAGCGGTTGTTGGCCGCGGTCATCCAGATGCCTTCGGACTCCAGCGGGTAGGCGAGCCGCAGGCTCCAGATCAACCCCAGGGGCGTCTCGGGATCCTGCAGCGCCTGCGTCTGCAGGATGCGTGAGGCGGGCCAGGTGAGCACGTCGCGGCTGAACATCAGCCCGCCTGGGTCCTCTTCGTTGTTGCCATCGACGAGGTCCTGCAGGAAGGCGGTGAAGAAGCCGTGGGTCTTGTCGGCGGGGTCCCACGTGTTCAGGCCGTTCCAGGTGCACCGTTCCACCGACTCGAAGTCTCGGCCCAGCAGGGCCGAGAAGCCATAGGTGCCGGGGAAGCCCCGCGTCACCATGGCCGAGATCCAGTTGGCGAACCCTTCCTGCAGCGCGACCCCCGCGTTCTCCATGCACCAGGACCAGTGGCGGCAATCCTCGCCGGGAGCGTCGGCGCGGTCGCCGAGGTTGCAGTAGTCGTTGTCCGGCAGCACGGAGTACTCGTGGCTCCAGTGGTGGCCGTACTCGTGGGCCAGCGTGCCCTCGTTCCACTGCCTGAACGACGGGATGTAGATGGTCTCCCAGATCGCCTTGTAGTGCGGCCAGTCGGCGTCGGGCCAGGAAGCGATCACGTCGTCGATGCCGCCGTACCCATGCGCGTTGAGCCAGCGCCACGACTGCGTGAGGGTGGCCAGCACATGCAGGCCGGCGTAGTGCGCCTGGCTCGACGGCCGGCGCGTCCCGTAGTTGATCACCGTGCCCTGGAAGTCGTCCTTGACCGGCGTGCGCCACGAGTAGGTCACGTTCCAGATGCTCGGATACACGAGGTCGACCTTGCTGTTGGCCGCGACGAACTCGAGGTAGATGTCGGGCGCCTCGGCGTCGTCGTAGTAGAAGGTGATGTCGAAGTTGCCGCTCGGTCCGATGACCGCCGACGCCAGCAGGTCGTCCCAGTCCCAGTCCTCGTCGTAGACCTTGACGGTGACCCCGTCGGCGCCCATCACGCGCCCGTCGCCGATGAACTCGCCGCTGTCGTTGCGGCTGTTGCGGTCGTAGACGAACCGGCCGTGCACGCGGATGTTGCGCCCGAGCGCCGGGTTGGCGCACTCCTGCCGCCGGTCGCGCACGTTCTTGCGGGTGATCGGCGCCGGCTCGGGCAGCGCGATGTCGACGTCGAGCATCGGCGGTCCCGACTTGTCGCTGTCCAGCTCCATGAACGTCTCGTCGCCGCCGCTGGTCGAGGTGACGGTCAGGGGCAGCAGGTTGAACTGCTGCGTGATCGTGTGGCCGTCGACCTGCAGCCTGATGGTGATCGGCTGCGTGGGGTCGTTGCAGACCAGCTGCACCGGGAACGTCTGCGGCGCCATCGCGTCCAGCGCGAAGGCCGGCGGCAGCGGGAAGCTCATCAGGTCCCAGGCCATCTGGCCGTCCGGCAACCGGCCGGTCGTCAGTTGCGGCGCGATGACCGCGACGTCCTCCCCGCTGGTCAGCTCCAGATCGAACGCGAAGACCTCGCCGACTTCCGGCAACCGCCCTTCCGGCGCCTCCAGGCGGATCCGCACGCCGGGGCTCACGTCGGCCACGGCCGTCGCCGCCAGCCCGACGCTCAGCAGCACGCCCAGCAGCGCGCCCACGGCCCGCCTTCTCTCTTGCGTCGTGATGTGCATGACCCCGCCCCCTTCAGCGAGCCGCGCGCGCGGGCGCGGCGGGCTGCGAGTCCTCAGCCTGGGGCACGACCTCGCCGTCTTGCCCACCCTGCCGCCGCTCGACGATCGCGAGCGCTTCCTGCAGCTCGGCGATCAGCTCGGCCTCGACCGACTCGCCCCGCCGCCTGGCCTCGCGCAGCTGCACGGTCAGCATCTGCACCTCGAGATCCTGCTTGAGATGCACGATCTCCGCCTGGACCAACGCGGCCGTGGTCTGGTCCGTGGCCGCCTGGTAACGCGTGGTCAGTTCCTCGAGGCGGCTGTTGAACTCCGCCTGCACCGCCCGCACCTCCCGTGCGAGCTGGGTGTCGATCACCGGCCTGGTGCCCGGACTGTCGACCTGCAGCGTGTCAGCCGCCGCGGGGGCGGGCTCGTCGGCCCGGGCGATCGGGTTGAAGGCAAGCAGCGGCAGCGCCGCGATGACGAGGATCACGAGCTTGGCATGACGCGACATGATCGGAGCCTCCAGACGCCCATTTTCGCGGGCGTGGGGTGCGGGCGACGTAGGGACGGGATTGCGGTCCTCG
>CAZVWL010000064.1:0-12881 GCA_964630845.1 uncultured Fibrobacteraceae bacterium
GCGTGGCCGTGAAGTACTGGCGGTGGACCGGCTCTGGCAGCAGGCTGGCGAGCGTGAGCGTGCCGGCCAGCAGCATCGCCAGCCGTGCCGCGCGGTCGGCAACCGCGCCACGCACCGCGAGCACCAGCAACAGGAGCAGCGCCGGGTTGAGCAGCACGGCCCGCGCCAGCACGGTCAACCGGTGGGTACCGCGCGCCAGCCACGACGCGTCCGCCAGCGGCGAGAGGCGCAGCCCGTGGTACCGCACGTTGTTGAACCAGAACGCGGCGGGATCGGCGGCCAGCGTCGCCCAGACGGGCACCAGCCCGATCACGACCCCGCCCGTCCACGCCGCCACCGCGCCCAGCCGCTTGCCGCGCCCCGCGGTCGCCAGGATCCACACCGCGCCGGTGACCGCCAGCGGCGCGTAGAGCAGGCGGGCGGCGATGCCCAGTCCCAGCGCCACCCCGCCGGCCAGCAGCCACCGGTTCGACGTCGCGCGCCGCTCGCCCGCGCCGCGCTCGAGCGCCACGAACGCCGCGAAGGCCGCGAGGTTGCACCAGGCATACGTCTTGACCGTCGTCTGCCAGAGCAGCAGTTCCGGCGACAGCACGGCCAGCAGCAAGGCCCCGAGCGCGACGGCCGGCCGCTCGGCATGCCGTTCCCGCAGCCACCACGCTGCCAGGCCGATCGCCAGCGCGCTCAGCAGCACCGAGACCATCCGCAGCCCCGGCAGTTGCGGCGCCGCCGCGAGCGCCGCGCCCGGCGCGTACAGGTACGGTAGCAGCGGCGCCTGCGGGTAGAAGAAGTCCGTGTACGGCGCGCGGCCCTCGGTCACCAGGCGCGCCGCCAGGCCGTAGTAGCCCTCGTCGCCGTCGATCGGCCGCACCGTCGCGTACCAGCCGGCCGCCAGCAGGTGGAGCACGACCGCGCAGACCAGCAGCTTCGTCAGGTGTCGGCGCAGCATCGACGGGGCACCTCGGCCGGAGATGACACGCACCCGGCGGTCCGTTATGGTGATAGTCACCGCGAAGGATCCGGCAGCCGGCCGTCTTTCGCAACCCCAACCCGGAAGGCCGCCATGCCCGCCTCGATCCGTATCGTCGCCGTGGCCCTGGCCGTGGCCGCCGTCGTGCTCGGCGCCGGCTGCGCGACGCGGGTCAAGGTCCAGCAAGCCGACCCGGCGCTCGCGCGCCTGCTGGCCGAGCAGCCGCTGGTCGCGCTCGGCGGGGTCGCCGTCGCGCCGACACTCGGCGCCACGTTCGCGCCCCAGGATGCCCAGGACGCCGAGGACGCGCTGCTCCGGGCGTTCCTGGCCGGTCGCCCGGAGCTGGTCGCATGGCCGGCCGGCGTGGTCGCCGACCGTGTCGGCCACGACGAGCTGCAGGCGCTGGCCGACGAATACGGCCGCGTCGGACGCCTGCGCCCCGACCAGATGGTGGGGTTGCAGGGGTCCCTCGCCGGCGGCCGGCTGCTCGCGCTGGCTCGCCTGACCAACGACCAGCTACGCTCGCGGACGGTGGGCCAGGACGGCTTCGACCCGGCCCGCACCTCGTCCGCCGACGATCACCGCAGCCCCTGGGCGATGAGCGTCACCACCGAACGCACCGCGACGGTGACCCTCGAGCTGTTCGACCTCGCCACGGGCCGATCGGTCTGGTGCGGCGAGGCGACCGCCCGCGATCAGGAACGTTACCAGTACGAGGACCCGCTCCAGCGCGATCCCGACCGCTACCTGCAAGAGAGCCTGGCCGCGACCGGCGAACCGGCCCACCTCGACCGGCGGGGCACGTATCTGAAGTTGCCTGATCTGGTCGCGCTGATCGAACAGGCCCTGCTGGGCCTCGTGCAGCGCCTGCCGGACACGAGCGGCCGATGAACGCCGCACGGTCGTTGGCTTGCCTGGCGCCGGTGTTCGTGGCGGGCCTCGCCGTTGCCGGCGCCGGTTCGCTCGATTGGCGCCACGACCCCGCACCCGACACGTTGCTGCCGTCCCGTGACGGCCGCCCCCTGCTGCTCTACTTCACGGCCGCCTGGTGCGGTCCGTGCAAGCTGCTGGAACGCGAGGTCTTCTCGCACCCCGAGGGCCTGGCCGAGCTGGCGCGGTTCGACCTCGTGCGCCTGGACCTGGACGGGCCCCACGGACGGGCCCTGGCCGACAGCCATCGCGTCGTCAGCGTGCCGACGATCGTGCTGCTGGATGCGGGAGGCGCGATGCTCGAGCGGATCGGCGGCTACCGCAGCCGACGGCTGCTCCTGGGCGACCTCGCCAGGTTCCGCGAGGGGCGCGGCACGCGGGCCGACCTCGAACGCAGGCTCGCCGAGGCGCCCGAAGACCCCGTCCTGCAGGCCGAGCTCGGCCTGCGCCTGGTGGAGCACCACGAACCGGCCGCCGCCGCCGCCTTCCTCGCGACGAGCCTGGCGGCAGGCCGCGCGCTGCCCGACAGCCTGGCCGCCGGCGCGGCCCGCGCATTGGCCGAGCTGCACCGCCGTCGGGGCGAATCCGAACGCGCCGCCGCGGTGCTCGAGCATCTGCTCGCCGGGTGGCCCGAACACCCTTACCCGCGCGCCACGTGGCAGCTGCTGGCGACCGTGCGCGGAGAGGCCGGCCACCCGTCGCAGGCGCTGGCCGCGCTGCACGCCGCGGCCTCGCTGCCGCCGCTGCGCCGCGACGCCTTGCAGGCCTTTGCCGCCGCCGCCGCCGCCGAGGGCGTCATGCTGGAGGAGGCGGAGCAGGCGGCACGCCGCGCCGTGTCGATGTCCGACCGTGCCGACCCCGAGGCGCTCGCCACCCTCGCCGAGGTCCTGCGCCGTCGCCGCCAGTATCCCGAGGCGATGCTGTGGATCCGGCGCGCGGTCGAGGCTGCGCCGGACGACGGCCGCTGGCACGAGCGACGCGCGGCGATCCGCCAGGCCGCCTTACGCGGGGATTGACCGATTCATCGTGACCGGGGAGACCGGAAAAAAAAGAACCGGCCGGAACATAGTCCCGGCCGGGACGGCATGCCGGTGGGGGATTGGAGGGAGAAACCGACACACCGTGCACAACCATGTTAATGATCACCCTAAGAAGTTGCAACCGAGAAAATAAGAAATCTATTCAACGGGACGAAAACAGCCTGGAAACGCCCGCGGCCGGGCTTGCTGGAGGCCAGCCGGCCCGGCCGCGGGCGTCGGTTCACGACCTGCCCCCCTTCGCGTACAGGTAGTAGGCCAGGGGGATGACCACGATCGTCAGCACCGTGCTCAGCAGCGCGCCCATCATCAGCGAGATGGCCATGCCCTGGAAGATGGGGTCGAAGACCATCACGAAGCTGCCGGCGACCACGGTGCCGGCCGTCAGCACGATCGGCAGGAACCGCACGGCGCCCGCCTCGATCACCGCCTCGCCGAGCGCCAGGCCCTGCTTCTGGCGGGCGATGATGAAGTCGATCAAGAGCACGCTGTTGCGCACCATGATCCCGGCCAGGGCGATCAGGCCGATCATGCTCGTGGCGGTGAAGAAGGCGCCGAACATCAGGTGACCCGGCACGATGCCGATCAACGTCAGCGGGATGGGGATCATCATCAAGAGCGGGATCACGAAGCTCTGGAACATGCCCACGATCAGCAGGTAGATGATCACCATCACGACGGCGAACGCGGCGCCGAGGTCGCGGAAGACCTCGTACGTGATGTGCCACTCGCCGTCCCACTTCATGCTGTAGCGCTCGGTCAGCTCCGGCTGGGCGCGGAAGTGCTGCGACATCTCGATGCCGTCGGGCAGCTCGATCGCCGCGATGCGCGGGCGCATGTCGAGGATCGCGTAGACCGGCGACTCGAGCTGGCCCGCCACGTCACCCGTCACGTAGACGACGGGCTTGAGGTTGCGGCGGTGTCGGCTCTTGTTGATCACGCTCTGCTCGACGCGCACGACGTCCGACAGCGGCACCAGGCCGCCGTCGCGGCTGCCGACGAACAGCTCGCCCAGCGCGTCGGGGCTGCTGCGGTCCGCGAGGCCGAGGCGCACGTTGACCGGCACCGGTTCGGCGGCGTCTTCCATGTGCACGAGGCTCGCGTCCAGCCCGGCCAGCGCCACCGCGAGGGTCTGCGCCACCTGCTGCGAGCTGACCCCGCGGACAGCGGCACGGTCGCGGTCCACGACGAAGCGGTACCGCGTCTGGTCGGCCTCCACGAACCAGTCCACGTCCACCACGCCGGGCGTGGTCTCGAAGATCTCCTTGATCTGGCGCGCCACCTCGAGGCGCCCTTCGAAGTCGGGTCCGTAGACCTCGGCCACGAGCGTGGCGAGCACCGGCGGGCCGGGCGGCACCTCGACCACCTTGACCGCGGCGCCGTGCCGGGCGGCGATCTCGCTGATCGGCCCGCGCACGCGCACGGCGATGGCGTGGCTCTGGTCCTGGCGCTCGCCCTTCTCCACGAGGTTGACCTGCAGGTCGGCCACGTTCGGTCCCTGGCGCATCATGTAGTGGCGCACCAGGCCGCTGAAGTTCACCGGCGCCGCCTGGCCGGCGTACATCTGCCAGTCGGTGACCTCGGGCACGGTCGCCAGGTACACGCCGATCTCGCGGGCGACGGCCGTGGTCTGCTCGAGGGTCGTGCCTTCGGGCATGTCCACGATCACCTGGAACTCGCTCTTGTTGTCGAACGGCAGCATCTTCACCTCGACCGTGCGGGTGAAGAACAGCAAGGTGCTGGCGCCCGTCAGCAGCGCGACCGCGACCAGGGCGAGCACGCCGCGCGCCGGCCGGTCGATCAACGGCTGCATGGTGCGGGCGTAGAGCTTGTAGATCATGGTCTGCTGCAGCGGACGGCCGACGATCTCTCCCTCGCCCTCGCCGTCGCCCAGGGCCATGCCCTTCGGCTTGAGCACGCGCATGGCCAGCCAGGGCGCGATCATGAAGGCGATCAACAGCGAGAAGAGCATCGCCAGCGAGGCGCCGATCGGCATCGGGCGCATGTACGGGCCCATGAGCCCGCTGACGAAGGCCATCGGAAAGAGCGACGCGATCACCGTGAGCGTGGCCAGGATCGTGGGGTTGCCCACCTCCTGGATCGCGCGCAGGGCGATCTTGACCGAGCGTCGGCCACGCTCCTGGAAGTGCCGATGGATGTTCTCGACCACGATGATCGTGCCGTCGACCACCAGGCCGTTGACCAGGATCAGCGCGAACAGCGTCACCCGGTTCAGGGTGTAGCCGAGCATGTAGTAGGCGAAGAGGGTGAGCGCGAACGTGGTCGGGATCGACACGAAGATGATCAGCGAGCCGCGCCAGCCCATGGCCAGGAAGATCACGGCCATGGCCATGACGATCGCCAGGCCGAGGTTCTCGATCAGGCTGCGCGCCTTCTCGCTCGCCGTCTTGCCATAGTCGCGCGTGACCGTGACCTGCACGTCGGCCGGGATCAAGCGGCCCTCGAGCTGCGCGACCTTGGTCCTGACGGCCTCGGTGACGCGCGTCGCGTCGCTGCCCTTGCGCTTGGCGATCGACAGGGTGACCGCCGGCTGCTCGCTGCCGACCCGGAAAACCTGCGGATCCAGGCCGACATCGCCGGCGCGAGGCCCGACGCCGAAGAACGCGTAGCTGTCGATCTCGGCCGGGCCGTCGGTGATCGTCGCCACGTCGAACAGCCTCACCGGGCTGCCGTTGTGCACGCCGACCACGAGGTTGCCGACATCGTCGGCGTCCCTGAGGAAGGCGCTGGTCTCGATGGCGAACTCGTGGCCGGCCATGGCCAGCGACCCCGCCGGCAGGCTCTGGTTCTGCAGCTGCAGCGCGGGCAGGATCGACAGGGTCGTCACGCCGTGCGCGGCCATGCGCTGCGGGTCCAGCTCGACCCGCACGGCCCGCCGCCTGCCGCCATGCAGATCGACGACCGAGACGTTCTCGATCGCCGCGATCTCGGCACGCAGTTCGCCCGCGATCTGGCGCAGATCATAGAGATCGTAGTGCTCGCTCCACAGGGTGAGCGTCAGCACGGGCACGTCGTCGATCGAGCGCACCTTGATGATCGGCTGCATGATGCCCATGGGGGCGAGGTCCATGTTGCCGAGGATCTTGTTCCAGAGGCGGGTGATCGCCGCCTCCATGTCGGTGCCCACGAGGTACCGCGCCGTCACCAGGCCGAAGCCCTCGAAGGAGGAGCTGTAGACGTACTCGACGTCGTCCACCTCCCAGACCTTCTGCTCCAGCGGCTTGGTGACCAGGTTCTCCACCTGCAGCGGTGTGGCGCCCGGCAGCATCACCATGACGTCGATCATGGGCACGACGATCTGCGGTTCTTCCTCACGCGGCGTCAACGACATCGCCAAGAGGCCGATCAGCATCAGCGCGAGCACCAGCAGCGGCGTCAGGCGCGAGTTGATGAAGACCGCGGCCAGGCGGGTCATCGACCCCGGGTTGGGCGGCATGTCGCCGCCGGGGCGCATGGTCGGGTTGTCCTGGTCCATCATGTCACCTCACCACCCTGTCGCCCTCGACCAGCGGCAGGTCCGCGCGCAGCACGACGGTCTCGCCGCCGAGCAGACCGGCGATGACCTCCACCTGGTCGCCCACCTCACGGCCCGTGCGGACCCAGCGCAGGCGCGCCGTGCCTTGCTCATCGACGAGCCAGACGCCCGTGAGCTGGCCGCGCAGATGCAGCGCTTCGCGGGGCACGAGCACCGCGTCGCGCTGCCCGACGGGGACCTCGACCCGGGCGAACATGCCGCTGCGCAGCCGACCGTCGACGTTCGGCAGGTAGGCTTCGAGGTCGAAGGTGCGGCTCATCGGGTTGGCCGCGGGCGTGATGCGCGCGACGGGCGCGGCGAAGACCGTTCCGGTACCGAGCGACGTGACGGCGACCTGCACCTCGGCGCCGACGTCCACGAGGTCGATGTCTCGCTCGCTGATGCCCGCGCGCACCTTCATCACGTTCCGCTGCTCGAGGATCACCAGCGGCATGCCCGGGTTGGCCATGTCGCCGGGGTCGACCAGGCGGCGCGTCACCGTGCCCGCCGTGGGGGCCTGCACGCGCAGGTAGCCGAGGTGGACGTTCACCTCCGCGAGCCCGGCCTCGGCCCGCTGGACCGCGGCCCTGGCCCGATCGCGGCCTGTGCGCACGTCGTCGAGCTGGGAGCGCGAGACCGAATTCTCAGCGAACAGGCGCTCGAAGCGCGTGAGGTTCGTTTCGGCGTTCTGCAGCACGGCGCGGGCCTCGGCCAGCGCGGCCTCGGCCTGGCGCTGCTGCGCGAGCACGTCGGTGTCGTCGATGCGCACGAGGCACTCGCCGGCCGCGACGGTCTGCCCCTCGCGCACCAACACCTCGCGCACGTGCCCCATCATGCGCGTGGCGACCTCGACCGTGTTCTGCGCCAGCAACTCGCCGGTCGCCGTCACCATGCGTGGGATGTGGGTGCGCTGGGCGGTGGTCGTCTCGGCGCGCACCTCCTTGGGCTGGTGTGCGGCCGGCTCGTTGCCGCCGCCACCGCAACCGGACAGGAGCAGGGCGCCGACAAGAGCAGAGAGGGCGCCGGCCAGCAGGCGAGCGCCACGGGATCGCTGGATGGTGGTCACAGGTTTCCTCCCGGATGGATGCCGGCACCGGCGGCGTGGTTCAGGCGGGCGTGGTCGACCCGCTCGTCATGGAGCGCCTGCACGAGGTCGCCTTCGGCCTTGATCGCCGCCGCCTGGACGTCCAGGAGGTCGGTCATGCTGGCCAGGCCCTCGCGGTACTGGTTGGTCACGATGCGCAGCGACGCGCGCGCCGCCGTGACCGCGCCCTCGGCCACCGCGACGCGCGCGCGCGCGGCCTCCAGGTCGCGCCAGGCCTGCACGGCCTCGTGCCGGGCCTGGCGCTGCTCGAACTGGTAGCGGTGCTCGGCCGCGCGCCGCTCGGCGCGCGCCTTGCGCAGCTCGGCGATGTTGGCCATGCCCTTGAAGACGTCCCAGGTGGCGTAGACGCCGAGGTTCCAGCTCGTGGCGTCGTTGCCGAAGATCGTGTCCTGGCTGTAGTAGCTGCGCTCGACGCTCACGTTGACGTGCGGCAGCATGGCGCCCCGCGCCACGCCCACCATGCGGGCGGCGGCTTCGGCCTCGTGGCGTCGTGCCTGCAGGTCGTTGCGGACGGCGACCTGGGCCGGTGCGGGCGGCCCGCCCGGCGCGGCCACGGCCGGCGCCGGCGCCGCCGCGGCGACCACCAGCGGCGTATCCAGCGCGGTCAGCAGCAGGATCATCTCGCCGGCCATCACCAGACGGTTCTCGATGGTGATCAGCTGCTGGCGTAACGCGCTGAGGAAAACCTGCGCCTGCAGGAGGTCGGCCTCGGTGGCCAT
Organism: uncultured Fibrobacteraceae bacterium; assembly: GCA_964630845.1. Taxonomy (GTDB): domain Bacteria; phylum Krumholzibacteriota; class Krumholzibacteriia; order LZORAL124-64-63; family LZORAL124-64-63; genus Glo-17. The sequence continues at coordinate 8,294 of CAZVWL010000064.1, forward strand.
CTCGGCCGCGAGCAGCGACCGCGCCTGCCGTTCGTGCGCCTCGGCGCTGGCGATCGCCGCGAGCATCACCTCGCGGTACGATTGCGCGAGCACCAGCCCGGCATGCGCCTGCACCGCCTGCAGCACGACCGTCTCCCGGGCCCGCGCGTGGTCGAACCGCGCGGCGCGGGCCGCGTCGCGCGCGGCGGCCTTGCCATACCACGCCATGCCGCCGTTGAAGACCGGTTGCCTGAGCTGCAGGCGGGTCACCCAGTTGTTCGATTCGCCGGGTCGGTTGAGCGCGTCCGGCGCGAAGTCGGCCGGTTGCGCGTCGCGGTTGTTGAGCTTGAAGCCGAACGCCATCAGCGGATCGTCCGAACGCAGAAAATACTCGCCGACCGACAGGTGGGGCAGGATGCCGGTCCAGGCGCCGGTCGCGCGCGCTTCGGCCGCGGCGACCATCGCGCCGCTGGCGTGCAGCATCTCGTTGCGTTCGAGGGCGACCTCGATCAGGCGCGGCAGGTCGACCAGCAAGGTGTCGCCACGAACGTCGCCGAGCCTGGCGGCCCCGGCGCCGGCTTCCGTGGCGCGCGTGATCGTTGCGGCCGCGGCCAGGATGATCGTCACGAGCAGGAGGGACACGAACCTCGACATGGCGACCTCCTTCAGCGGCTGCTGGTGCGCAGGACCTGGTCGGGAACACCGAGCTTGCGCAGGAAGGTGATCATCGGGCACCAGCCCGTGAACGCGCTCTGGAAGAGGTTCAGGCCGACGAAGGCCGTGAAGTAGAGCCAGTTGAGGCTGACGGTGGCGGCCAGCACCACGCTGGCCATCACGAAGGCGCCGGCGATGGCGCGCAACCAGCGGTCGACGGTCATGATGGGCTCCTTTTGCTTGCAGTTGAAGTTTCGAAGTTTCTAAACAAAGGATATTCTACACGGTATTCCCGGATTTGCAAGAGGGAAGATGAGGTGGGGGGTTGTCGATCCCTCCACTCGGCGGTTCCTTGTGTTGTGCCGCGAAGATTGTGTTCTGGCGGAAGTGCTTGTTCAGAATGGAGGTTGTGGGATTGAACACGCCGGTCAAACGCGCCCTGCTCATCGCCCGTCCGCGCGGCTTCTGTGCCGGTGTCGACCGGGCCGTGGGCGTGGTCGAGCATCTGTTGCAGACGCATGGCACCCCCCTGTACGTGCGCAAGGAGATCGTCCACAACCAAGCCGTGGTCACGTCATTTCGCAAACGCGGTGTCAATTTCGTCGAGGAGCTGGACGAGGTTCCCGACGGCGCGCTGGTCGTCTTCAGCGCCCACGGCGTGTCGCCGGCCGTGCGGGAGGAAGCCCGGCGCCGCGGTCTGCGCACGGTCGACGCCACCTGTCCGCTCGTAACACGGGTGCACAACGCCGTCAAGCGGCATGCCGAGCGGGGTCGTCCCATCGTGCTGATCGGGCACGCCGGGCACGACGAAGTGGCCGGCACCACGGGGGAGGCGCCCGACCTCGTGCACCTGGTCGAGACCGTGGCCGACGTCGCCATGCTGCCCCTCGATCCCCAGGCCGAGGTCGCCTACGTGACCCAGACCACGCTCAGCGTCGCGGAGACCGCCGCGATCATCGCCGCGTTGCACGAGCGCTTCCCGAACCTGGTGCAGCCGGGCAAGAACGACATCTGCTACGCCACCACCAATCGGCAGGAGGCGGTCAAGGACCTCGTGCAGCGCGGGGCGACGCACGTGCTGGTCGTCGGGTCCCCGAACAGCAGCAACAGCGTCCGGCTCTGCGAGGTGGCCGAGCGCCTCGGTGCCGGAGCGACGCTGCTCGACGGTCCGGACGAGGTGCCGCTGGACCGCCTGGCCGATCATGCCGTGGTCGGCCTGACGGCGGGAGCGTCGGCGCCGGAGGATCTGGTGCAGGCGGTGGCCGCGCGCCTGGCGGCCGCGGGCTGGCCGGCGCAGGAGGTCGAGGGCGTTCAGGAGAACATGGTGTTCAAGATGCCGGCGGAGCTGGCGACGATCGCCGGCGGGGCGCGCGGGCCCGGGCAGGGTCGGCCGTGAACGAGGCGGGCTGCCTTTCAGTTAAATAGATTCGCATATTTGACATTTATTGATCCTGGCGTATCCTGGGTGCCGAAGCCCGATCTCCTGGGCACCGACGGAAGGAGCACCCGTGGATCGCAAGCTGTACGAGATGCAGGCCCAGCTCTGCAAGACGCTCTCCAACCCCAAGCGTCTGGAGATCCTCGACGTGCTCAAGGACGCCGGCGAGGTGACGGTCAACGCCCTGTCGGAAGCGCTCGAGATTCCCAAGGCCAACACCAGCCAACACCTCGCGGTTCTCCGGCAGGCCGGCGTCGTCAATTCCCGGCGTGATGGCATCAACGTGTATTACAGCCTGCGCTCCGAGCGCATCAGCGAGGCGTGCGCCCTGACGCGGCAGATCCTCCTGGAACGGCTGGAGGACCAGATAGCGATGGTGAAAAAAGGATAGCTTTAGCTCAAAATATGTCCAAATAATAAATATTCTACTTGGCACTTGCTCATCTGCCCCGTGTTCTCTTTATTCAGGCGCACCTCGCCAGCGTCTGGAGCCGATCGACGTGTCCGTCCAGCACCCAGCCCGAACGCGCGCCGCGACCTCGCCGGTCGTGTTCGTGTTGCTCCTGATCGTCGTGGCCATGGTCGGGGCGGGCTGTGGGCCCATGCGTCAAGAGGTCACGCCCCCGGGCGCCCGACCGTCCGTCGTGGTGATCGCCATCGACGCCATGCGGGCCGACCACCTCGGCGCCGCGGGCAACGACGCGGTCCTGACGCCGAACCTCGACCTCCTGGCCCGCGACGGCGTGCTGTTCGCGGCGGCCCAGTCCACGGCTCCCTGGACGTTGCCCTCGGTCGCGTCGGTCTTCACCGGCGTGTTGCCGGCGCGCCACGGCGCGGTGGGCGGCGATCGCGCCTGGCTCGACGACCGCAACGAGACGATGGCCGAGCGCTTCCTGGCCGCCGGTTACCGCACGGGCGGCTTCGTGGCGGTCGATTGGCTGACGGCGTCCTGCAACATGGATCAAGGATTCCAGCCGTGGCAGGGGCCGCTGCCTCCGCAGGGCCTGAGCCGGGCCGAGAACCAGACGTGGCTGGCCCGCGCGTTCATCGACTGGAACCGGATGCGGCCGTTCTTCCTGTTCCTGCACTACTTCGACGCGCACACGCCCTACACGCCGCCGCCGCCGTTCGACGGCATGTACCACGTCGGCGATCCGTTTGCTCCCGGCGAGCCGATCCTCACGATGCTGACCTCGCCCGCCAACCGCGCGCCCAACCGCGACGGCGGCATGTACGACTTCCTCGCGGACGTGACCGACCTCGCGTACCCGATCAACCAGTACGCGGCGGGGGTCAGCTACGTCGACATGCACGTGGGTCAGGTCATCGCTCGCCTGAAGATGCTCGACCTCTACGACGACACGCTGATCGTCGTGCTGGCCGATCATGGCGAACACCTCGGCGAGCACGGCATCTGGTTCGCGCACTACCTGCCGTACGAGGAGGCGCTGCGGGTGCCGCTGATCGTCAAGCTGCCGCGCGGTCGGCACGCCGGGGCGGTGGTCGACGAACCGGTCTCGCTGCTGGACGTGTTGCCGACGGTGCTCGCGGCGGCGGGCCTGCCGGCGCCCGCGCTGGTCGATGGGCGCGACCTCGGACCGTTGATGGCCGGCCGAGAGGGCGGTCGATCGTTGCTCGCGGCGGAGCAGGGCAGCGATCTGGCGCGGTCGACCCGCACGCTGCGTGACGGCCGCTGGAAGCTGCACGTGATCCGCGAGGACGGCGCGGTCCGTCACGAGCTGTACGACCTCGCCGCCGATCCGGGCGAGCTGGACGACCTCGCCGCCGCCCAGCCGGAGCAGGTCGCGCGGCTGCGCGAAGCCATGGGGCAGCTCTGGGATCCGGCGCGCCTGGTGCAGGATGACGGCCGTCGCCGGCCGCGCGTGCTCGACGAGTCGGCGGCGCGCCGGCTACGTTCGCTCGGTTACTAGACCGGGTTCAAACGTCGACGATGCGCAGCGTGTTGGTCGAGGCGCGGTCCACGAACGGCAGCCCGGCCGTGGCCAGCACCTTGTCGCCGGGCCGCAAGCGACCGGTCTCGCGTAGCTGGCGGACCATCTCCGCGCAGGCCTGATCCAGATCGCTCGCGAAATTCTTGCTCATGATCGGTTCGACACCCCACGACAGGGCCAGGCGGTCGTGCGTCTCGCGGCGGGGCGTCACGGCGATGATCGGCTGGCGCGGCCGCCACTTGGCGAGGTGGCGCGCGGTGGCGCCGCTCTGCGTCAGGCAGACGATCGCGGCGGCGCCGACCGAATCGGCGGCGAGGCAGGCGCTGCGGGCGATCGCGTCGGCGACGCTCAGCGGTTCGGCGACGGCCGGCGGGCGCTCGGGCGAGCCGCCGCCGAAGGCGTGGCTCTCGGTGCGGGCGATGATGCGCTTCATGACCCGCACGGCCTCGATCGGGTGCTGGCCGGTGGCGGTCTCGGCCGAGAGCATCACCGCGTCGGTGCCGTCGAGCACGGCGTTGGCCACGTCGGTGGCCTCGGCGCGGGTCGGCCGCGGCACCAGCACCAT
>CAZVWL010000065.1:0-12827 GCA_964630845.1 uncultured Fibrobacteraceae bacterium
GGGGCCCGAAGGAGCGCACTAATCAACGCTTGACTAGCCGTTCCATATCACTTGACCAGCTGCATCTTCTGCGAAGCCTCGAAGCCATCGCCCTGCAGACGGGCGAAGTACGTGCCGCTGGCCAGGCCCTGGCCGGCGAAGTCGACCGAGAACTGGCCGGCCTCGAGCGCGCCGTTGTGCAGGTCGGCCACCATGCGGCCGGCGACGTCATAGACCTTCAGGCTGACGTTGCCCGCGCGCGGCACGCTGAACTTCAGCGTGGTGACCGGGTTGAAGGGGTTCGGGTAGACCTGGACGTTGGCGGCCGCGAGCGGCAGCGTGCCCAGATCGTTGACCGACGTCACGACGTAGACCGTATTCTGCGGGTCGAAGTTGGTCCAGCCGGCGGTCCACTGCTGGCTCATCGGCAGGTCGGGCACGAAGGCGCCGCGGTAGTTGGCCGTCGTGTCGAACGCGTAGCGGCCGGCGATGGGGGCGAGGTAGGGATCGCTGAAGTCGGCGGTGCCGTCGGCCTCGCTGAACAGCAGCGGCTGCGGCTGCAGGTTGGTCAGGTCGCTGAGGTCGGTCAGGCCGACGGCGCTCGGCAGACGCTGCGCGGCGCCGATGTTGTCGAAGGCCGGCGTGCCGAACCAGTCGACGATGCCCGCCCAGCGGCCGGTGTCGTGCACGGCGCCGCCCGGGTGGCCGGTGTACATGCTGGAGACGCTGGTGTTGCGGATCTTCAGGATGTCGTTCTGGGCGGCGTCGATCGAGCCGTCGCGCAGCGAGAAGCCGCGCACGAAGCCGATCAGGATCGAGTTGAAGATCGACTTGTGCGTGTTCTCGCGCAGCACGCCGGCGTACTGGTGCGTGTTGCCGGCGGGCAGGTTGCCGACCAGCGCGTCGATGCGCTCGGGGCCGACCATGGTCACGTTGCTGACGATCGGCTTGGAGAAGGGCTCGAGCGCGAAACGACCGTCGGCCTCGAAGCCGTTGGTCTGACCCTCGGAGTCGAAGATCTCGGGGAACTTGACGCCGAAGAGGAACTGCTTGCGGCCGGTGTAGCCATCGTCCGTGTCGAAGCAGTCGTCGAGCGTGCCGAAGGCCACCAGGTGGTGAGCATCCAGCGTGCCGCCGAAGAACTCGAAGCTGTCGTCGTTGGCGAAGCTCACCTGCACGTGGTGCAGTTCCGTCCCGGCACCGACGCCGCCCATGGTCAGGCCGTTGATCTCGTTACCCTCTTCGAAGCGGTAACCGGCGTATTCGATCCGGGTGTAGACAAGGCGGCCCGAGTTGTCGAACGGATCGTCGCCGCCGTAGTTGCCCTCGATGATGCCGCCCTCGATCTGGGTGTTGTTGGGGTCGAGGTTGATCGGCGCCCGGCCCAGGATCACGATGCCGCCCCAGTCGCCGGTGGCGCGCTGGCCGGCCGGTCTGGACGACGTGAAGACCACCGGCGCCTCGGCCGTGCCGTTGCACCAGATCTGGGCGCCCTTCTTGACGACGATGGTGCCGGCCGGCTCGCCGACGATGAGCGTGCCTGCCGGGATGGTCAGGCTCGCGCCTTCTTCGAGGTAGACCTGGCCGCGCAGGACGTAGAGCGTGTCGGGATCGAGCGTGCGCGCGTTGAAGAACCGGTAGGCCTGGAAAACGGGGCCGTCCTCGGGGCCGAGGTAGGCCGTTCCGACAAAGGCCTGGGCCATGCCCGCAAGCAGGCTCAGGCTGAGGATCAGCAGGATCATCTTCTTCATGTAAGAGACTCCTCCAAGTTCAGAACCGGGCGGTTCCAGTCGCTGGCGGCCTGGAATCCGCGGTGACCGTATCGCTGGCTGTGCCGTGGCGCTGGCGTGTGCATCCGTGTCAAGTGATGGTCGACCCGCCGTGGGAGCGGAGACGATTAGCCGGTCGTCCCCACACATCCGCCTCTGATCAGCCGTCGAAGAGGTCCGTCGGAACCGGTGTCGGTGACACCAGCCCCGCCACACGTCCGCCCCGGCCTCGCCGGCGCGAACACGGGCATGTTAGACGGCCTGTGTTCAGGTCAGGCGTGCGTGCCGTCAAAATTCGATGAATGGTCAGAATTTCACCGTGACCGACATGGCCACGGTTGTGCCGTAGGTGCGGAATCCGCCCGGCAGGTTGCGTGGCTGGGCGCCGCCCTGGCCGGGGTCGACGCTGAAGCGACGGACGCCGTCCTCGCCCAGGATGTTCTTGGCGGTGATCTTCAGGCTGGTCGAGGCGGAGAGCTTCTGCGTGACGGCCGCGTCGAGCAGGTGGCGCGGCTCGCCGTAGCGGTTGAACGTGGGGTTCTCCGACACCGACAACAGGCTGGTGCCGACGCGGTTGTACAGCACGGTCAACGAGGTGTTGCGGTCCGGATCGTCCCAGCTCAGGCTCAGGTTGACCACCCACGGCGCTTGCCCCTGCAACAGGCGGGTCGCGTCCCGGAAGGCGGCCGACTGGTCGTCGCCGGACGCGCTGTCCAGCAGCTTGAAGTCGACCTCCGACCAGATGCGCGTGTAGTTGCCGATGATCGTGACGTCGTAGAGCCGCCTGCTGATGATGTCCAGACGCTTGCGCACCTCCAGTTCGACGCCGTAGTTCCGGCCATCGCCGTTGAACCAGCTGTAGAGGTCGAGGTAGTTCGACTGGGCGTTCAGGCTGGTCTCGATCGCGTTCTTGATCCGCTTGTAGAACACGCTCACGGCCAGGACCTCGCCGAAGCGCGGGAACCGCTCGAGGCGCAGGTCGTAGTTCGCGATCCGGGCGACCTCGAGGTCCGGATTGCCTTCGAGCTGCCAGTCGTTCTTGAAGTCGCTCGACTTCACCGGCGCGATCTCGCGGATCTCCGGGTAGTTGAGCGAGCGGAAGTAGGCGAGCCGGACGTTGGTCCGCTCGTCGTACTCGTAGGTGAGGTTGACCGACGGCAGCAGGTATTCGCTACGCGTCTCGGCGGTGATGAACGTGTCGGAGACCTTGTCGAAGCCGGACACGGCGACGCGGTTGTTCTCCAGCCGCATGCCGCCCGACAGCCGGAACTCCTCCTGCGCCAGCTGCATGGGCATGTCGACCATCGTGTAATACGCGTTCATGACCTGCGAGCCGCGGTACGACCCCTCGAACTGGTCCTGGTAGCGCAGGGAGAACAACCCCTGCTTGAAGTTCTCGGGGTCGAAGATGTCCTCAGGCGGCAGGAACACGAGCCCGCCCGAGGTCCCCTCGCGCGCGACGTTGTAGGGATAGTGATCCAGGTTGCGCGCGCGCGTGCCGAGCGACAGGCCGGCCGACACGCGGGCGGGGCGGTCGACGTCGCGGCTCGACCACGCCAGGCTGGCGTCCAGCCCGCGCCTGATCTCGTCGACGTAGAGCCAGTGCCGACGGTTGTTCAGCAAGGCGATCGGCTCGGACTCGAGGTTGTACTCGATGAAGCGGAGATCCGGCTCCTTGGCCCTGTTCTCGTTGTAGAGCAGCCGCCAGTCGAACGCCAGCCCCGACAACGGCAAGCCGTGCGACCCCGACACGCTGCTGGTCAGCTGGTCCTTCTCTTCCCACTCCAGCACGTAGCGATATGCCAGCGCGTTGTCGCGTTTGATCGCCGAGAGGAACGAGTCCTCGGTGTTGCGACCGTAGAGGTTCTTGAAGCTCAGGCGCTGGCGGTCGGCCAGCTCCACGTTCAGGTTGAACAGCGCGCCGATGTTGATCTCCGACAGGTAGTCGGTCGCCTCGAAACGGTCGTTGGTCAGCTCGGGGTGCTTGGTCTTCAGCTCGTCGCCGATCGACGAACCGGACTTGTACGACACCGCCGTCACCACGCCCACCTTGCGGCCCAGGGGTCGGAACAGGTTGCCGTGCGACAACGCGAACGAGTACGGCATAGGCGTGGTCTTCGATTCCGTCGCCCAGCGGTTGGGCATCGCGCGCGCGACCTCATCGGGATAAGGGATGCTGTCGCTGGGCAAGCGGCCCGCGTCGACCACGAGCTGCGGGCGGTCGCGACCACCGTCGTCGCGCCCCAGCCAATCGGTGCTGCCCGAGTAGGCGTTGCGATAGAAGGTCTGGTCGGCCGAACTCGAGTCGAAGCCGGACTGGATGCTGAACTGGGTGGTGGGCTCCTCGGGGAACTCGACCGTGTTGACGCGCACCAGGCCGCCGGTGAAATCGCCGGGCATGTCCGGCAGCGCCGTCTTGAGCACCTGCAGGTTCGACAGCAGGTTCGAGGGGATCATCTCGAAGTTGAAGCTCTTGCGGTCCAGGTCGGGATCCACCGAGGTGGCGACCGCGCCGTCGACGACCGTGACGTTGTACCGGTCCGGCATGCCGCGCACGTTCACGTACCCGCCGTCGACCACCAGCAGGCCCGTGACGCGCTTGAGCGCGTCGCCCGCCTGGCCGTCCGGCGAACGCGAGATCTGAGCGGCGCTGATGGCGTCGCCGACGACGGACGCCTGCTTGCGATCGGCCAGCACGGCGCTCTCGGTCGACAGGACCCGCGTCGCGGTGACCATCACGTCGTCGATGGCGTTGGCGCGGAAGCTCTCGAGCGTCAGGTCGAGGCGTCGGGTCTGCCCGGCCACGACGACGACGTCCTCGACCACGCGCGTGTTGTAGCCGAGGTACGAGACGCGCAGGATGTAGGTCCCGGGCGCAAGGCCGTCGAGCTGGAAGCGCCCTTCGAGGTCGGTCTGGGCCGTGATGGGGGTTCCCACGACGACGATGTCGACCGCGATCAGCTCCTCGCCCGACTCCTTGTCCTTGACCTGGCCCGACACGACGCCGACCTCGGCCATGGCCGTCGTCACGGTCAGCGCCAACCAGATCAGCATGGCGGCCGGGAACGGTCCCCGCATACGCGTGCCTCCACCTCGACGGATACGGCGCGGCGACCGACGACGGTCGCCGCTGCTTCACCCGCAGGCACGGTATCGTCGAAACGTAAGGAATCGGTCAAGATCGCGTGATCTTCAGATCAAGGATCCGTCCGGCCGCTCATCGGCGCCCGATCCGCCCCGCCGGCGGCGGCTCCACCAGCCCGCCCGTGCGCTCGACGTGGTCGATCACCACGTCGGCCAGGTTCTCGCCCGTCTCCCGCATGGGCCCCAGTTCGGCGCCGGCGAGGTACACGTCGCCCATGCCGCTGACGAAATCGGGCATCGCCACCTGGTAGGTGCGGTCGTCGACCAGCGGTTCGCCCGCGACCAGCACGTTATCCAGAACGACCTCGCCGTCCGGGCCGCGGTGGTACCGATACTCCAGGCCGCTCACCTGCAGGATGCCGTAGCTGCGCACCTCGGCCGCCCGCGCGTTGGCCTGCGCGATCCGGCGCAGGCTCGCCCCCGGCATGGCGTGCACGACGATGGTGTTGCCGAACGGCAGCACCTCGTGGATGTCGAGCTTGGTCAGCGGGCCGCGCAGCAGATGCTTGCGGATGCCGCCCGAGTTGATCAGCGCCACGTCGGCCCCGCTGTGGTGGCGGACGACGTCGCAGAGCCAGCTGCCGAGCGCGCTCTCGCCCTGGCTGTGGCGTCGCAGGTCTTCGGTCAGGCGGCCGATCTGGCGGCCGTAGACGGCCGCCACCTGCTGGTCGAAGTGGTCCACCATGCCGCGAACCAGCGGGTCGGCGTCGTCTTCCGCGTCGGCCGTCAGCAGGATGAGGCGCCCGCGGTAACCGGATACGCGGCCGTCGGCGAGGCGCAGGTCGAGGCGGCCGAGGTGCCGCAGGCTGCTGCCGGCCTGCACGATCAGCACGCCGGCCTCGACGGCCGGCTCGTCGAGGCGCGTGTGGCTATGGCCGCCGACGATCACGTCGAGGCCGTCGGCGGCCAGGGCCCGCGCCAGCCGGCGGTCCGTATCCACGCCGTTGTGCGATAGCAACACCTGCACGTCGGTCCGCGCGACCAGATCGGCGAGCTGCCGGCGGATGACCTCCTCCTGGTCGCGGCTGGTGATCCCGTCCAGCCGCAGCGGCGTCAGCAGCCCCTCCAGGCCCCGGTGCGACACGCCGATGATGCCGAGGCGCAACCCGTCCCGTTCGATCACCAGCGGGCCCGGCCGGCCGGGCACGAGCGCGGGATCGCCGCGGCCGGCGGTGTCGTGCAGGTCGGCGCCGAGCACCGGGAAGGGGAACGCCTGCACGAGGGCGACGAGGTCCGTGCGGCCGAGATCGAACTCGTGGTTGCCGATCACCGACGCCGCGTAACCCACCGCGCCCATCATCATCGCCAGGGCCCCCCCGCGCACCCCGTCGACCACCAGCTCGCACACCGGATTACCCGTCATGAAATCGCCGCCGTCCAGCAGCACGGGGCGCGCGGCAGCGGCCCGCTCCCTGGCCAGATGGCCCGAAAGGGCGGCAAAACCGCCGACCAGCGGCCCGTCCTGGCCCTCGTGGGGACGCGCGGCGAACGCGCCGTGAATGTCGTTGGTGTAGAACAGCGTCAGGTCGAACGGACCCTCGGCGACCACCGGGGGCTGCGCCGAGCAGGCCGGGGCCAGGAATAGGGCGGCGGCAACCGCCAGGACTGGCAAGAATCCCCACGACCGGACTGGACGCATCGCCTTCATCATGGCACCTTTGGCGCTGGAGGTATCGTTTGCTGGAGCCGACCCACGCATCATGACACATCTGCAGGCATCCTGGCGAGTCCTGAGGATCCACGGACCGATCCTCGCCGTCCTGCTCGTGCTCGTGTTCGCCGCGTACGGACGCCTGTGCACGGGCGATTTCTGGCATCCGCTCGACTTCGCCGTGCTCGCCGACACCCACGACATGTCGCTCGCCCCCCTGGCCCGGTTCCAGCACATCGGCGCCTGGTTCAGCCAGCCGTTGCTGCAGCTCGCGTTCCTGCTCGAGTACCGTCTCTTCGGGCTCGACTACGGCTCCTACATCGCCGTGAACCTGGTGCTGCACGCCCTCTGCGCGTTCCTGATCTACATGCTCGTGAACATGCTGTTCCACAACGACCGCATGGCCCTGCTCGCGGCCGGTCTGTTCGCCCTGAACGTCGGCAACTACGGACGCATCCTGCAGACGCTCGCCGACCAGGAAAGCCTGCTCCTGTCGTTCTTGCACCTGCTGGTGCTCTACCTGTTCATCCGCAACGACTTCCGCAGCGACGGCCGCCTGCGCTCGCCATACTTCGCAGCCGGCCTCATCCTGTACAGCCTGACCGGGCTGACCCGAGCCTCCACGCTGTCCCTGCTCGGCTGCCTGGTCGCCTACAAGGCGTTCTTCATCCAGCGCCGGGAGCGCCGGCCGATCTTTTCGAACGACCTGCTGGTGTTCCTCGCCCTCGGCCTGGTCTTCCAGGTCGGTCAGAACCTGTGGGGCTACCGCGGACCTGGCACGGCCACGGCGGTCGACGGTCCGCTCGTCTACACCGTCGCCTCGGTCGTCAACGTGTTCCGCTACCTGAACCTGATGGCCTTCCCGCTCCAGGAGAGCGAGCTGTTGCAGGAATCGGGCGTGCTCGTGCAGGCCCTCTACTTCGCGCGGGTGCCGATCCGCATCCTGGTGACGCTCGGCGTGCTGAGCTTCTCGTTCTTCGGCTTCGTGTTCGGCAGCCGGGCCCTGCGCTTCTTCATCGCCTGGACCTACATCACGCTGATCCCGTTCGGCACCCTGTCGGCAGGCGAGGAATGGCTCAACCTCTCGCACCTCTACCTGTCGAGCCTCGGGTTCTGCCTGATCCTGGCGGCGGGCGCCTTCGGTTGCTCCAACCTGCTGCGGCAGCACCGCTGGCGCCGCCTGGTGCCGTTCACGATGCCTGCCCTGTACGTGGCCGCGTCGATCACGCTGACCTACCTGTTGGACGAGCGCAACCGCGAGCAGGCGGCCTCGCCGGAGATCGAACTGCTGCGCGAGAGCGTCCGGGTGCATACCGGGGCGCCGCGCTGACCGCGGCCCGTCACCGCACCAGCGTCATGCGTCCGAACCATCGCTCGCCGGCCACTTCGACCGAGAAGATGTAGACACCCGAACCCAGACCGCGGCCCGACCGATCCGTGCCATCCCACCGCGCGGCGTGGTCGCCAGCCGGCAGGTCCCCTGCAAGCAGCGTCGCCACCGACCGCCCGTCCAGACCCCACACCGAAACCGCCGCCCGCGCCGGTTGCGCCAGGCTGAACCGGATGTCCACCGTCGGGTTGAACGGGTTGGGCGAGGGCCCCAGGACCGTCACCAGGGGCGGCAGGTCAGGCGCCGAGGTCGCCGCCGCCTCGACCGCCGCGAACGTGGTCGCGTAGATGTGGTCGCCATCGGTGCCGCCGTCGTTGTCGGCCGCGTTGCCGGCCACGTACAGCGTCACCGGGCCGCGGCCTGGCTGCGGCGCGGTCCACCGGAAGGTCCAGGTCTTCTGGCCGACCATGCCGGGAGCGGTGCCGGTCGCGTTGTGTTCGACGTAGGTGCGCACGCCGCCGCCGCTGACCTGGGTGCCCGGATCGGAGGCCTCGAGCTCGCCGGCCTGCACGCCCTGGTCGTCCAGGATGGTGAGCTGGAAACCCCAGCGCCGGGCGATCGGATCGCTCAGCGTCACGGCGAGGTCGTAAAGAGCCTCGGGCGTGTAGGCGTCGGGCAGGCCGGCCAAACCGAGCTGGCCCGCGCCGCTGTTGAGCGGGAAGGTGGCGTGGCAGCTCGTGCAGTTCAGCTCGCCGGGCGCGTTGGTGTTGCCGTCGGGTGGGCCGAACGAGAACGCGTGGACGGACTGGCCATCGGCCAGCAGCACGGCGAGCAACGTGCAGGCGGCGGCGAGGCGCTTCAGCGGATAGCTGGCCATGGTGAGCCTCCTGGTGAGGACAAGGTCCTGCCGCCCGAGCGGAATTCTTGTACAGGACTGATATTATCCTACTAAGGATGCTGTCGTCGCAACTGAAATTACTTTATCACGACCCTTCAGCTGCCTATCATGGCGTACAGTCCCGGTACCGACGCCGCCGCGAACGCGGCGCGGCCCCAGCACCCACGCGCCCCTGCCCGAAGGACGAGGACCATGGCGAAGTACAAGATCGGCTGGATGCCCGGCGACGGCGTCGGCGTCGACGTGATGGACGCCACGCGGATCGTGCTCGACAAGCTCGGCTTCGACGCCGAATACATCCACGGCGACATCGGCTGGGAGATCTGGCGCACCGAGGCCAACGCCCTGCCCGACCGCACGCTCGCCATGCTCGAGACCGTCGACGCCGCCCTGTTCGGCGCCATCACGAGCAAGCCCAAGGAAGAGGCCGAGCGCGAGCTGATCCCCGCGTTGCAAGGCCAGGGCCACGTGTACCGCAGCCCGATCGTCGCCTTGCGCCAGGCGTTCGACCTGCGCACCAACCTGCGCCCCTGCAAGGCCTACGCGGGCAACCCGTTGAACTACCGCGACGACCTCGACCTGGTGGTCTTCCGCCAGAACACCGAGGACCTCTACATGGGCGTCGAGTGGCACCCCATCCCGCAGGAGATCCGCGACGCCTTCACCCGGACCCACCCCAAGCAGATGGGCCGCATGGCCGCCGTCGCCAATGACGACATCGCCGCCAGCGTGCGCATCCTGACGCGCAAGGGCTGCCAGGACATCATCCGCGACGGCTTCGAGTACGCCAGGAAGTTCGGCTACAAGTCCGTCACGGTGGTCGAGAAGCCCAACGTGATCCGCGAGACCAGCGGCCTGATGATCCGCGAGGCGCGCAAGATCGCCAAGGACTACCCGGGCATCGACCTCTGGGAGACCAACATCGACGCCATGTGCATGTGGCTGATCAAGAACCCGCAGGACTACGGGGTGATGGTCGCCAGCAACATGTTCGGCGACATCATCAGCGACCTCTGCGCCCAGCTCGTCGGCGGCCTCGGCTTCGCCTGCTCGGGCAACATCGGCGACAAGGTCGCCATCTTCGAGCCCAGCCACGGCTCGGCGCCGAAGTACGTCGGCATGAACAAGGTCAACCCCATCGCCATGATCCTGTCGGCCAAGATGATGCTCGACCACCTCGGCGAGAAGGACATGGCCCGGCGCCTCGAGGACGCCGTCGCCGCCATCATCAAGGAAGGCAAGTTCCGCACCTACGACATGGGCGGCACCACGACCACGACCGGCATGGCCGAGGCGATCGCCGCGCGCGTCTAGCGGCGGGCGACAAGGTCGACCATCACGATGGTCAGGGCCACCAGCGGGGTGCTGCGCGCGCCGAGCCCGGTCTCGGCCAGGCCCACCAGCAGCAGGCCCACGAGGCCCAGCGCCAGCCCCCACGCCAGCGAGGCGTCGTGCACCCCACCGGTGCCGGCGACCTCGCCGGCGTTCGGTTGCGCGGCACCGTCGAGCCGCCAGCCACGCCGCCCCGCGACCACCGCCGCCGCCCCGATCGCCGCCAGCGCCAGCAAGGCCGCCGGCACCCCGTGCCGACGCGCCAGCTCCAGCGGCACGCTCGGCACCCACGTGTGCGGCCCCTCGCCGTCCAGCGGCCGCGCCGCGATGGCCGCGCGCGCTTCGGTCCAGGCCGTCGTGCGCGTCGACAGGAAGTCGCCCGCCACCGACGCGCGGAACTTGTACGCGAACGCTTCGCCGGCCAGCTCGGGCCGGGCTACGAGCACGACCCCGCCGACGACAACCACCAGCACGAGCGCGGCCAGCGGCCGCCAGATCCCGGACCGGGACCGACGCACCGCCACGACCACGGCCAGCGCCGTGGTGATCGCCACGCTCGCCAGCGCTCCCCGCGACGCGGTCAACGGCAGGCACACGAACGCGAGCAGCCAGGCGGCGCCGGCCACCAGCCGCCAGCCGCGAGGTGACGGCCCGAGCGCCACGCACAGGGCCAGCGGCATGGCCATGGCCAGGTGCATCGAAAGGCCGATCGCGCTGCCGTAGAACGACCCCGCCTCGAACTGCCCACCGCCGCCACGCCACGCGAACTCCGCCACACCGCCGCCCCCGAGCAGCAGCAACACGCCGAGCGTGGCGCCGGTCCACAGCGCGGGAAGCGGGCGCGACGTCTGCCGGCCGACGGCCGTCAGCAGGAACACGGCGCCGGTTGTGAGCGCCAGCACGCGCAACGCGCGCCAGCCGACGAACGACCGCATGGCGTCCGCATGCCCGGCCAGAAGCGCGAGCGCTCCCGCCACGCCGAACGCCGCCAGCAGGAGAGCGGGCCGCGCCGGCCACGCCCACGGCGTCTGCAACCGCCCCAGCGCCGTGCTCGCCAGCGTGGCGGCCAGGGCAGCCAGCAGCACGACCTCGGTCGCGTACACGCCGCGCGCCGGCGTGAGGAACGCGAAGTCGAGCACCGGCCCGGCCGGGACCAGGACGAACAGCATCCAGCGGGCCGGCGGCCGCGCGAAGGCGAGGATGCCGAGCGCCGCCACCGCGAGCAACGGCACGCGCCGCGCCGCCGACTCCGGCGCCGCGAGCGACTGCGCCAGCAACACGATCGCCACCAGGGCCAGGAGCGCTGCGAGCGCCCGTCCGCCGGTCTTCTTCATCGCTGTCCCTCCCGCGGGGTGGGGCGCACGAACCGACGCGCCAGCAGGTAACCGATCCCGATGCCCGCGAGGCCGGCCGAGAGATCGAGCGCCAGGTCGACCGTCGGCGGCCGGATGTACTCGACGCGGGTCTTGGCGAAGATGTCGACCAGTTCCTTGGCGACGATCAAGCCGAGGGTCAGCCGCAATGCCCAGGCGCGCCCCACCAGCCGCGACGCCACCAGCATGACGGCCGCCGCGCCGATCAGGTGGAAGAACCAGTCGACCGGCACCCCCGCCACGGTCATCGTGCTGAAGCGGTTGAAGAAGCCGCGCACCGCGCGCAACAGATCGAGCATCACGTGGACCTTTCCGCGCGGCTCACGCCACGCGCAGCCAGACGGTCTTCAGGTACGCCGGCTCTCCCCGGCTGAGCGGAAAATCCGGCGGTTGCGGCACGTAGTGCCGCTGCAACACGCTGCGCCCGCCGCCGGCGATCGCCCCGTCGACCATCGCCTGGAACGCCTCGGCCTCGAGCCCGGCGGCGTTGGTCGAGGCCAGCAGCACCCCGCCCGGCGCCAGCACCGGCAACGCGGCGACCACCAGCTTGCCATAATCCTTCGCCGCGCGGAACACGCCGCGCCCCTTGGCCTGCGAGAAGGTCGGCGGGTCGAGCAGCACCAGGTCGAACTGCCGTTGCTTGCGCGCCAGGCGCCGCAGCCAGTCGAACGCGTCGCCGTAGATGAAGTCGTGTTCGGCGGGGTCGAGCCCGTTGAGCGTGAAGTTGCGCGCGCCCCATTCGAGGTACTTGCGGGCGAGGTCGAGGCTCGTGGTGTGCGCGCCGGCCAGCGCCGCGCACACCGAGAACGCGCAGGTGTAGGCGAACGTGTTCAGCACCGTGAGCGGGCGCGCGCGCTCGTCGAGCGAGAATCCCGCGGCCACGTGCCCGGACAGCAGCCGGCGCCGGTTGTCGCGCTGGTCCAGGAACAGCCCCACCGAGTACCCCTCGCTGAAGCTCAGCTCATACACGACGCCGTTCTCCTTGACCGTGAACCGCGGCGGCGCCGGCTCGCCCAGGACCGGCAGCGGCGAGGCCTCCTCGGGGCTGGTCCGGCGCACCTGGCGCGAGAGGATCTTGTGGTAGGCGCCACGGAGCGGCTGCAAGGCGCCCAGCCGTTCGAGCTGGGTCGACCCCGCCGCCTGCTCCGCCTGCGACAGCAGGTACCCGCCGAGCCGGTCGATGTACCAGCCCGGCGCGCCGTCGCTCGCGCCGTGCTGCAGCCGGTAGGCGTCGGTCTCGGCCGGCTGGATGATCGCCGCCCTCAGGGCCCTGGCCGGATCGGCGGCGAAATCGGGCGGGGCGGTGAAGACGACCGGCTGGTCGGTCTGCGGGTGCGTGAACGCCAGCTCG
>CAZVWL010000066.1:0-12732 GCA_964630845.1 uncultured Fibrobacteraceae bacterium
TAGAAGGGGATGCACCCCGGCGGGTCGATGACGGCGAACAGCGACGAGAACGACAGCAGGATGAAGGTGAGCACGGCGGCACCATGTCCCGGACGGGGGTCTTGGCGCGGAAGATAGCGGCCGCTGGCGCCATGGCAAGGAGAATCGGCGCCGCCTGCGAGCGAGGCGGCGCCGATCCGGGGGCTGCGAGGCTAGAGGTCGGCGAGGTCGTCGTCGTCGAGCGGCAACACGCCGGCCGGCACGAGCGCCTCGGCCGGTTTGCGCTGAGCGGAGGGCTGAGCCTTCCATTCCCGGCGCTGCGGGGCAGGTGCCGCCGCCTTGGGCGCCGCCGATGTCGTCTGCGGCTTGACCCGGCTGGAAGGACGCACCGGCGGCGGCGCCACGCTGTTCTGCCGGCCGCTGACCAGCCTCACCAGCTCGTCGACCGCCAGGCGCACCGTGTCGGCTTGCTGCTCGAGCTCCTGGCTGGCGGCCGCCGATTCCTCGGCGCTGGCGGCGTTGGTCTGGGTGACCTGGTCGAGCCGGTTGACCGCGTTGTTGATCTCGCCGATGCCGCTGGCCTGCTCGCGGCTCGCCGAGGCGACGCTGCCGACCAGGGACTTGACCTTGTCGACGCTCGCGGTGATCTCGGCCAGGATCGCGCCGACCTGCCGCGTGGCGTCCACGCCGCTGCTGGCGCTCTTCTGACTGGTCTCGATCAACAGGGCGGTGTTGCGGGCCGCCTCGGCCGAACGCTGCGCCAGGTTGCGCACCTCCTCGGCCACCACGGCGAAGCCCTTGCCCGCCTCGCCGGCCCGGGCGGCCTCGACCGCCGCGTTCAAGGCCAGCAGGTTGGTCTGGAAGGCGATCTCGTCGATCGTCTTGAGGATGCGCGCCGTTTCGTCGCTGCTCTTCTTGATCTCGTCGATCACCGAGGACAGGTGCTGCATCGCGGCGACGCCCTTGCGCGCGGCGTCGGCGGCGCTGGTGCTCTCCTCGTCGGTGTTGCCGGCGTTGCCCGCGGTCTGGTTCGTGCCCGCCGAGATCTCCTCGAGCGAGGCGGCGATCTGCTGCAGGGAGGCTGCCTGTTCGCTGGCGCCGGCGGCCATCTGCTGGCTGGCGGCGGCCACCTCGCTGGCCGAGCTGCCGACCTGGCTCGAGGCGTGGCCGAGGTTGTCGGCCAGACCGCCGAGCTGCCGGCCGAGGCGGTTGGCGATGGCGAACCACAGGAGGCCGGCCAGCACCAGGGCGAGGGCGCTGGTGATCAGGATCATCACCAGCGACTGGTGGCTGATGCGGGTGATGGCCTGCTCGGCGGCCAGGATCTCGTCTTCGTAGGAGCCGGCGCCGATCACCCAGTCCCAGGGCGCGAAGTACACCAGACGCGCCACCTTCATGCGGGCCTGGCTCTCGCCCTGGTTCTGCCACGGATAGAACTGCTCGACGATGCTGCCGGGCGCGGCCTTGGCCTTGGTGATCATCTCCTGGATGAAGTAGACCCCGTTGGCGTCGCGGGCCTGCATGATGTTCTCGCCGTCGCGCGTGCCCTTGTGCGAGATGACGTAGTTGCCCTGGCTGTCCAGCACGTAGATGTACCCGGTCTGGCCGACCTTGACGTCCATGATCGACTGGCGCAGCGCGGTCGCCGATTCCATCGGCACGCCGAAGTAGCTGATGCCCACCACGCTGCCGTCGGCGGCGCGCAGGGGCTCGTAAGCCGTGATGTACCAGCGGTCGACCACGAACGCGCGGCCCTCGTAGGTCTTGCCGGCCAGCACGGTCTGGATCACGGGGTTCGGCTGGCCGTCCGGATTGACGGCCGGGATGTAGGTGCCGATCGCGCGCTCGCCGCTGGCGGCCATCACGTTGGTGCAGACGCGCAGCATGTCGCCACGCTCGTTCATGCGCTGGAAGATCGTGGAGGTGCCGCCTACCAGGCTCCGCACGTCGTCCACGATCGGGCTGGCCACGCCGGCGGCCCGGTTCTGCCCGAGCCAGTGGCCCCCCACCAGCAGCTTGGGCAACGCCACGTCGTGGCGCTGGTTGGAGAACTGGTTGACCGCCGCCCAGGGCACGGTCTCGGTCGACAGTTCGAGGTCGCCTTGCAGGCCGATGGCGTGGCGGGTGACGGACAGGCCGTTGCGGACCTGCTCCTGCAGCACGTGCTGCTGCGTGGCGCACATGGCCTCGATGCCCTCGACGATATGGTCGAGGTCGGCGTACGCCAGCGCGCGGCATTCGGCGGCCGCGCTGGCGCGCATGGCGTTCTGCTTGGTGACCACCACGCCGGTGATGACGATCAGCGGGATGACGACGATGGCGAGGCCCACCGTCAACAGGCGGGTGCGCAGGGTCATGGTCGTGAACATGGGGCGTTCCTTCCTCTCGTATCGCGGGATTGTCGCCAGGTCCCGCACCGGCTCCAGTTCCCCCGGTCCGATCGCTGAGGAATTCGGCAGGACGCCAGGGCACCTTGAGACTTTATTAGTATCGGGTTTTCATTAATCAAGTGGGTTGTGCCCCGCTCCCGGTGGCGTTACCTTCAGGAAGCCTGTCGGCCGACGGGGCACTGTGCGCAACCCGATCCCGAGCAGACGATGCGACTGGGCGACTGGACCTTCACCCTGCTGAGCGACGGCGCGTTCCGCCTCGACGGTGGCGCGTCGTTCGGCATCGTGCCCAAGCCCTTGTGGGAAAAGCAGATCCCCGCCGATCAGCAGAATCGTATCCCGGTCGGGCTGCGCTGCCTGCTCGCCGAGGGCCACGGCCGCCGCATCCTGATCGACACCGGCATCGGCGACCGCTGGGACGCCAGGCAGCGGGAGATCTACGGCATGCAGCGGCGGGCCGGCCAGTTGCTGACCGAGCTCGACGCGGCCGGCATCGGCCGCGACTCGATCACCGACGTCGTGTTGACCCATCTGCACTTCGACCACGTCGGCGGCGCCTGCCTCGACCTCGCCGACGGCATGACCCCCGCCTTCGCGGCGGCCCGCTGGTGGGTGCAGCGGCAGCAATGGGACTGGGCGCTGCGGCCAAGCGATCGTGACCGCGCCAGCTTCCGCCCCGACGACTTCGAGGCGCTCGCCGACACCGGCCGGCTCGAGCTATTGACGGGCGCGGCCGAGATCGCCCCCGGCCTGCGTCTGGTGCCCGTGCACGGCCACACGCCCGGCATGCAGTACGCCGACTTCGCCACCGGCGACCGTGCCCTCGTGTTCCTGGCCGACCTGATCCCGACCACGGCCCACGTGCACCTGCCCTGGATCGCCGGTTGGGACCTCAACCCGCTGCTCACCCTGAGCGAGAAGCGCCAGCTGCTCAGCCGGGCCGCCGAGCAGGACCTGATCCTGGTCTTCCAGCACGACCCCGCCCACGAGGCCTGTCGGGTGGTCTTCGTCGACGGGCGGTTCCGGGTCCGCGAGGCCGGTCCGCTGGCGTCGTGCGCCGACGCCGCTGGCGGCGAGGTCGTGCCCGAACCCTAGACCGTCGCCGCCGGCGCGCCGCGGCCAGGAGCGAACCGTGTCCTCGTCGGAGGCCCCCCGCAAGCCCCGCTGGCTGCTGATGCCCCGCCAGGGCGGCGCCGACTATAACCGCATGCAGCGCCTGTTGCGCGACGCGGACCTCCACACGGTCTGCGAATCGGCGAACTGCCCCAACCGCGGCGAGTGTTTCGCCTCCGGCACGGCCACCTTCTTGCTCATGGGCCCCACCTGCACGCGGCATTGCACGTTCTGCAACATCCCGGGCGGGCCGGTGACCGTGGTCGACCCGGGCGAACCCGAGCGCGTGGCCCGCGCCGTGCAGCACCTCGGGCTGCGCTTCGCGGTCGTCACCAGCGTGACCCGTGACGACCTCGCCGACGGCGGCGCCGCCCACTTCGCCGCGACGATCGCCGCCATCCGCCGGCTGGTGCCGTCATGCGGCGTGGAGGTGCTGATCCCCGACCTGGGCGGCGACGCGCGGGCCCTGGCGGTCGTGCTCGACGCCGGGCCGGACATCCTGAACCACAACCTGGAGACCGTGCCGCGCCTCTACCCGGCGCTGCGGCCCGAAGCCAGCTACGAGACCTCGCTGGAACTGCTGCGCCGCGCGCGCCGCCACCGCAGCGGCCTCGCGGTCAAGACCGGCATCATGGTCGGCGTCGGCGAGCAGCGCGACGAGGTGCTCGAACTGATGCGCGACGCGAAGGGCTGCGGGGTCGACATCCTGACGATCGGCCAGTACCTGCAGCCGTCGGCGGCGCACCATCCGGTCACGCGGTACGTCACGCCGGAGGAATTCGCCGAGCTGGCGGCGCTGGGCCGCGAGATCGGCCTGGCGTGGGTCGAGGCGGGGCCCCTGGTGCGGTCGAGCTACCACGCGCGCGCGCAGGCCGCCGCGCTGGGGGAGCCGTGAGGGCCTTGCCGGCGCTGGTCTTCCTGGCGGCCGCCTGCGCCGCCGGCTGCGGCGGTTCACCGCCGCCGGTCCAGCGCGACCCCGCCGCCACGCGCGGCCTGTGGATCACGCGCTGGGACTTTCGGACGGCCGTCGACGTGGATCGCTGCCTGCAGGACGCGGCCCGCCTCGGCGCCACCGACGTCTACTTCCAGGTGCGCGGACAGGCCGACGCGTTCTACCGCAGCGAGCTCGAACCCTGGGGTCACGAGCTGCTGGTCGCGCCGGCCTCGGGCGCGGACACCACCGCGACGATGCTCCTGACCGACCCCGGCTTCGACCCCCTCGAGCACGCGCTCACGGTGGCCCGGCGGCTCGGCTTGCGCCTGCACGCCTGGGTCAACGTCTACCCCCTGTGGCGCGGGCTGGACCCTCCGGCCGCGCTCGACCACGCGTTCTGGAGCCACGAGGACTGGCGCCTGCACGACGAACGACGCGAAGCCCAGCCGCTGAACGACCACTACGTGACCATCAACCCGGCCAATCCCGAGGCCCAGGACCACATCGTGGCCGTGTTGCGGGACATCTGCGCCCGCTACGCCGTCGACGGCCTGCACCTCGACTACGTGCGCTTCGTCAGCGACCGCCTCGCGCCGGAGCGCCTCTGGCCGGGCGACCCCGCCACGCTCCTGCGCTGGCGCGCGGCCGGCGGCACCGGCGATCCGCGTCAGGAGCCGGCCCGGACCGCATATCGCCAGTGGCTGCGCGAGGAGATCACGGGCCTGGTGCGGCGTGTTTCGGCCGATTGCCGCGCCGTGCGGCCGGGGCTGGAGATCTCGGCGGCCGTGTTCCGCCGTCCGGCGCTCGCCCGCGACACGTTCCTGCAGGACGGGGTCGCCTGGCTCGACGAGGGCCTCGTCGATCGGCTGCTGCCCATGATCTACACGCGCGACGCCGAGGCTTTCACGGCCGACCTCGCCGCCTGGAAAGACGCCGTGCCCGGCGACCGGTTGACCCCGGGCGTGGGCGTCTTCATGCACGAGAGCCCGGCCGACCTCGTCCCGCAGCTGGCCGCCGGCGGCGGCCTCGCCGGCTGGGCGCTGTTCGCCTACGGCTCGTTCTTCGAGAGCGTCGATCCCCAGCAGGATCCGAGCCCGGCGGCCGTGGCTCGCCGGGCGGCGCTGCGGGCGTCCTTCGCGGCAGGACTGGCGCGTCCCGAGTAACGGGGGTTGCCACGCAGCCGCCGACGGTCCACAATCATCGCAGCCTCGACCGTCCCCGCAGAAAGGCCACCCGTGTCAGCCTGGTCCTACGCCCGGCAGACGATCCTCAATCCCCGTTCGCGGGCCTGCTTGTGGAAGCACCCGCTGCGGGCGGGGCGCATGATCGCCGGCGCCGGCCACAACTACCTGCTGGCGTTCGGCGAGCGACTGCGCCGCAGCGAGCGTCACGAGTGCCCGGTCTGCCGCTGGCACGGCCGGCGCTTCCGGACCTACGTGGCGCCCGACGACGTCATCGGCGACTGCATCTGCCCGCGCTGCGGCTCGTTCGACCGCCAGCGATTCCTGGTCTTCGGCATGCGCCGCGTCCTGGCGGACAAGGCCCGCGTGCCGCGCTCGCTGCTGGGCCTGTCCGTCTCCCCGGCGATGAGCTGGTTGCTGGCCCACGAAGGGCTCGGTCGTTGCTTCCGCTCCGACTTCGATCGCCGCGACCCGCGGTTCATGCCCGACGTGATCGCCGACCTGCGCCGCGCCGGGTTCCGCGCGGAGGCCTTCGACTGGATCATCTGCAGCCACGTGCTCGAGCACATCGTCGAGTTCGACCTCGCCGTCGACGAGCTGGTGCGCCTGCTGCGCCCCGGCGGCCTGGCCTGGATCCAGGTCGCCTACCACGAGACGCTGGCCACGAGCCACCCGATCCCGCTGGACCCGCACGATTACGACGCCCACGCCTGGCGTTTCGGCGCCGATGTCACGGCGCGGCTCGCCCGTCCCGGCTGGACCGTGACGGCCGAACACGCCGCCATCCTGGCGCCCGCCCTGAGGCAGCGCCACGGCATCCACGCGGTGGAGCGCTACTGGCTCGGTCAGAAGCACCGTTGACCTGGGGGTGTGTGATGCGACGACCGTGGCGCTCGCGCGCCGTCATGATCGTTCACGCGGCGGTCGCCGTGGCCATGAGCGCCCTGACCATGAGCGCCCTGGCCGTGCCGTTTCCCACCAGCCCCACCTGGGTCGCCCACGAGACCACCCTCTTCGGCACCGGCCTGGACATCGGCGACATCACCGGCAACGGCTGGCTCGACCTCGCCGTCAGCAACGGCAACGACATGGCCCCGGCGGCCAACCTGGCTTACCTGAACCAGGGCGGCGTGTTGCCCACGACCGCCGGCTGGGCGAGCCAGGACGCCCGCTACAGCGGCCACTGCGTGCTGGCCGACCTCGACGGCGACGGCTATCCCGAGCTGATCGTCGCCAACTACATCGGCGCCGACTGGACCACCGCCCAGGTCCAGGCCTACCCGAACCTCGGCGGTACGCTGCAGGCGCTGCCCGGCTGGCAGACCCCGCCCACGTTGCACTCGTTCCGGGTCGCGGTCGGCGATCCCGACGGCGACGGCGACCTCGACCTCGCCGTGGCCACGGGCGAGGCCTACCGCGCGGTCTACACCCCGAACCTCGTCTACCTCAACGACGGTGGCCAGCTGGCCACGTCGCCCGCCTGGACCAGCGCCATCGCCGACGCCTGCTACGATCTGCGCTTCGCCGACATGAACGGCGACGGCTGGCCGGACCTCGTCACGCTGAGCGGCGGCGCGCAGGGACGCCTGCGGATCTACTACAACGAAGGCGGCCTGCTGCAGACCGCGCCGGGCTGGACCGCGGCCTACGTCGGCAACGGCAACACGCTCGACCTCGCCGACCTGGACGGCGACGGCCGCCTCGATGCGCTCGTCGGCTACAACGGCCAGTTCGCGGGCTTCGGCGGCTTCGCGGTGTTCCTGACCGGCGGCGGCGACCTGTCCGCCTCGCCCGCCTGGCTGAGCAGCTTCAGCGGCTACGGCTCGGCCGTCGTGATCGCCGACATCGACGGCGACGGCCACGGCGACCTGATCACGGGGGGCTGGTGGCAGCCCGTGCGCATCTACCTGAACGACGGCGTCGGCGGCTTCACGGCCACCCCGCAATGGCAATCCGACCCGGCCTGGGCCTCGGTCGTCGAGGCTTTCGCCCTGGCTGATCTCGACGCGGGGCTGGCGAGCGTGCAGGAAGCGGCCTTCGCGGCGGGGTCGCGCCTGCTCACGCTGCCGCACCGCCACCTGCAGAGCGTCGACATGGTCCGGGTCGGCGGCCGCGAGCTGCCACGCGCGGCCTGGTGCGCCGACCGTCGCGACGGCTGGGTGTCGCTGGCGGGCCCCGCCGACGGTCCGGTCACGGTGACCTACCGCGTGTCGGCGGCTCTGGACCTCGTGGTCAGCAACTGGGACGACGGCGCCTATGTCTTCGGCCATCAGCCCGTGACCGCGGCACCGAGACTGATGCCGCCGGCCGTGCTCACGCTCGCGCCCAATCCGTTCAACCCGCGCACCGTCTTCCGGCTCGACCTCGCCGCGCCGGCCGCGACGCTCAACCTCGCGGTGTTCGACCTCGGCGGCCGGCGGGTGGCCACCCTGCTGGACGGCCCGCTCGAGGCCGGCAGCCACCTGGTGCCCTGGCAGCCGGAGGCGCTGGCGGCCGGGGTCTATGTCTATCGGCTGCAGGCCGAGGGACGGTCGCAGACGGGCAAGGTGACGCTCGTGCGCTGAAGCGCCGGCGGCCGGCCGGTCCGATCCGCCCACTTTCCCCCGTTGCCGGCCTGTATTATCTTGCCGGATCCCGCGGGGCATCGCGTGACGCCCCGGCACCCCTACGCGGCAAAGGACCACAGGACACCATGGCCGAGATCACCACGCGCGCCGACGACTACAACCGCTGGTACCAGGACGTCATCCGCGAGGCCGAGCTGGCCGACAACTCGCCCGTGCGCGGCTGCATGGTGATCCGGCCGAACGGCTACGCCATCTGGGAGAACATCCAGCGCATCCTCGACGCGAGGTTCAAGGAGCTGGGCCACGTCAACGCCTACTTCCCGCTGCTGATCCCCAAGAGCTTCCTGGCCAAGGAGGCCGAGCACGTCGAGGGCTTCGCCAAGGAGTGCGCGATCGTCACCCACCATCGGCTGAAGCAGGTGGAGTCGGGCGGCAAGGTGGACGTGGTGCCCGACCCCGCCTCGAAGCTCGACGAGGAGTACGTGATCCGGCCCACGAGCGAGACCGTGATCTGGGACATGTACCGCAAGTGGATCCAGAGCTACCGGGACCTGCCGATCCTGATCAACCAGTGGGCGAACGTCATGCGCTGGGAGCTGCGCACGCGCATGTTCCTGCGCACGACCGAGTTCCTCTGGCAAGAGGGCCACACCGCGCACGCCACCGCCGAGGAAAGCCGCGCCGAGACGCTGCAGATGCTCGAGGTCTACCGCTGGTTCGCCGAGGAGATCCTGGCGATGCCCGTGATCCCGGGCGTCAAGACGGCGAGCGAGCGCTTCGCCGGCGCGGTCGAGACCTTCTCGATCGAGGCCATGATGCAGGACAACAAGGCCCTGCAGGCGGCCACCAGCCACGACCTCGGCCAGAACTTCGCGCGCGCCTTCGACGTCAAGTTCCAGGACCAGGAAGGCAAGGTCGACCTGGTGTGGGCCACGAGCTGGGGCATGTCGACCCGCATCATCGGCGCCCTGATCATGACCCATAGCGACGACCAGGGCCTCGTGCTGCCGCCGCGCATCGCCGGCACCAAGGCCGTCATCGTGCCCATCTGGAAGAGCGACGAGGAGAAGGCCGCGGTCTGCGCCGCTTCCCGCGCGATCGCCGACACGTTGCGCCCCGCGCTCGGCGCCGTGCGCGTGGACGACCGCGACAACCTGCGCCCCGGCTGGAAGTACAGCGAGTGGGAGCGCAAGGGCGTGCCGGTCCGCCTCGAGATCGGCCCGCGCGACCTCGCCGCCGGCACCGTCATGCTCAAGGCCCGCCACGACGGCGCCAAGACCACCGTGCCGATCGACGGCATCCTGGCCGGCGTGCAGGCCGAACTGGACCGCATCCAGCAGGATCTCTTCGCCCGCGCGCGGGCCCGTCTCGAGGCCAACACGCACCGGGTCGACACCTGGGACGACTTCGTCGACCTGTTCACCAACCGTGGCGGCGGCTTCGCGCACGGCCACTGGTGCGGCGACGCGGCCTGCGAGGCGAAGGTCCAGGAGACCACCAAGGTGACCATTCGCAACATCCCGTTCAACCGTGACCAGACCCCGGGGTCGTGCGTGCATTGCGGCCGCCCGAGCGAGGGGCGCGTCGTGTTCGCGCAGGCGTACTAGACCGGCCTGCGGTCGTCGATCATCGCGCCCCTGTGGCGCCAACCAAGAAGCGGACGTCGATCCGACCCGGGAGGTGGGCCATGCTGCCTGGCGATCCCTGGACCGTGGCCAAGAGCGAGCAGCTCTACGGATTCGAACACTGGGGGGCCGGTTACTTCGGCGTCAACGAGCGCGGCAACGTGAGCGTGCACCCCGAGGGAAAAGGCGGGCCGGAGCTGGACCTGCACGAGCTGGTCGACGCCGTCCGCCAGCGTGATATCCAGCTGCCGGTGCTCTTCCGATTCAACGGCATCCTGCGGCACCGGCTGCGCGTGATCCATGGCGCCTTCAAGGCGGCCATGCAGGAGTACAGCTACCGCGGCGGCTATCGGCCGGTCTATCCGATCAAGGTCAACCAGCAGCGGCACGTGGTCAGCGAGCTGAGTCGCGCCGGCCGCGATTTCTCGCTCGGCCTGGAGGTGGGCAGCAAGCCCGAGCTGATCGCCGTCATGGCGATCCAGGACAACCCCGAAGCGCTGTTGATCTGCAACGGCTACAAGGACCGGCAGTACCTCGAGCTGGCGCTGATGAGCCGGCAGATCGGCCGCCGGCCGATCATCGTGATCGAGAAGCCGTCGGAGATCGACCTGCTGCTGGAGGTGGCGGCCAAGATGGAGGTCGAGCCGGAGATCGGCTTCCGCCTGCGCCTGGCCGGCCGCGGCGCCGGTCGCTGGGAGCGCAGCGGCGGCGAGCGGGCCAAGTTCGGCCTGACCGTCACCGAGATCGTGGCCGCTCTGCAGGTCCTGCGCGAGCACGGCAAGCTCGACTGGGTGCGCCTGCTGCACTTCCACATCGGCAGCCAGCTGACGGCGATCTCCTCGCTCAAGCAGGCGGTGCGCGAGGCCTCGCAGATCTACGTGCAGCTCTCGCAGCGCTGCCCGCAGCTCAGCTTCTTCGACGTGGGCGGCGGCCTGGCCGTCGACTACGACGGTTCGAAGACCGCGTTCGAGTCGTCGATGAACTACACGGTCGACGAGTACGCCCGCGACGTGGTCTGGATCCTCATGCAGGCCTGCGACGAGGCCGAGGTGGCCCACCCGACCATCGTCACCGAGTGCGGCCGCGCCATGGTGGCCTACAACTCGGTGCTGGTGATGGAGGTGCTCGGCCTGGCGAACACCTTCAGCACGCCGTGCGACACCAAGGCCGTGCAGGCGGCCACCGAGTCGCCGACCATCGTCAACATGGCGCAGCTGCTCCAGGAGCTCACGCCGAAGAACCTGCAGGAGACCCTGCACGACGCGGTCGAGCTGCGCCAGGACATGCTCCAGCAGTTCAATCTCGGCCTGATCACGATCGAGGACCGCGCCCTCGGCGATCAGTGCTACTGGGCGCTGCTGAACGCCATCAACGGCATGACCAGCGAACTGCACTACGTCCCGGAGGACCTGCAGCGACTGCCGGCCCTGCTGACCGACACCTACTTCTGCAACCTGTCGATCTTCCAGTCCGTGCCCGACAGCTGGGCCATCGACCAGATCTTCCCCATCACGCCGGTCAGCCGGCTGGGCGAGAAGCCCTCGCGGCGGGTCGTGCTCGGCGACATCACCTGCGACTCGGACGGCAAGATCGACCGCTTCGCCGATCTGCGCGAGGTGAAGCACTACCTGCCGGCGCACCAGTTGCGCCAGAACGAGCGCTACTACTTCGCCGTCTACCTCGTGGGGGCGTACCAGGAGATCCTCGGCGACCTGCACAACCTCTTCGGCGACACCAACGCCGTGCACGTGGACGTCAAGGACGGCGGCCAGGTGGTGTTCACCAACGTGGTGCGGGGCGATTCGGTCGGCCAGGTGCTGCGTTACGTGCAGTACGACAAGCGCGAGCTGGTCGAGACGTGGCGGCACGACCTCGAGAAGGCCGTCGCCGAAGGGCGGCTGACGGCCCGCGAGTCGGCGGTCCTGCAGCGCCGGTACGAGGCCGTCTTCAACGACTACACGTACCTGCGCTGAGCCGGGATCAGATCGCGACCGGATCGCGCGCGACCGGCAGCGTCATGCAGCGGCAGCCGCCGCCGCCGCGCGCGAGTTCGGAGCCGCCGATCGTCACCACGCAGCGGGCGTGGTCGGCGGGGTCGACCCGACCCGCGATCACCTCGGCGGCGGGCAGGATCGCGAACCCGTGGCGCGCCAGCTCGGCCAGCGTGTGCTCGTTGCGCGCGTAGCCGACTACCTTGCCGGGCGCCAGCGCGAACACGTTGGTGCCCGAGTGCCATTGCTCGCGCTCCTGCACCCAGCGGTCGTCGCGGCCGCCGCACACGATCGGCTTGAGGTCCACACCCAGGCGCCGCAGCCCCGACAGCAGGTCGGGCACCTCGCCGATCCGCCGCACCTTGCCGCCGGCCAGCTCGATGTGCACGGTGGGCTCGTGGCTGTTGCCGAGCACCAGCGGCTCGTAAACCAGGCACGCGTGCTCGTCCAGGCACGTGAAGACCATGTCCAGGTGGATGAACGATTCCGGCTGGCGGGGCAGCACCTGGACCAGGACGTGCCGCGGCGACGGTTCGGCCGGCAGCCGCTCCAGCAACATGTCCACGCCGAGCGTGCTCGTGCGCTGGCCGACGCCGACCAGCAGGATGTCCTCGCGCACCACCAGCACGTCGCCGCCCTCGATCGCCACGCCCGTCCGCTCCTGGCCCTGGCGCAGGGGGTTGAGCGCCCGCGTGCGCAAGAGCGGGTGGTGGTCGAAGATGGCCTCCATGATCAGCGCCTCGCGCGCGCGCACCGGGCTGGCCATGCGTCCGATCAGCACGCGGTCGCCGATGGTGGCGGCGGCGTCGCGCATGAAGAAGAAGTTGTGCAGGGGCGGCAGCGAGAAGCGGTCGGCGCTCAGGAATCGCGTCAGGTTGTTGCGCACCAGGGGGAGGCCCTCGATCAGCACGCGCGTCAGCTCGGCGGGGTCCATGCCCTGCAGCATGGGGAT
>CAZVWL010000067.1:0-12668 GCA_964630845.1 uncultured Fibrobacteraceae bacterium
GGGGTTGCTCGCCGTGCCCGCCACGCCCTGGTACCCGCGGGATGCCGCGAACGCCGGGCCCGAACCCCGCGATGCCGCAAGCGACGGTCGCGCCTGGCGCCGCTGGCTGCGCGGACTCGGCTGGCGGCAGCCGTCGCTCGTGGTGGCGGGGTCGTTCCGACACACGATCACCAGCCACCGGTTGCTGGTGCAGGTGATGGTCGCTCGATGGCCGGGCGACCTGCCGCGACCGACCCTGGACGGGAGCGTCTGGGCGGCTCCGGAAGCCGCGGAATTGCCTCTTGCCACGCTCGCGCGGCGTGCTGTTGAAATTGGAACAAATGACCTTTGACAATGCGGACACGATTTCACAATTTTACGGCATCGGTGTTTCTGTAGGTCATGCTGGCGCCCAGGTGACCGTCGACCAATCCGGAAGGTGCGCGATGCTTCAGATCACCCGGCAAACCGAGTACGCCATCCGCGGCCTGCAGGAACTTGCCCGCCGCAACGGCGAGGCCCCGGTCCAGCTCAAGTCGATCGCCCGCAGCTGCGACGTGTCGGAGGCGTTCCTGGCCAAGATCTTCCAGATGCTCGCGCAGCAGCACATCGTCAAGAGCCACCGTGGCGTCAAGGGCGGCTTCAGCCTCGGCCGCAACCCCGATGAGATCACGTTGCGTGACATCGTCGAGGTCTGCGAGGGCGGCATCGCGCTGAACCACTGCTTGCGCCATTCGAACCGCTGCGCCAACGCCGCGGAATGCAACATGACGGCGGCGTGGTCGCGCGCCCAGGAGGCCCTGGTGGGTGCCCTGGATCAGACGCGCCTTGCGGACATCCTGTAACGCTCCGGTCCGACCGCCCCGACGGCGACGGAGTCGGCCCGTCACGCCGACCCGTCGCCGGCGTCCGGCGCGGCGGCGGCGAGCTTGCGCCGGCGTAGCTGACCACAGGCCGCGCCGATATCCTGCCCCCCACTGACCCTGATGAACGCCGGCACGCCGGCATCGGTCAGCACGCGCTGGAACGCGAGCACCCGGTCGCTGCCGGCTGCGCGCAGCGGCGAATCATCGAGCGGATTCATCGGGATCAGGTTGACCTTGAAGGGTCGGTTGCGGGTCGCCGCGGCGAGCTTCTGAGCCTGCTCCAGGCCGTCGGTGCGGCCGGCGATCAGCACCCAGGCGATGGTCACCCGCCGGCCTGTCCGCTGCGCGTACCGGGCCGCCGCCGCCAGCGCGTCCTCGACGCCCGCCCGCCCGGAGACCGGCATCACCTTGCGGCGCGCCGCGTCGTCGGCGCCGCCGAGGCTGATCGTCAGCCCGACCGGCACGTCGAGCCCGTCCAGAAGCTCGAGCCCGTGTGGCGGCGCGCTCGTCGAGATCTGCACCCGCCGTGTCGAGAGGCCCAACCCGTCGGGTGCGGTGAACGTGGCGACGGCTTGCCGGACGGCCGCGAAGTTGTCCAGCGGTTCGCCCATGCCCATGAACACGACGTTGTAGCCGCGATCGCCGTGCTGCGGGAAGGGATCGGTCGCGAGGTCGGCGGCCAGGACCTGCACCTGCTCGACGATCTCGCCGGCCGTCAGGCTGCGCACCAGCCCGCCACGCGCCGTCGCGCAGAAGCTGCACGCCATCGCGCAGCCCACCTGGCTGCTGATGCAGAAGGTCGCGTGGTTCTCCATCGGGATGATCACGGCTTCGACCAGCTGCCCGTCGCGCAGTTTCAGCAGGAACTTGCGGGTGCCGTCGCCCGCCACCAGACGGTCCTGAGCAGTCACGCCGCTGACGTCGTACGCCGCCGCCAGCGCGTCGCGCAGCGCCCGCGGCAGGTTGCGCATGGTGTCCCAGTCGCGCGCGCCGCGCCCATACAGCCAATGGGCGAGCTGGCGACCCCGATACGCCGGCTGCCCGAGGGCAGCCAGCTTCTGCGGCCAATCTGCCGGGACGACATCGCGCAGGAGCGGTTTCATGGTTTCCATGGTGCGGGCGTCGTCGCTTCGTGGTGTTCAGGTAGCCGCCGACAGCCTATGCTTGCGTCATGCCGGAGGCTGCGGTCGCCGGAGCCGCTCGCCCGGCCGGCGCGAGCGTCAGTCGCCAAGATCGTCGAGGAGGCCGGAATTGCAAACAATCCTGGTGGTGGATGACGAGGTCGCGATCTGCGAGACGCTGGCGCAGATCCTCGGCTACGAGGGGTACCGGGTCCTGACCGCCGGCGACGGTCGACGCGCCCTGCAGCTTCTCGGGGAGCAGGCGGTCGACGCCATGCTGCTGGACGTCAAGATGCCCGGCATGGATGGGTTCGAGGTGCTGGCGCGCGTGCGCGAGGAGCAGCCGGCGACGCCGGTGATCATCATCT
The DNA here is from genome assembly GCA_964630845.1 of uncultured Fibrobacteraceae bacterium. Classification (GTDB taxonomy): domain Bacteria; phylum Krumholzibacteriota; class Krumholzibacteriia; order LZORAL124-64-63; family LZORAL124-64-63; genus Glo-17. The sequence continues at coordinate 2,335 of CAZVWL010000067.1, forward strand.
CCGGCCATGGCGACATCCAGACCGCGGTCGAAGCGGTCAAGCAGGGGGCGTATGACTTCCTCGAGAAGCCGCTCGACCGTACCCGCCTCCTGGTGACCCTGCAGAACTGCCTGCAGCACCGTCTGGCCCTGGCCGACCGCGAACGCCTGGCGGCCAAGGCCGGACGCGGCAGCCCGCTGATCGGTGATTGCCCCGCCATGCAGGCCGTGCGCGCGTTCATCGCCAAGGTTGCGCCGACCGACGCGACCGTCCTGGTGACCGGGGAGAACGGCACCGGCAAGGAACTCGTGGTCGCCGCGTTGCACGCGGGCAGCCCGCGTCGTGACGGTCCCCTGGTCGAGGTCAACTGCGCGGCCATCCCGGCCGACCTGGTCGAGAGCGAGCTCTTCGGCCACGAGAAGGGCGCCTTCACCGGCGCGGACCGCCAGCGCATCGGCAAATTCGAGCAGGCCAGCGGCGGCACGCTCTTCCTCGACGAGGTCGGCGACATGGGCGAACGGGCCCAGGCCAAGGTCCTGCGCGCCGTGGAGGAAGGCACGATCCAGCGTGTCGGCGGTCGGGAGACGATGAAGGTCGACGTGCGCATCGTCGCGGCTACGAACCGCAACCTCAGCGACGCCGGCTCCGGATTCCGGCGCGACCTGTTCTTCCGCCTGAACGTGCTCTCGGTCGAACTGCCCCCGCTGCGTGAGCGTGCCGGCGATGTCGACCTCCTGCTGGACCATTTCATGCAGCATCTGGCCGGTTCGATGAAGACCCGGCCCAAGGCCTTCAGCCAGGAGGCGCTGGCCGTGCTGCGCGACTACGACTGGCCGGGCAACGTGCGCGAACTGCGGAACCTGGTCGAGCGGCTGCTGATCCTGGTGCCGGGAACGGTCGTCAAGCCGGCCGACCTGCCGTTGCTGGCAGGCGAGCCGCCGGCGGCGGGGGCCGATTCGGACCTTTTCCGCGCCCGCGACTTCCAGACGTTCAAGGCGCGGGCCGAGGCCTTGTTCCTGCAGCAGAAGCTCAAGGAACACCGCTACAACGTGAGCCGGACGGCCGAGGCCCTCGGCATGCAGCGCAGCAACCTCTACAAGAAGATCACGCGCTACGGGCTGCAGACGAACCTGGAGGACCCGGATTGACCGGTATCGGGGTGGTCGCCGCGCGACACGAGGCCGTTGACGTGGGGCATTCCGTTCTGTAAGCTCATGTGGAATCAAGATGTCCGACCCCGAACGGCCGGCATCCTCGACGAGGCGACGCGCGAGCGTGGTGCCTCGCAAGCGGCAGGGCGAAGACCCCGCCGCGTAGGTCATGGCAAGGAGGAAGGCATGAAACGCCTGGTAGCCGTCCTCATCCTGCTCGTCTTCTGTCTGTCGTCCCCGCTGGCCGCGCTGGCGTCGAACCGCCATGCCGGATCGTCGTCCGTTCCACCGCCGCAGGAATTGCCGGTCACGCCGCCCGCGACCGGCCCGACCGTGGACGACGGGCAAGACGAATGCGGGACGTTGGGCGATCCTGACGAGCTTGGTGGAGGCTTCCGCGGAGGGTTGGCGCCGCCGTCGTTCGCCGGCTCGACCGCCAACGCCGCGCGTTGGATCGATTTGTGGTTCATGCTGATGGATCTGACTAGGTAAAGCACGGGCGGCGACCCGAGACCGCCGCCCGGCTCGCTGGTGGAAGATCTGCGATCTACCCACTCGCCAGGGGATGCAGATGGCCGATCATGGAGCACATGACAGGACGCCGACAGGGCCCGGGCACCTGCCGCGCGCCGAGCTGCTTCAAGAACTGTCGCGACTGGAATCGGTCGGCGATCTGCATTTCCACGCCGCGGCGTATGGCACGGCGCTGGATTACTACGGCCGTGTCCTGTCGGTCGATCATCTCGTCGAATTGCCCACCGCCCAGGCTCTTGGCGTCCTGCGCAAGAGCGTGACGGCTTGCTTGCACCTCGGCTGGGCAGGGCAGGCGGATCAGCTGCTGGACCGCGCCTGGTTCCTGCTCGAAACGCAGGGCGACGGCGATCTGGCCGAAGAATCGACGCCGATCGATCAGCTGCGGGTGGTCGAACGCGCCCGGTTCCAGGTCCGGCAGGCCGCCCTGCTGATGCTCCGCGGCGACTACCAGGAATCGCTGGATGTCGCCAAGCGCGCGTTCACGGTCCTGGCGCTGACCGACCAGCACGTCGAGGTCGCGAACCTGCAGCTGACGATGGGCGCCTGCCACCAGCGGCTCGGTCGGCTCGACAAGGCCGAGGAATTCTACCTCGACAGCCTCGGCACCTACCGGCGCATCGGCGACGAGGGCGGCGTCGCCACGTTGCTCAATGCGCTCGCCTTGCTGCACAAGGCGGCATGCCGCTGGGACAAGGCGCTCGGGCTGCTCGACCGCGCGGTGGACCTCGCGAACCGCAACGGCTCGCCGCCGCTGCTGTCCTGGTTCCACCTGAACCGCGGCATCGTGCTGACCAAGACCAGCCGCTTCGGCGAGGCGCAGGTCGCCTTCGACACGTGCCTGCGCCTGTGCCGCAGCCTCGGCGACAAGATCCGCGAACCCAAGGTGCTGCTGGCCATGGGGCGCCTGGACATGCTCACCGGCCGCCTGGCGAGGGCCGAGGAGCGGGTCCTGGCCGCGCAGACTCTCACGCAGCAGGAACGCATGCAGCGCGAGTCGATCATCGCCGATGAATACCTCGGCGACGTCATGATGGCGCGCGGCGATTGGCAGAAGGCGCTCGTGAACTACGAGCGCGGGTTGTCCCGGGTGCGGGCGCTGGGGCGGGCCCACGATCTCGAGGGCGAGCTGCTGCGGCGCCAGGCCGAAGCGCTGCGCCGGGTCGGCGACCTGGCGCAGGCGATGGCCACGGCGCACGCGGCCGTCGCCGTTTGCGAGCAGTGCGGCGAGCTCTACGAGCTGGGATTCTGCCATCTCACCCTCGGGCATGCATACGCCGCGGCTGCGGATTGGGACCAGGGCGACGCCCATTTCCGACGAGCGGCCGAACTCTTCCAGCAGCAGTCGCTGCCTCGCGAGTGGTGCGACGCCGTCTGCGCCTACCTCGAGGCGCGGCTGCCGACCGCCGACAAACCCGTCCTGTTGCTACTGCGGCGCATGCTGCTCGACGTGCAGGAGCAGGCCGCCCCGGGCGTCAACGACGCGACGCTCGCCGCGTGCCTGTCCGGGTTGGCGCGGGTTCAACTGCGCCTGGGCCTTTGCGACGACGCCCTGCTGACGGTCTTCGAACTCGAACGTGTGGCGCGTGGCCTCGAAGATTCGCGGCGTTTGGCCGAGGTCGACAGCTTGCGTCATCTCGTCGAGGCCGGCCTCGTGGGCGGCATGGGCGAGGCCGGAACACCCGTCCGGGCCCTCGTCGGCATCCCCGGTCTCTTCGTGGCGGCGGACAACAGCGTCACGCAGCATCTGGACACCGTGCTGGGCGCCGCGTGCGAACGTGTCGGCGCCGCCTGCGGTTTCCTCGCGCTGGATGGCCGCGAGCAGGACGTCGAGGCGCTGACGATCGTCGCGCGGCAGGGTCTGGATGGGAACCTGGCGAACCAGCTCTCCCGCTGGTACGCGATCCGTGTCGGCGGCCGACCCGACCCGTTGCTCATCAGCCGGCTGGAGCCGGCTGCTGGGGTGCTGCAGCAGGTCCCGGCGCTGCATGGCCGCGTTGGCGGCTGCATCTTCTTGCCGATCGCGATCGGCCAGCGACGCCTCGGACTCCTGTTCCTGGGGCTGCCGCCCACGGACGACGCCACCGGTCGGGTCGATCGGGCGAACCTCGACTTCCTCGCCAGCTACATGGGATTCCTGGGGCTGCTCCTGGCGGAGAAGCTGCCTGCGGGCAACGGCGACCCCGCCGGGGCGGAACTCGAAGGCTTCGACAACATCATCACCTGCGACGAACGCATGCTCGAGATGCTGGCCCTGCTGCGCAAGGTCGCCGGCAGCGATCTGACCGTGCTCTTGCGCGGCGAGACGGGCACGGGCAAAGGTTTGCTGGCGTATGCGCTGCATTGTCTGAGCACGCGCGCGGAGAACAAGTTCCAGTCGATCAACTGCGCGGCGATCCCCGAGACGCTGCTCGAGAGCGAGCTTTTCGGCCACGTCAAGGGATCCTTCACGGGTGCGGATCGCGACAAGCCCGGGCTCCTGCTGGAGGCCGAAGGCGGCACGGTCTTCCTGGACGAGATCGGAAAGATGCCGCTCTCGATGCAGGGCAAGCTGCTGCATTTCCTCGATTCCCGCGTGATCCGGCCCGTCGGCTCGAATTCCGAGCGTCGGATCGACGTGCGCATCGTCTGCGCGAGCAAGAGCGATCTGCAGGGCCTCGTGCAAGCGGACCGTTTCCTGGAAGACCTTTACTTCCGCTTGCTGGATTTCCCGCTCGTGGTCCCGCCGCTGCGTGACCGCCCGGGAGACATCCCCCTGCTGGCGCGCCACTTCGTCCGCGTGGAGGGCCCCAAGCTCGCCGGCGGCGTGCCCGAGATCGCGGACGAGGTGATCGACGCGTTGCGGCAGCACCGCTGGCCGGGCAACATTCGCGAACTCGAGAAGTGCCTGAAGCGAGCCCTCGTCCTGGCCAAGGGCGAGCCCCGCCTGAGGCTCGAACACCTGCCCCGCGAATTGACCCCGCTGCGTTCGACGCCGGGCGGCTCCGGACCGCTACCGTTGCGGGAGACGCTGGCCGCCGTCGAAGCTCGGGAAATTGCCCGGGCTCTGCAGGGCTGCGCCGGCAACAAGGCGGCCGCCGCGCGCCGGCTGGCCATCAGCTATCCCAGCCTGCTCAAGAAGATCCGCCAGTACGGCCTGGATTGAAGGGGCGTTGCGCCGTCCCGCCGACCAGGGCACCATTTCTGCACCGGCGCGACCTGGCCGGCTCTCTTTTTTTTATACCGTAAGCCCTTTGTTTGCTTGGTTTTTCCCGGACGCCGCGAGGGTGTGTAAACGATGTTAATAACACCGGGGTGAAAGCCGGCTGGGTGCCAGCGCGGCCTCAGTTTTAACTTGTTGCATGGCAATGGTTTAACATTTTCCGTGGCGCCACGGTCGCGCGGTACGGAACCTGCAGATTCTGCAACGTGGAGCGGGTCGTTGCAGGGAACGAGCCCTTCATGCTTCAAGCGGAACGTGGCCTGGAGGCTCGGGACCTTGCCTCGAGCTGACCGGCAAACCGAGGGAGCCTTCCGCGATTCGGCCCATGACGAGCGTCGACGGGATGTGGGGTTCCGAAGGCGATGCGATCATGGGATGGGGAAGGCAGAGGCACCAGAGCCTCCTGGCCCACGGCCGCGCGAGATGAGCGAAAAAAGATTGATGGGAGAGAGTCCAGCTGGTCACGGGCGGGCGAGGTCCGGGATCAGGGAGCCAACTCGGTGGCCGGGCTCTCTCTCTTTTTTTTCCTTTTTTACGCCGCGTCAAACCGACGTCCCCATTCGGGGACGGTGTCCTGATCCTCACACAAACCTGGCGTTGCTCCCGGCGATCCGTGCGGCGCGCCATTCTTGGCGGCTCGCAGATAACTGTCTATTTATCAAGGCGATGGTGCATTGCGAGTAATCCCGGTGCCGCTCTGGAGCATATGGCACGCCTCCTGCCAAGAAGGCCGTGGACGAACGAGGCAGCACCGGAGGACGACCATGGACAGACCGACGACCAAGACCCGCGCCATTCGCTTCGGCGCCATGCTGCTCGGTCTGCTGCTGTCGATCGGGTTGCACGGCTGCGACGGCGAAGATTGCCTGAATTGCGCCTCGCCGCCGCCGGTGGCGCCAACCCAGGTCTACTCGGTCAACGGCGACGGCCGGGTGATCGTCTACTGGAACGATTTCCCGGAGCAGTACACGCCCAACCTCATCGGGTACGACGTCTGGCGACGCGACTACGCGCCAGGCGACGAGAACGATCCCGCCAGGACCTTCTACTTCCGCGCACGCGTCCTGACCGGACAGAACCACGATCCGCATCGCGGACAGTATCACTACGTCGACACGGACGTTCTCAACGCTTACGACTACGAGTACGCCGTCAGCTCCGTGGCCCGCCACGCCGAGAGCTACCTCAGCTTCGAGTTCGTCGTGGCCACGCCGCTGCCCCGCAGCGAGTCGCCGCTGACCATGTTCGACGCCGACGGCCAGCAGCGGCACCTTTCCGGCTTCGATTTCAGCCTGGCGGCCGAACACGGCGGCTACCAGGGCAACGGCGTCGAGGGCATCGTGGACCCCACGCAGGCCGGCACATCGGCCGACGTCCTGATCAGGTTCGACGCTCACGGGGTGCCCCGGCTGGAATCGGTCCGAACCGGTGTGTCCATCCAGGATGGCGGCACGTTCGTGGACGGCAACGACGAGCTCGATTTCGACGGCGTCTACTTCGCGCCGAACAGCGGCTGGTCGTCCGGCGGCGTGCTCGAATTGATCGCCGGACACATCTACATCGTCGAGATCGTCAACGAGTACAGCGGCAGCGATGTTCATTACGCGAAGCTCGGTGTCGTGAGCGTCAACCACACGCAGCGGTCGGTCCGGGTGCTCTGGGCGTACCAGCTGGTCAACGGCTATCCGTACCTGGCGGACCCGTCCGTCGACGACGGGCGCGGCGATCGACCGGAGCAAGACGTCGAGGCGGTCAAACTGTAAGGCGGCGCCCAGGAGCGCCATACCGGGAGCAACACCATGAACACGCGACGCAAGCGCATCGATCCCCTGCAGCTGCTCGCGGCGTTGTTCGCGATCGCTGTCGTGGCGCCCGCGCCGACCGTGCTGGCGCAGTCGCCGGACGACGACGAGATGCTCGAGCGTTACGCCCAGCAGCAGCTGCGCGTCGGCGTCTGGCTCGACAAGGGCAACGATGAGGTCTACCGCCGCGGCGAAGCGCTGCAGGTGACCTTCCAGACCAACGAGGACGCCTACGCCGTCCTCTACCACATCGACGTCGAAGGCCGTGTCGCGATCCTCTGGCCGACCAGCCGTTACAATGACGGATTCGTCTTCGGTGGTCACCAGTACCGGTTGCCGGCCAGCGACGGCAACCGCCTGCGCGTCGGCGAGCCTGAGGGACTCGGTTACGTGCAGGCCGTCGTCTCGCGATACCCGTTCGACCTGCGCGATCTGCCGCTCGATTTCCATCACGAGGACGCGCGCCAGCGATACGACTACTACGTGGCCGGCGATCCGTTCCTGGCGATGAACGAGGTCAACTTCGCGGTGACGGGCCTCGAGGATGCCAGCGAGTTCGTCATCACCAACCATGTCAGCTACTACGTGCACCGACAGGTCGACCATCCCCGCTACCTCTGCTCGCAATGCCATGACGACGGCATCGCGTACGAGCCTTACCAGAACACCTGCACGGTCACGATCCGCTACGATCATTCCTGGCAGAACACCTGGTGGGGCAGCTACGGCTTCTACCCGGTCTACCACTATCCCGTGTACTTCTACGTCGACCCCTGGACGGGGTACCGCTGGGTGAATTACTGGTACGACCCGTGGTACTACTGGCCGCCGCGCAGCGTCTACAACTGGGGCTTCTATTGCTACGACTGGCGCTACTCGCCCTACTGGCGGTGGGACAGCTACGTCGCCTATGAACGCGGCAACCGGCGCCACACGCCGTTGACCAGGGTGGAGTCGGCCCGCGATCGGAGCGCGGTGACGGCGCGCACGAAGAACGCGCTGGTCACCGAACGGCGGCCCGACGACGACCGGTTACGCTCGATGAAGGAACGGACCGTGGCCGATGCCGGCCGCGTCGGCGACGGCCGCAGTCGCGACGATCGCCGCGCGCCGGCCGGCGGTGCGCAGGCGAACGTGCGGCCGGTCGAGCGTCCGCAGGATCGGGTCACGGACGGCAGCCGGGAACAGAGGACGGCGCCCGGGTTGCGGGTGCCCCAGGCGCGTGAGGATCGCAGCGATCGTGGCGATCGCGGCCAGGCGCCGGTGCGTGATGACAACCGTCGCGACGGCGAGAACCGGCGCCAGGCGGATGCGGTCAGGCCGCCGGATCGCGCCGGCGACCGCGTGAACGACCGCGATCGAGGCCGCGATAGCGACCGCGTGAACGACCGCGATGGCGACCGCGCCGGCGATCGCGGCGATCGGCAGCAGGTGCGTCCGGGCGAGCCGCGGCACGACGGCAGCCGGGTGTGGACGAACCGTCGCAATCAGAGTTCCAGCGATCCGCGGCCGAGCGTGCCGAACGCACCGGTGTCGCGGCCGCCGACCCGCCAGGAAAGCGGCTCCGGCAACACACCGGTGATCCGGCGTGGTGATGATGGCTCCCGCAACGAGGGGTCTCCGCCGGCGGGCACCCGGGGCAGCAACGTGCAGCGGCCGCAGCGTCCGTCTTCGCCGCCGGCGGCGCCGCCGCGCGTCTCGTCGCCTCCTCGTCAGGAATCGCCGCGGCCCGCGACGCCGCCGCCCGCGGTCAGCCCCCGCAGCGACGGTGGTCGTGACCGAGGCGGCAACCAGGGTTCCAGCGGTGGTCGAAGCGGCGGCGGCCAGAGCGGCGGCGGCCAGAGCAGTTCGGAGAGCGGCCGGACCGGCGGCGGCCGCCGCTAGCGACGGCAAGGCATGTCGAGTTTGCAGTGTTGGCGGCTTTTCCCCCCATCTTCCCGGCCGGAAGGGGTGTTCCGGATCCTCGCAGAGGTTGGCAACCAAGGGACGGGTGAAGGAGACGATCGGAAGGCCGGGGGGCCACCAACACGTCGGAAGGGTTCCGGACGAAGGCGTTGCCGATCAGGGGTGGCAATGGCGGAGACCGGAACCCTTCCAGGTTTCGGGCAAGCGCCGGCGCACTCGCGCTGGACCGTCGGCCTGGTCGCCCGTATCATGGGCGGCCGGACAAACCATCCGACGATTCCCGCGGAAAGGTCACGCAACATGGCGATCGGGTCGCTGCGCCTCTGTTCCCTCCTGCTGCCGCTGGCCCTGGCGGTCGCCGCTCATGCCATGCCCCAGCCTGCGCTCGACCGCGCCGCGCTTGCCGACCGTCTCGTCGAGGCCAGCCGACCGCTGCGCGAAGCCGGTGTCGACGCGCCGCAACGGTTGCGCTGGCAGGGCCAGCGCGCGCCGGCCTCGCTCGAGGCGCTGGTCATCATGGTCGACTTCGCCGATAGCTGCTTCTACGGCCGGCAGGACGAATTTGCTGGTCCGTTGCCGACCTCGACCCAGCGCAGCTTCTACTACGCGGCCCACGACTCCGTCTACTACGCCCACCTGCTGCAGGACGTCGCCGACTACTACGATTCGGCCAGCGGCGGCCGCTTCGCGCTGAACGTGGCCGTGCACGGCCGGATCATCGGCCTGCCGGAAACGATGGCGTTCTACGGCAATCACCCGGAATTCGGCGAACGGGCGGTCCAACTCGCGGCCGATGCGATCGCGGCCTTCGACGACGAGATCGACTTCGCGCGCTACGACTCGGTCATCCTGATCCACGCCGGGGCTGGTCAGGAGACCGACGTCCTGAACAACTCGCCGGAGCAGATCTACAGCACCTACCTCGGGCCGGAGGCCTTCGCCCGCGCCGCCGCCGACTCCGTGATCGACACGCCTTACATCCCGACCGACGATTTCCCCGCCGGCCAGGGCGTGCGTCATGTGCTGATCCTGCCGGAAACGCAATTCCAGGATCCTTACGAGGGATTCAGCGGCCAGTTCGGCAGCCTCGGCACGTATTGCTTCGTGGTCGGATTGCGCCTGGGCATGCTCTCGCTATCGGACTTCACGCCCGCCGGCGCGCCGGACAGCCAGGGGATCGGGCAGTTCTGCCTCATGGGCTACGGCCTGTTCAACGCGGGCGGGTACGTGCCCCCCCATCCGTGCGCGTTCAACAAGCAGTTCATGGGCTGGCTCGAGCCGTTCGTGGTCGACCCCGCGGCCGGCGACACCTGGACCCTGCATCCGAGCGGCGATCCCAGCCATCCGCTCGCCGCGGCGCGCGTCGATGTGACCGGGGCCGAGTACTTCCTGCTCGAGTACCGGCTGCAGGATCCGGATGGGAACCGGATCTTCAGCTTCGCCGGCGATCTGAACGGCAACAACGTGCCGGACTTCTACGACGCGAGCAACGCCGCCGGCGGCGGCACGCCGACACGATTCTTCGTCCCGGCCACCGACACGCGCGAGCGATTCGTCGGCGCCGAGTGGGACTTCTTCCTGACCGACAACCCGGCCCGGGCGCCTGGCGTCAAGGGAGCCGGCAGCGGCATCCTGATCTGGCACATCGACGAGGGAGTGGTGCGCGACGCCTTCGGCCAGCGACAGAACCTCTTCAACGCCGACCCGCGCCGCAAGGCGGTCGACCTCGAGGAGGCCGACGGCATCGAAGACCTCGACTCGCGC
>CAZVWL010000068.1:0-12661 GCA_964630845.1 uncultured Fibrobacteraceae bacterium
GGGAGACGACCACGGCCGGCTGCAAGTGGTTTCCGCCTCTGAATAGAGGCGGCTCCATTGAAGCTACCTCGCCGATCCAGTCGCGGGTGCGGGAGACCGGGTTTCCGCCTCTGAATAGAGGCGGCTCCATTGAAGCCCTGCCGTGAAATCGGGAGAGACGGCGAACACCCGCGTTTCCGCCTCTGAATAGAGGCGGCTCCATTGAAGCTCGATGATGTAACTATCGACCCACGCGGGGTCTTGTGTTTCCGCCTCTGAATAGAGGTGGCTCCATTGAAGCATCCTGGCCACGGGAACGGGATTGCACCCTGACTGTCTAGCGTCAATTACTTTTGCCGGTCAGCGACAACTATTCTTGCCGGTCACCGCCCTGGTGTAGATCAACCATCCTGCGTCTCCTGATCATCGGTTTCGGTCTTTCTCCACTCGCTCCGTTCATCTCGCCTGGCTTGCTTGTTGCGAGAGCCGCTCGTCTGCTTTCCCTGGGTCCGGTAGCTCGTGACATCGAACTCGAGGATGGTCGCGTGGTGGACCAGCCGGTCGATGGCCGCGGCGGTGGTCATGGGGTTCTTGAAGATCCGATCCCACTCGCTGAACACGAGGTTGCTGGTGATCATCACCGAACGCCGCTCGTACCGCTCGGCAAGCAAGGTGAACAGGACCTCGACCTCGTGGGCGTCCTGCTGCACGTAGCCGATGTCGTCGAGGATCAACAGCTCGAAGTTGTCGAGCCTGGCCAGCGCCTTGGGCAGCTCGAGGTCTCGCTTGGCGGCCAGAAGGTGCTGGACGACCTGATGAGTGGGGGTGAACAGCACCGAGCGTCTGGCCTCGACCATGGCGTGGCCGAGTGCACAGGCCGCGTGGGTCTTGCCGGTGCCAGGCAGTCCGAAGGCCAGCACATTGGCCGCTTGGTCGAGGAACGTGCCGGCGACCAGCTCGCGTAGCTGGCGCCTGAGCGTCAGGGTCAGCCGCTCCTGGTCGAGGGTCGCGAAAGTCTTGCTACTGGGCAACCTGGAGGCCTTGCGCAGGCGCTGCACACGACGATCGTGGCGGTCGTCGTGCTCGGCCTGCAGCACGTCGCAGACGACCGGCAAGGCATGGTCGCAGTCGGCCTCGCTCAGACGTGGGGCCATCTCGCGGGCCGCCGTCGGCAGCCTGAACGAGCCGAGCAACGAGGCGATGGTCTCGGCGGTATCGCGCAGCTGCTTGGTGTCGGTCATCGCGCACCTCCGATCAACAGATCGTACCTCTCGAGGTCAACGGCCGGGATTGCCACCTGCGGCACCGCGCGCTGGGCGGGCCCGGCCAGCGTCTTGACCCGGACGTAATCGAACGGCTGTCCGCGGTCCAGCAGCTCTGTGAGCGCTTTGTCGACGCGCACCTCCAGCGTGCTGGCGGCCAGGTGCAGGATGCGCACGTACTCGATGTCCGCCCGCTCGCCGCGCCACTGACGCAGGCGGTCGTAGGCGCGCCTGAACACCAGGCTGGGGAACAACTCCTCACGGTAGCGGTAGCGCGCGAACGCCCCCGGTTTGCGCACCAGTGACCAGATCACGTGCCGATAGTCGATGCGAGCCTCCTGGTCTGCGCGCAGCCTGGGCATCCTCTCGACCAGCTGGCCGGCGTAGCGCACCTCGAGCACGCTGGCGAACTGCCGGACCTCGACCCGATGGCCGATCAGGCGCGACGGCACCGAGTAGTTGCGCTTGCCGATCCGGATGGTGCTCCAGCGCGAGACGGTCGGCTGGTGCCCGGTGTACTCTGGCATCCGGCAGGACGGCAGGGGGCGCAGATGCGCTTGCTCGATCGCCAGGCGCTCAGACGCCGTCGCGTTGAGCCGCGCGACGACTCCCTCGACGAACGCGCAGTAGTCGGGCACGCTGCCGAAGTCCCGACTGCCACGGACAATCAGGGCCTGGTCCAGTGCCGTCTTGAGCAGATCGTTGGCCTTCTCGGCCACGCCGTTCTCATGGGACTGACCGGGATTGATCCGCGTCGACTTCAGGCCATAGTGGTCCAGCACGTCCTTGAATCGCTCCGTCAACGCACGGCCACCGGTGCGTCGAAGCTCGTGGGTGGCCGCCGACAGATTGTCGTGGCGGATCACCAGCGGCACGGCTCCGAGCGCCCACAGCGCGCCCTGCAGGCCGCTGACCATGGCCTCGAAGCTCTCGCCGTAGGCCAGCTCGGCCCAGGTCCACTTGCTGAAGCTCAGTCGGAACGTGAACAGCAGATGGGCGAACGGCTCGCCGCCAATGGTCACGCCCAGCCTCGAGCCGTGCGTGAAGTCGAACACCCCCTCGCGGCCCGGTGGATGATCCTGCGGGAAGATCACGTCCTTGGGCGGCCCTTCAAGGGCACGCCACTGCCGCACTCGCCGCTGCAGGGTCCGCAGGCTGTCGCCGAACGTCCGGTCCGGATACCGCCGATGAAGCTCGGCGATGATCGTCGTCGCCTGTAGCGAGCCGTCTGGATCGCTCCGCAGAAGCGGCTCGATCTGCGTCTCCCAGACTTCGGCAAAGGGGTCCGGCCGCGTCCTCCAGTCCCGGTCCATCTTCGTCTGCGACGGCAACGGGCCGGTCTCCCACTTGCGAGCTGTCCGCAAGCTCATGCCAGCCATCGCGGCAGCAGTATCCTGATTTTTGCCACCCATTCGCGCCTGCCTTAGCAGTCTTGCCTGCTCGTCCGTGATCATCAGGGCCTCCTTGAAGGACCCTCTGTACCACGGTCGAACCGGCCGGCGCCAACCGGCAATTCTAATTGTCGTCGACCGGCAATTCTAATTGTCGCTCATCACCCTGACCTAGGTTTCCGCCTCTGAATAGAGGCGGCTCCATTGAAGCGTACCACGTCGCTGAGCTGACCAACGTTGCGGCTCCTGGTTTCCGCCTCTGAATAGAGGCGGCTCCATTGAAGCCAACAAAAAACGCCGGTGACCCAAAATAACGCTTGACGGTTTCCGCCTCTGAATAGAGGCGGCTCCATTGAAGCAGGGAAAGCTTTGAATCTGATATCCTGGACAAACTAGGTTTCCGCCTCTGAATAGAGGCGGCTCCATTGAAGCACAGGCTGAAACGGGTTGTGCATGACCCAGGACGCGCGTTTCCGCCTCTGAATAGAGACGGCTCCATTGAAGCACCGCGGTTTCGCGCAGCAGCTTGATCACGGCCTGGTGTTTCCGCCTCTGAATAGAGGCGGCTCCATTGAAGCTGAGCGGGTGCCTTGCAGCCGGGCAGACGGCGCGACTAGTCAACGTGAGCGGAACTGCCAGGCAGTTCGGCGTCAGTCGCACGGCCGTGGGCGGCAGTTTCCGTCGCGGAGCATTGCTGTATGTTGGTGAGTGGTTGAACCCGGCCCCCGAACCAAGGACCCTGCCGTGACCCGTAAAGTCCCCGACGTCTTCGTCATCGTCTCGGCCCTGATCCTCCTGGCCGCCATCCTCACCTGGGTCCTGCCCGGCGGCCGCTACGAGCGTCGCGCCGAACTGGTCGACGGCCACACGCGGCAGCTCGTGGTGCCCGGGTCGTTCGCCCCGGCGCCGTCCGACCCGCAGACCTTCGAGGTGTTCACCGCGCCGCTGCGGGGCTTCATCAAGCTGGCCGAGATCATCGTCTTCATCTTCCTGGTCGGCGGGGCGTTCTTCATCCTGAACGAGACCGGCGCCATCGCCGCCGGCACGGCGCGCCTGGCGCGGTCGCTCACCGGCCGGGAGTACCTCGTGATCCCGCTGGTGATGACCCTGTTCTCGTTCTTCGGCGCCGCCTTCGGCATGTGCGAGGAGGCCATGCCGTTCGTGCTGATCTTCGTGCCCCTGGCGCTGCGCCTGGGCTACGACTCGATCGTCGGCGTCTGCCTCACCTTCCTGGCGGCGGGCGTCGGATTTGCCGGCGCGTTCCTCAACCCCTTCACCTTGCAGATCGCCCAGGGCATCGCCGGCGTGCGGCCCGTATCGGGCTGGGAGTACCGCCTCGTGGTGTGGGCCGTCTCGACGGTCGTGGTCATCGCCTGGGTGATGATCTACGCCGCGCGCGTCAAGAAGAACCCGCGCCTCAGCCCGATGTACGAACTGGACCGCCAGCGCCGGGACGACCTCGCCGCCGGCCAGCAACAGCACGCCACGTTCACCGCGCGCCACGGCCTGGCCCTGGCCACGCTGGGCCTGACGATCGTCGGCATGATCTACGGCGTGATCGCGCTCGAGTGGTACATCACCGAGCTGGGCGGCCTGTTCCTGGCGATGGGCGTCATCGCGGGCGTGGTGTCCGGCATGGGGCCCAACCGGATCGCCGCGGCGTTCATCGCCGGCGTCAAGGACATGGCCGGCGCGGCGCTCATCGTCGGGTTCGCCGGCGGCATCCTGGTGACGCTCGAGGACGGCGGCATCATGGACACCGTGCTGCACGGCATGTCGTCGCTCACGGCCTCGTTGCCGCCGCTCCTGGCGGCCGACGCCATGTACGGCATCCAGGTGGTGCTGAACTTCTTCATCCCCTCGGGGTCGACCAAGGCCGCCCTCACCATGCCGTTGATGGCGCCGCTGGCCGACCTCTCCGGCATCACCCGCCAGACCGCCGTGCTGGCCTACCAGCTGGGCGACGGCTTCACCAACATGATCATCCCCACCTCGGGCGTCACCATCGGCACCCTGGCCATGGCGCGCATCCCGTACGAGAAGTGGTTCCGCTGGAACCTGCCGATGCAGGTGGTCTTCGTCCTGATGTCGCTGGGGTTCCTGGTGTGGCCGGTGATGAGCCGGTGGCAGTAGGGGCGGACTGCGGGCGCGTCTTCCACCGGCACCGCGAATTCGATCACGGTGCTGGGGTTGAAGGGATCGGGAGGAGGTCAAGGTGGCGAGGCACAAGGGCAGACGATTCATGCTTGACTTTACTCATCGTGTTGAGTAAAATAACTCACCATGATGAGCATTTCACCAGAACGACCATACGAGCGCCCACAGGGCGACGTCCTTGCGACTCGCCTCGCCGAACCGCGTCGTTTCATCCAGGTCGTGGCCGGCCCCCGCCAGGTGGGTAAGACCACGCTGGTGCGCCAGGTGCTCTCGCGGACGGGCACGCCCTGCCATGCCGTCTCGGCCGACCTGCCGACGCTCCAGGACAGCGCCTGGTTGCGCGCGCAGTGGGACGCCGCCCGATTGCTCGCCCGGGACGGTGAACCGGTCGTCCTGGTGATCGACGAGGTCCAAAAGGTCGCGCAGTGGGCCGACGTGGTGAAGGCCCTCTGGGACGAGGACACGGCCGCCAGCCGCTCCCTGCACGTGGTGCTCCTCGGTTCGGCTCCGCTGCTCGTCGAGGCCGGCCTGACCGAGAGCCTTGCCGGCCGATTCGAGCGCATCGACCTGGGCCACTGGTCGCTGGCGGAGATGCGCGATGCGTTCGGCTTCGAACTCGACCAGTACATCTTCTTCGGCGGCTATCCCGGCGCCGCCACCCTGATCACTGACCAGGAACGCTGGCGCCGTTATGTGTTCGACGCGCTCATCGAGACCACCATCTCGCGCGACGTGCTGCTCCTGACCCGCGTCGACAAGCCGGCGTTGCTGCGCCGCATGTTCGAGCTCGGCTGCCGCTACTCGGGGCAGATCCTCTCGTACACCAAGATGCTCGGCCAGCTCCAGGACGCCGGCAACACGACGACCCTGGCCCACTACCTCGACCTGCTCGCGGGCGTGGGCATGGTTCAGGGACTGAGCAAGTACGCCGGCGAGGTCGTGCGACGGCGCGGATCGAGCCCCAAGCTCCAGGTCCTGAACAATGCCCTGCTGGCGGTGCAGTCAGGCCGGTCATTCGCCGAGGCGCGGACGGACCATCAGGTATGGGGTCGGTTCGTGGAGTCGGCCGTGGGCGCGCACCTTGCCAGCGCCCGCCAGGTCCTGGGCCGACCTTGCGAGGTGTTCTACTGGCGGGACGGGCAGCGGGAGGTGGACTTCGTGGTGCGCTGCGGCCGACAGCTGACCGCCATCGAGGTCAAGAGCGGCCGCGCGCCGACCGCGCACCCGGGGCTGGCGGCCTTCACGTCGGCGTTCTCGCCGGATCGAACATTGATCGTCGGCGATGGCGGGATGCCGCTCGAGGAGTTCTTGCTGCGACCACTGGAAGCGGTGGTGGGGTAGGGGGCCTCGAGCCGGCAGTCAGCGGCCGATCGATCAAGACCCGGCCGACCGTCTGGCGTCGCTGGTCACGAGTCAATGGAGCATCCCTTCCAGTGGATGCAGAGGGTCTTCCTGCGGGCGGTCGAGACGGCGGTGCGCAGGACGTGCCCGGACGCGCCGCCGCAGTCAGCGCTACCGCCGCCATTGCCAACCACACCACTCTTGAATTAGGCTGATCGGGCTCGGCGCCAACGAGAGGACCCCGCCGTGTCCGACGACATCGCCCACGATCACGACCAGACCCTGGCCGCCGCCGACCTGCCGCCCACCGCGGCGGCCGAGGCCGGCCTGCCCGACCGCATCGGTCGCTACCGTCCCTTGCGCACGCTCGGTCGCGGCGGCATGGGCGTGGTGTACGAGGCCGAGCAGGATTCGCCCCGCCGCCGGGTCGCGCTGAAGGTCATCCGGCCCGAGGCGGCCACGGCCGACCTGCGCCGGCGCTTCGCGCACGAGTCCACCTTCCTGGCCCGCTTGCAACATCCCGGCATCGCCCAGGTCTACGAGGCCGGCACCGCCGAGACCGACCAGGGGCCCGTGCCGTTCATCGCCATGGAGCTGGTCGACGGCGTACCCTTGTCCACCTGGGCGCTGCGCGTCGCGTCGGGCCTCGACGCTCGCCTGGCCTTGATGATCCAGGTCTGCGATGCCGTGCAGCACGCCCACCAGCGCGGCTTGATCCACCGCGACCTGAAACCCGCGAACATCCTCGTGGACGCCGAGGGCCGCCCGCGCGTCCTCGACTTCGGCGTGGCCCGCCCGGCCGACGCCGACCTGCAGACCTCGCTCGTCACCACCCACGGCGAGATCGTCGGCACCCTGTCGTACATGAGTCCGGAGCAGCTCGGCGGCGACCCCAACGACCTCGACACCCGCAGCGACGTGTACGCCCTCGGCGTGATCCTCTACGAGCTGCTCGCCGGCAAACCGCCGCTCGAGCTGTCGGGCCGGCCGCTGCCCGACGTGCTGCGCGCCATCCGCGACGACGACCCCACGCCGCTCTCGTCGCACGATCCCCGCCTGGCTGGCGACCTCTCCGTGATCGTCGCCAAGGCCATGGCCAAGGACCGCGAGCAGCGCTACGCCTCGGCCAACGGGCTGGCCATGGATCTGCAGCGTTTCCGCGACGACGAGCCGATCGCCGCGCGCCCGCCCAGCACGGTCTACCTGGTGCGCAAATTCGCGCGGCGGCACCGGCCGCTGGTGATCGGCGCGGCGGGCATCGTGGTGGCGCTCGTGCTCGGCGTGGTGGCCAGCACCTGGCAGGCGGTGCGAGCCACGCGCGCGGAGCAGCTGGCGGCCGCGCGCCTGGCCGAGTCGACGGCCGTCACCGAGTTCCTGCAGGGCATGCTCGCGGCCATCCAGCCGGAGGAGGCGCAGGGGCGCGAGGTCACGGTGCGCGAGGTGCTCGACCGCGCCAGGGTCGACCTCGCCGCCGGCTCGCTCGCCGCCCAGCCGCCCGTCGAGGCGGCGTTGCGGCGCACGCTTGGCAACACCTATCGCAGCCTCGGCGAGCTGGCGACCGCCGAGGAGCAGCTACGGCGAGGTCTGGCCCTGGCCGATTCGGTCTTCGCGCCCGGCGACCCCGCCCGGCTCGGCCTCGTGCTCGACCTCGCCTCGGCGCTCAGCGCCCGCGGCGAGATCGATCGCGCCGACAGCCTCGGCGCCGTGGCGCTGGCGCTCGCGCCGCCGCGCAGCCGCCTCGCGGCGAGGTCGCTCAGCATCGTGGCCGGGGTGCGCTACGATCAGGGGCTGTGGCAGCAGGCCGACAGCCTGCATCGGATCGTCGAGGGCCTGATCCTCTTGGATGCCGACGCCGACTCGCTCGCGATCACCGACGTGCTGCTGGCGCGCGCCTTCCTCGCCGAACAGCAGCAACAGTTCCAGCGCGCCCAGCCGCTGGCCGACCGCGCCGTGGCGATCCTGCGCGCCGCCCATGGTGACCACGATCCGCGGTTGATCAAGGCGCTCAATCGGCAGGGCGACCTGGCCCGGCTGACGGGTCATCCCCGGGAAGCGCTGCGCTTCTACCGCGAATCGGTGGCGATCGCCGACATCAGCTACCCGGCCATCCATCCGGTCCGGGCCGACGCCCTATGGCGCCTCGGCATCGGGCTCGACGCCGCCGACGAGCGTGACGCCGCGATCGCGCCGCTCGAGGAGTGCCTGGCGATCCGTCGAGAGGTGCTCGGGCCGTTCCATCGTGACGTGGCCCTGGTGCTCGGGACCATCGGCGGCGCGCACCTCAACGCGGGGCGCTTCGACGACGCGGAGCGGTACATGCTCGAGGCGCTCTCGGTTCGCGAGCAGGTCTTCGGCGGCGTGCATCTGGCGGTCGCCTCGTCGCTGAACGATCTCGGCACGCTCGAGCGCATGCGTGGTCGACCAGCCGAGGCCTTGGCCTACCTCGAGCAGGCGCGGACCGTGCTCGACCAGCTTCCGGCGCCCGCCAGCGACCTCGCCAGCATGAACGCCTTCACCGCGGCCATGGCCTGGCAGGACCGGGGCGATCACGCGGCCGCCGAACCGCACTTTCGCCGCGCGCTGGAGATCCTACGCGAGGCGCATCCCGGCGCGCATCCGCTGGTGGCGCGGGCGAAGTCGAACCTGGCGACCAACCTCTTCCGCCAGGGCCGCAAGATCGACGCCGTCGCGGTCCAGGGCGAGTCGCTCGCCATGCTGAGAGAGCTTGGCACCGGCGGCGAGAGCCTGTGGCTCGCCCTGGGCAACACCACCTTCCTGCTCGACGACGCGGGCCGCCACGATGAGGCCGGTCCGCTGTACGAGGAACTCGTGGACCTGATCGTTGAGACGTTCGGCGATCAGCATCAGAACCTCGCCAGCGCCCGCTCTCGCTGGTGCGACAACCTCGCGCGCCGCGGCCTGTGGGCCGAGGCCCACGCGCAGGCGGTCCTGGTGGCCGACTGGCGCCGAGCGCACCTGCCGGCGGGCGACTGGCGCCTGGCCGAGTCGGCGGCGCAACTGGCCGAGACCCTCGCCGGTCTGGGGCGGGTCGCCGAGGCGGAGCCGCTGCTCGCCGAAGCGGAGGCCATCCTGGCCGCAGGCACCGAGGCGTCGCCGCGGACGGCCGACCGGGTGCGGCGGGTTCGGGAAGCCATCGCACGGGGCATCGCCGGTCGGTGATGCCGGTGTGCCGGCGCACCAAGATCGCCGGCAGACCCCGTGGGTGTTCCCGGGTTGAGAATGATCTGCGATAACAAGTTAATGTATTTCTGGACAGAGACTTGCAGTTGAGGCAAGATGCGCCGATGCACGAACTCGCCGTCACCCAGGGCATCCTCGATCTGGTCCTCGAAGCGGTCCGCCGCGAGGGCGGCGGTCGCGTGACCGCGATCGGGCTGGTCGTGGGCGAGCTGGCGAGCATCGTCGACGACTCCGTGCAGTTCTACTGGGACATCATCGCCGAGAACACGCCGGCCGCGGGCGCTCAGCTGCGATTCAAGCGCGTGCCGATGCAGTTCGAGTGCCGGGCGTGCCGTGCGCTCTTCGAGCCCGAGGGCGGCCGCTTCGCCTGCCTGCATTGCCGGAGCGATGACGTGCGCGTCGCCGCGGGCGACGAGCTGCGTGTGGAGTTCATCGACCTCGAAAGCGTCACCGAACCCGAACCGAGGAGCCCCGGGCCATGAACCGCCGCGTCGCCGTCGTCGAGAAGATCACCAAGGCCAACGACCGGCTCGCCGAGGCCAACCGCGCCATCCTGCGGCAGCACGGTCTGGCCAGCCTGAACCTGATGTCGTCGCCGGGCGCGGGCAAGACCACGCTGGTCGAGCGCACGGTGGAGGGTCTGATCGGCCGCGTGCGTTTCGGCGTGATCGAGGGCGACATGGTCACCAGTCTCGACGCCGAACGCGCCGCGGCGGCCGGCGCCGTGTCGGTGCAGATCAACACCGGCGGCTCCTGCCACCTCGACGCCGGCATGGTGGGCGACGCGATGGCCTCGCTGCCGCTGGGCGAGATCGACCTCCTCCTGATCGAGAACGTGGGCAACCTCATCTGCCCGGCTTCGTTCGACCTGGGCGCCGACCACAAGGTGGTCATGGCCTCGGTCACCGAGGGCGACGACAAGCCCTTCAAGTACCCGAGCATGTACCGCGGCGTGGACGTCCTCCTGCTGAACAAGATCGACCTGTTGCCGCACGTCTCGTTCAACCGCGACCGCTTCCGCCAGGGCGTGGCCGCGCTGAACGACGACGTCACCATCCTCGAGATGTCATGCACCACCGGCGAGGGCCTCGACGCCTGGTTCGCCTGGCTGAAGGCCAGGATCGCCGAGGCGCGCGGCGACACCTGAGCCGGCCGTGATCGGGCGCAGGCTGCACATCACCGGCGTGGTGCAGGGCGTGGGGTTCCGGCCCTGCGTCTGGCAGGTCGCCCGGCGCCTGGACCTGCGCGGCTGGGTGCGCAACAGCTCGTCGGGCGTCGACATCCACCTCGAAGGCGACCCCGCGCAGGTGGCCGCCTTTGTGCCCGCCCTGCGCGCGGCGCTGCCGCCGCTGGCCCGCATCGACGCGCTCGACGAGGCTCCGGCCGATCCGATCGACGCCGACGGCTTCCGCATCGCCGAGTCCGCCGTCGAACCCCGACAGTCGCTGCCCGTCTCGCCCGACGTGGCCACCTGCGCCGATTGCCTGCGCGAACTGCACGACCCCGCCGACCGCCGCCACGCCTATCCCTTCCTGAACTGCACGAACTGCGGCCCGCGCTACACCATCGTGCGCGACATCCCCTACGACCGACCGCGCACCACCATGGCCGGCTTCGCGCTGTGCCCGGCCTGCGCCGCCGAGTACCACGACCCCGCCGACCGCCGCTTCCACGCGCAGCCGATCGCGTGCCCCGCCTGCGGGCCGCAGCTCTGGTTCGAGCGCGACGGCGTCCGCCTGGCCGAACGCGAGGCCGCGCTCGATGCCGCGCGCCGTGCGCTCGCCGACGGCGAGGTCGTGGCCGTCAAGGGTCTCGGCGGTTTTCACCTCGCCTGCGATGCGGCCAGCGACGGCGCGGTGGCCCGCCTGCGCGCCCGCAAGCGGCGTGAGGGTAAACCCTTCGCCGTGATGGCGGGGAGCCTCGCGGCGATCGACCGCCTCGCCGACGCCTCCACGGCCGAGCGCGCGCTGATCGAAAGCGTCGCACGACCGATCGTGCTGGTGCGCCGGCGCACCGGGGCGCCGCTGGCCGAGGCGGTGGCGCCGGGTCGCGATCGCGTCGGTGTCATGCTGCCCTACACGCCGTTGCATCACCTGCTGCTCGAGCCGGGGGCGGACGCGCCTGCCGTCCTGGTGATGACCAGCGCCAATCGCAGCGACGAGCCCATCGCGCACCGCAACCAGGACGCGCGCCGGCAACTGGCCCACCTCGCCGACGCGTTCCTGATGCACGACCGGCCCATCCACGTGCGCTGCGACGATTCGGTCGCCACCGTCTGGCGTGGCGCGCCGTATCTGTTTCGTCGTTCGCGCGGCTTCGCGCCGCTGCCCGTCGAGCTGCCCGTGGCCACCGCGCCGCTGCTGGCCGCCGGGGGCGAGATGAAGAACGTCTTCTGCCTGGCGCGCGACCGGCGCGCTTACCTCAGCCACCACATCGGCGAGATGGGGTACCTGGAGTCGCTCGCCGCGTTCGAGTCCGGGGTCGATCACCTCTCGCGCCTGTTCCGCGTCGAACCGGAACTGCTGGTGCACGACCTGCACCCGGATTACCAGACCACGCGCTGGGCCCGCGACCGCGCCGCCGGCACCGGCGTTGCCCTGCTCGCCGTGCAGCATCATCACGCCCACCTCGCGGCGTGCCTCGCCGAGCATGGCTGGGCACCCGACGCGCGTGCGATCGGCGTCGTCTTCGACGGCACCGGCTACGGCCCGGACGGCGTGATCTGGGGCGGCGAGTTCCTGGTCGGCAGCCAGGCCGCCTGCACGCGGGCGCTGCACCTGCGGCCGGTCGCCCTGCCCGGCGGCGACGCCGCCATCCGCCACCCCTGGCGCCAGGCCCTGGCCTGGCTCACCGAGCTGAACGAGCCCTGGCATGCCGACCTCGCCGTCGTGCAGGCCGCCAGCGAACAGGAGCGCGCGGTGCTCGCCGGTCAGCTCGCCGGCCGCCTCAACACGCCGCTCACCACCAGCATGGGCCGCCTCTTCGACGCCGCCGCCGCCCTCGCGGGCTTCGCGCCGACCGTGCGCTACGAGGCGCAGGCCGCCTGCGAGTTCGAGGCCTCCGCCAACCTCGCCGAGCCCGGCGCCTACCCTCTGATCGTGACCGACGATGGCGTGGATCCCCGGCCGGCGCTGGCCGCGCTCGTGGCCGACGCGCGCGCCCAGACCTCGCCGGGCGCCATGTCGGCCCGTTTCCACCGCGGCGTGGCGGCGATGGTCGCGCATGCCTGCACGCGGCTGCGCGAGGCCACGGGGCTGGACAGGGTGGCGCTCAGCGGCGGGGTCTGGCAGAATATGCTCTTGGTCGACCTCGCCGTCGCCGCGCTCGCCC
>CAZVWL010000069.1:0-12471 GCA_964630845.1 uncultured Fibrobacteraceae bacterium
CGTGTAGAGCAGGTCGTATTCCTTGACCGTCAGCTGCACCGATTCCCCACGCACCTCGACCTTGCGCTTGCTGTGGTCGATCTTGATGGGCCCGAGATCGAGGATCTGATCGCCGGCGGCGATCCTCGCGAGTTCCTCCGCGCGCTCGATGCGTCGGCGCAGCACCTTGATGCGGGCGGCCAGCTCGCGCACGGAGAACGGCTTGGTCATGTAGTCGTCGCAGCCGAGCTCGAGCCCGAGCACCTTGTCGGCTTCCTCGCTGCGCGCCGTCAGCATGAGGACGGGCGTGCGGCTGTCCTGGGCGCGGATCTCGCGCAGGACGTCCAGGCCCGACAGCGACGGCAGCATCCAGTCGAGGATGACGAGCGCGAACGAGCCGGCCTGGAACGCGTGCAGGCCCGCTTCGCCATCCGCGGCGGCCACCACCTGATAACCCTCGGTCTGGAGATGGAGGCTGAGCAGGTCGATCAGTTCCTGGTCGTCTTCGATCAGGAGCAACCGCTTGCCTGGCGTCGCCTGGTCTTGCATGTCTTCGCTCGCTTTTCCCGGCGTGGGGCTTGTCGTGATACATTCGGCTAAGTGAAATTGTATCATGTTTCTAAGGGTCGCGCCAAGAAGTCGATTATGACGTTTTCGGGACAACTGGCGCGCGGCCTGCAGATGCCGATGAAAAACCGGCATCGTTTCATCAAAATAGAATCGAACCGTGACGGAATCGTGATGAGGGCCTGAAAAAATTACCACGCGCGACGGGTTCCGCCCGTTCCACGATCTCTAACCTGCGGTGGTCTGGTGGCGTGGCCCCCGCTGGCGAGCCGATGGGTCATTCTCCGTGCTCCCTGAGGACCTCGCGGCGACACCCGACGACCGGATGCATCGCAGGTTGACTCGACGCCCGGGTCGGCGATCGCCGATCCGGGCGTCTGCCATGTGTTCCGTGCTTGAACATCCCCGCGGCTCGTGCATCATTCTGCCGGACCATGCGTAGACGATGCGACCGCGGCGGGCGCCGCCGCGCGCCACGACCCGTCACGAGAGGACCGGCTGGATGACCACGAGGGCATCGACGTTCGAACTGCCGAGGATCGGCGACCCCTTGCTCGAGGTCGTGGGGTTGACCAAGCGTTACGGCGAGAAGGTCGCGGTCGGCGAGGTCAGCCTCGCGATTCCGCGCGGCGCGATCTACGGCTTCCTGGGGCCCAACGGTGCGGGCAAGACGACCACGATCCGCTGCCTGATGGACATCATCCTGCCCGATCGCGGCACGATGACCCTGGCCGGCCGGCCGCTCGACCGGCAGCTGCGCGACCGCATCGGCTACCTGCCGGAGGAACGCGGCCTCTACCGCAAGATGACCTGCCAGGATCAGCTCGCCTACCTCGCGGAGCTCAAGGGCGTGCCTCGGCGCGATGCATTGCAGCGGGCGGCGGCGTGGCTGGAGCGCCTCGAGCTGGCGGACTATACCCGGCGCAAGGTCGACAACCTCTCGAAAGGCATGCAGCAGAAGATCCAGTTCGCGGCCACGTTCATCTTCGAGCCCGACCTGGTGATCCTGGACGAGGTGTTCAGCGGGCTGGACCCCTTGAACATCGAGCTGATGCGCGAACTGATCCTCGAGCAGAAGGCCCGCGGCACGACGATCCTCTTCTCCACGCACATGCTCGCCGAGGCGGAACGGCTCTGCGATGCCGTCTGCCTCATCGAGGGCGGCGCCAAGATCCTCGACGGATCGCTCGATCAGGTGCGCGCGGCCTTCCCGTTCCAGATGGTGCGCGCGGCTTATCGCGATGGCTCGGCGCCGCCGGCAGGCCTGCCGGGCGTGCGGGATCGCCGGCTCGAGGACGGCGCCTGGAGGCTCGAGCTTGACGCGGGCGTCGATGCCCAGGCGTTGCTCGCCCCGCTGGCGGCGGCCGGGCCGCTTTCCTACTTCTCGGCCAACCGGCCCACGTTGAACGAGATCTTCCTGACCGCGGTGCGCCAACGGCGCCGGCAGCGACAGGGCGCAGAGCAGGGGGAACCGGCATGAACAAGGTCTTCACGGTGATCCGCAAGGAGTACCTCGAGCGGGTTCGCAGCAAGGCGTTCCTGATCGGCACGCTGCTGGGACCCCTGTTCATGGCCCTGATGATCCTGGGCCCGACGATGCTCGGCAACATGGCCGGCAGCCAGCAACGCACGGTGGCGGTGCTCGATCTTTCCGGCGCCGTTTTCGAGCAGCTCGGCGGCGCGTTGGAACAGCTCGGGCATCGCCATGTCACGCTCGTGCCGCAGGAAGCGGACGGTCCTCCGGAAGCGGCGGTGGAGGCGCTCAAGGCGCGGGTGCTGCGGCGCGAGGTCGACGCCGGTCTGGTCATCGGCGAGTCCTTCTTCGAGGATCCGCAGCTGACGTTCTACAACACGGCGGTCGGCGCGGTCGTGCTGCGCGACGAGGCGCTGCGACCGGCCCTGAACCAGGTGCTGCGCGACGAGCGGTTCCGGCGCGCCGGCGTGCCGTCCGACCAGCACGCCTACATCCTGGCGCGCAGCGAGTGGACGTCGCTGCAGCTGACCGCGGCGGCCGAGGCGGCGCAGAGCGGCGAGGTGGGCATCATCGGCGGCATCTTCATGGTGATGATCATCTACTTCATGGTCCTGGTGTACGGGCAGCAGAACCTCACGGTGGTGATCGAGGAGAAGGGCAGCCGCATGGTGGAGGTGCTGCTGGCGAGCCTGCGGCCCGAGCAATTGCTCATGGGCAAGGTGCTGGGCATCGGGCTGGCGGCGCTCACGCAGGTCGCGGTCTGGACCGCCGCCGGGGCGCTGGTGGCGTTGCAGGGCCTGGTGGTGGCCGGATCGGAGATCAGCCTGACGATCTTCGGGCCGTGGTTCTGGGTGAGCTTCCTCGTGTTCTTCGTGCTCGGGTACTTCCTGTACGCGAGCCTATTCGCCGGCATCGGCGCCATGTGCAACTCGGTCCAGGACGCGCAGCAGTTCAGCAGCGTCGTGATGATGGGCATGATCATCCCGATCGTGCTGATGATGGTCGTGATCCGCGCTCCGGATCAGCCGGTGGCCATGGTGCTCTCGCTGGTGCCGTTCTTCTCGCCGATCCTCATGTTCCTGCGCATCAGCATCAGCGACCCACCGCTCTGGCAGGTGCTCGTGAGCTGGGCCCTGCTCGTGCTGACGATCCTGTGGGCGAACAGGGCCGCCGGCAAGCTGTTCCGGGCGGGCATCCTGCTCTACGGCACCACGCCCACCTGGGCGTCGCTGGCGCGCGTGCTGCGCGGCTGAGAGGGATTGAGAGGGATAGAGAGGGATGCGTCGCGGTCAGCGCACCAGCGCGACCGGTTGCACGGCCTGGATGCCTGAACCGGCGAGCTGGATGAGGTACACGCCGCTGGCGACCGGTCGCTGGCCGTCGTCCACGCCGTTCCACGTCAGCTCGTGTCGCCCGGCGGCAAAGGCCCCTTCGCCGAGCCTGGCGACGAGCCTGCCCCGCAGATCGTAGACGCCGACCCGCACCGCGGTGGTCCGCTCGAGGTGGAAGACCACGCGCGTGGCCGGATTGGCGGGATTCGGGAACGGCGCCTCCAGGCGCGGGCGCACCGGCTGCTGCTCCGAGCGCACGGCCGTCGGCGCGACCGTATCGTCGCGCACCGTGATCAGGTTCTTGCTGACCGTCAGCTGGTTGCCCATGACGGCGAGCGCGCGCTGCGGCGTGAACTCCGGACGCAGCCACGCCACGGACTGTGGCCGGTCGGGATCGGCGAGCGTGAAGATCTCGACCTCGCCGAAACTGTGCACGTAGAGCCTGTCGCCGTGCACGGCCAGCCGCCCGTTTTCGCGCAACGGTTCGGTGGCGGTCAAGCGCGGCGCCGCGGGCGTCGTCAGATCGACCACCTGCAGCCTGAGGTTCCCGCCGATCGGGACGATCGTGTACGCTCTGCCGCCGGCGACCACGCCGCGCAGCGCCGGTCCCCCCAGCGGCAACGTGCCAAGGCTGACGGGCTGGGTGGGGTCGGCCACCGAGTACATCTCGACGGCGCCGAGGTTGCGGAACAGCAGCAGGTCGTCGCCGAGCGCCAACGGCGCGTTCTGCGCGGGGATGGTGCTGGCCAGGCGGGGGCTGTCCAGGTCTGTCAGGTCGTAGAGGTAGGTGGCGAAGGCCGCGGCGTCGCCGAACGCGGCCAGCGCCATGCCCGGCCAGGCGCCCAGCGCCGGCGCCTTGGGCAGTTGATCGTCCGGGAACCGCTCCTGGCCGCGGCGCCGCAACAGGGGCGGCTCGGCGAGGTCGACGAGCTGGAAGCCACGCTGGTCGACGAGCATCGCGACCGTGCCCTCGTGGAGCAGCTGGCCGGGATAGCCGCTGGCCAGCTCGCCGGCGATGGCCGGGGTCGTCGGGTCGCCGGCATCCACGACGTACAGCAAGCCGCGGTCCTTGGCCGATTGGGCCAGCTGGTAGCGGCCGCCGCCCGTGAGCTGCTCGAGGTCCGGCAACACGCGGCGCCGGGCCAGCAGCTCGGGGGGGACCAGGGGGCTTCCACGCGCGATGATCTCGATCGTGTCGCCCGCGAACGCCAGCACGCGGCTGGACGTGATGGCCACCTGGCGGGCTCCGAACGGCAGCGCCCAGCCGGGTTTGGGCAGCGTCGGCGTCGTGATGGCGAACGCGTGCAGGCCGTCCCGGTTGTGGCTGGCCAGCAGGAGGTCGCCGCGCAGGCGCAATTGCAGACCCCGCGCCGCCGGGGCCGTCACCAGCGCCAGCCGCCGGGTCTCGATCGGCAGGAGCGGCTCATGGACATCAAACGCGGCGAGGTCGAGCCGGGTTTGTCCTTCGCCTGCATCGCTGGCCAGCAAGGCGTAAACGACCCCGCCGACCCCGCTCAGCCCATCGATCCGGTCGCCGGCGAGGGTCACCAGGCCGAGCGTGGTGATCGCCAGAGGATCGGCGATGTCGAGGCAGCGCAGGGTGGCGCCGGCCTCCAGGACGTAAAGCAGCTGGCCGCTCTTGCAGATCCAGCGCGGGCCGGCGTGGTCGGCCAGGACGGTCGCGAAGCGCAGGCTCGGCTGGGTGGTCTGCGTGATGTCGTAGGCGAGCAGGAGGTTGCCGGTCGCCAGGTACAGCATACGCCCGGACAGCAGCCCGGCGCTGTACTCCTGGCCCGAGAATCCCCCGACGGCCACCGGCGCGCGCGGGTCCGAGACGTCGACGATGGTGGCGCCGGCCGAAAGACCGGTCAGCAGCGCGACGGCCAGGCCTTGGTCGTAGAGGACGTCGCGCCAGAAACCGGTGCCGAACGACGCGTCGTACCAGCCCAGCCAGGTCGGGGCGACCGCGTCTTCGTAGTCCCGCAGCGAACACCAGACGCCGTCGGTTTCCAGGACCACGTCGTCGCCGAGCGCGAAGGGCGCGTTGGTGAAGCCGGCGCCCAGGTAGGTCACGCCGCTGCCCGTCGAGCCGAACGCGGGCGGACCGCACACGAGCAGGGCCACGGCGGCCAGGACGGTCGTGCGCAGGCAGGCGGGACGCGCCAAGGTCATGGCAACAGCGTCAACTTGCCGGTGGCTGCGACCATGCCGGCGGCCTCGATCCTGTAGACGTACATGCCCCCGGCCACGGCGGTGCCGGCCGCGCTGGTACCGTGCCAGTCGACGCTGTTCGGGCCAGCCTGCGCTTGTCGGTGGCCGGAGTCCCATACCAGGCGACCGCGCAGGTCGTGGATGCGGACCCGGTACGGCGCGGCGAAGGGCAGCTCGAACCGCAAGGTGGTGGCGGGGTTGAACGGATTGGGGCGGGGGCCGAGGTCGTGCACCATCACATCCGGAGGCGTCACCGCGGGCGGCGCGGTCGTGGTGTAGGCCAGCGATTCACGGATCTCGTCGACGTTGATGAACCCGAACGGATTGGCGTCGACGATGCGCAGCACCACGGGGCGGCCCAGCAGGTCGCTGACGTCCCAGGATCGCGGCGCCATGGTCTCGACCCCGTGCCCGGTGGTCTTGCGCAGGATGGTGTCGGCATCGGCGCAGACCAGCGCCACGTAGCAGAGGTCGATCGCGTCGGTGCCGCCGACGAGCATGTTGATCGCGTTGCCTTTGATGATGAAGGGGGGCGTCTCGAGGAATCCCTGGGCCGGCAGACCGATCTGGATCCCGGCGTCGCCGCGTCCGGACAGCGGGCCCTGGAAGTACTCCTTGGAGCCGAAGTAGAAGTGGCCGACCGGCCCCGCGGGCGTCTCGCCACGGCGTGCCGGGTTGTCGCCGAAACAAGGATTGCCGAGGGTGCTGCTGCCCGAGAACACGGCGAAGTCACGGGCCAACGGATGCGGCTTGTGCACATCCGGCGCGGCGGGGCCGCCACGGAAACGCAGCGTGTCGATGCGCGCCACCCAGCTGAACACGTTGGCGCCGGGTTCGATGTAGGCGCCGATGCGTGTCAGCAAGTAGTTCTCGCCACCGTCGTAGCTGGCGACTTCCGGGGCGATGCCGTTGTCGATGATGGCCCGGGTCTCATAGTTCCAGACGGCGGGGTCGGCCGTCGACAGGTGGCTGAGGCCGATCGTGGCGTACTCGTGGAAGAAGACATGATGGATGCCGTCGACCACGAGGTACTGGGCGCTCTCGAGCGTGTTGACCGGATTGAGGCCCGTGTTGGCCACGAACGGTTCGAGCGGGCTCCAGTTCAGCAGGTCGTTCGACCGGGAACGGGCGATCACGCCTCGACCGCCGCTGATGCCGAGCAGCTTGGCCGAGACGAGCATGTGCCATAGCCCATCGTCGCCGCGGTAAAGGAACGGATCACGGCATTCGGCATAACCGGTCTGACTGGGGTAGAAGTAGAATTGGGGGTCGGGTTCGAGCACGGGGTTGTCGCGATGCTTGTACCACGTGACCAGGTCCCGCGACCAGGCCATGCAGATGCGCTGGCTGTAGCCGAGGTCGACCCCGGTGTAAGCCATCCACCAGAGGCCCGTCTCGTCGTCGTGGACGACCGACGGCGCCCAGATCGCCAGCTCCTCATGGGGCGCGTCCGAGACCGACAACACGATCTGCGGCTCGGACCAGTAGATCAGGTCCTCGCTGGTGGCCAGCCAGATGTTGTCTGCGTTGGCGGCGCTCGGGTTGGCTTCGGGGATGCCGTGGTAGAAGAGGTAGAACAGGTCCTCGTGCTGGATGAGGCAAAGGTCCCAGACCTGCATCTCGGGGTGGACGTAGTATTTCTGCTCGAAGTCGATCGTCAGCAACGCGGCGGCCGGCGATGCGGCGGCCGTCACGACGACCCAGAGGGACAGCCAGGCCAACGTCGTCGGGATGCGGCGGCGCGGGGCTAGGGGCATGGGGGCGATCCTCCGGCGGCTGTAGGTGCACCAACCTCGGTCGACCGGGTGGCTGATCGTCCGCACGCGGTGCAACGGAATGGGCGTTGCCTTGTTGACGTGCCTATGATTGTATCAACAAGTGATTGAATCCGTCAATTATCGTCGAGGCAGCCACGGGCGCCTCTGCGGAACGCGCCGCGCGAAAGGAAGGCGGAGAAGGTGCCGGCAAGGTTGGCAACAAGGCCGCTGCGGACGATTCCTGTCATCCTGGCGCTCGTGGCCATGGCCGGCGCCTGCGGCCGTGCAGACGCCGCCGGCGGCGAGCAGGATCCGCTGGCCGCGCTGGACAGGCTGCTCGCGGTCGGCGACGCCGCGGCGGCGCAAAGGCAAGCGCTTGGCCTGCTTGCGGATCCGAAGCTGGAGCCGCGACACCGCTGGCAGGTCCAGCAGCGGCTCGGCGTGGCGTTGCTCGCGCTCGACCGACCCGAAGATGCCGTGGCGGCTCTGGAGTCCTCCCTCGAGACCGCGCCCCATGAAGCGGCCACGCACGTCAATCTCGGGCGGGCCTGGAGCCGCCTCGGACGGCTTGGGCGGGCGGTCGGTTCGTTCGAAACGGCTCTGACGCTGGCGCCGAGCCAGCACCTCTGGCGGCTCGAGTTCGCCGAGGTGCTGTCGCGTCTCGGCATCCGGCGGGACGCGCTGCGGCAGGTCCAGATGGCCAGGGCCGACTGCGGGGATTGCCGCGAAGCCTTGCGGGCCGAGGCCAACCTGCACCTGGCGGCCGGCGACCCGCGCGCGGCCGCCGACGTGTTGCGCCTGCTGCACGAACTGCAGCCCGAGGCGGCCGTCAGGCGCCTCCTGGCCGGGTCGCTCTGGGATCTGGGCGAGGCCGAGGCCGTCGCAACCTTGCTCGGCGACGTGCCGCCCGGCCACCTGACCCGCGCCGAGCTGCTGTTGCTCATCCAGGCCGACCGCGCGCTGGGCGAACACCGGCGGGCGCTGGCCTGGGTGGCGGACGGGCCGCCATCGCTCGCCGAGGGCGAGCAACCCGATCACACCTTCTGGGCGATCCTCGCCGAGGTCTGCCAGGGTGGCGGCGAGCCGGCCGCCGCCCTGACCGCGATCGACCGGGCGCTCGAGGCGGCGCCGCAGGTCGCCGTCTACCACCACAACCGGGCCGCGATCCTGCTCGACCTCGGGCGCGACGAGGACGCCCGGCGAGCCCTGGCCGAAGCGCGGCGCCTCGACCCGTCGCTCGCGGGCGGGCAGCCGTGAGCCCCGCCAGGACCATCGGATTCGCCGTGATGGCGACGCTCGTGATCGCGGTGCCCTTCGGCGTCGCGTTGTACCCGGACGGCGCGCGGGCGCAATCGACCCGGCCGGGACTCGCAACGGAATCGCCGCCGCCGGACGGAGATTGGCGCCCTCATCGGCTCAGCCGCTGCCGTCCCCACGCCGCGATTCGCGACGACGCCCGGCCGTTGCTGGCCGAGGCGCTGGACCTGCACCGGCACCGCGGCGGCGGCGACGGCATCGTCCTCTTGGAGTCGGCGTTGCGCGAGGTGGGCAACCAGGCCTGGTTGCTGCTGGTGCTCGGGCAGCTCTACCTGCTGGCCGGGCAAGGCGATCCGAGCTGCTTGCCGCTGTCCGGACCGGTCGCCCCGAGCGGCGCCTGGGATCGCGACCGTTTGCGGCTGCTGGACCGGGCCGACATCATGCTGCAGCGGCTCGAGGCCTTGTGGCCCGATGACGGCCTGGTGGCCTTCCTGCGCGCCGATGTCGCCCGCGCCCGCGACGATCACGAGACCGCGGCCGAGTTCGACCACGCCGGCCGCAGCCGCTGTTCGCACCTCGAGAGCCTGGACCTCGTGGCGGCGATGCGAGACCTCGCGCGCCGGCCGCCGCGGGTCACGGCGCCGATCGTGCCCGAGTACCCGAGAGAGGCCGCTCGCCGGCGTGTGCAGGGCGAGGTCGTCTACGACGTGCTGCTCGATCCCCGCGGACGCGTGGCGGCTGCGGTGCTGGTCGGACGCGCCGACCGTGCCCTGGCGGCGGCCGCCCGCGACGCGCTCGAAGACGGGGGCTACCAGGCGGCGCAGGTCGGCTACTATCCGGTGTGGGCCTGGTTGCGGGTCACCGTCCGCTTCGCGCTGGAATCGCCGTGAGCGTGGGACCGGCGGCGGCCGCGCAACTGACGGGTTGATTTGCCTGGCCGTTCGCCCTTATTTTACAAGCACTCAGACCCTGCCCGTCACGAGGCCGGCATCGGTACGGCATCGGCGCGGGATCGAATCGGACCGGAGGTAGGGACCTTGATGACGAGGCACGGCATGCGTCGCTGGGCAACGGCGCCCGTCCTGGCCCTGGCGGCAGCCCTGGCTGTGGGCTGCACCACGAGGGAAGAACCGTCCGAGAGGCTCGACCTCTGCGGCAATCACTCTTGCGGCCAGCTGGTCATGGTCACGATCGACACCGCCGCGTCGGGATACCAGTATCTCGATCCCGCGCTGTCGCCGGACGGCACCACGCTCGCGTTCACGGCCGACTGGGCCGCGATCCCCTCGCTGCCGGAAGATCAGTACGACGAGGCCTTCGATTCCCGGCAGATCCTGCTGATCGACTTTCCGCCGGAGGCCGAGCTCTGGTCCGACGATATGCGGCGGCGCCCGCCGGTCAGCGACATCCAGGAACTCGGCGCGCGCCTCGTGCGCGTGAACGACTTCATCAGCCTGGTCGGCGGCACCCCGCAGATGGTCGATAATGTGCACCGGCTCACCAAGGGCAAACCGATTTGGGTGGATGACGAGACGCTGATCTTCCAGACCCGGTTCAGCCGCCGCGACCGCTTCCTGATCGCCAACATCAGCAATCCGGGCCAGGTCAACCCCGCGGTGCTCTTCTACGAGCCGGACGACCTGTTGCAGACCGGGTTCATGTTCTACTACCACAACGACCCCGCCCTCAGCCCCGACGGGCGCTGGCTGGTCTACACGCGCTTCGGCTGCGACGCCTCGCCGAACCTGCCGGAGACCATCTGCTCGAAGGAGTCCATCTGGGTGCTGGACATGCAGACGGTGGGGGATCCGACCAACGTGACCACCTTCCGGTTGACGAACGAGGCCATGAACATCGAAGACCCGGCCTGGAGCCCGGACGGCCAGTTCATCGTCTTCTCCTCGACCACCGACCTGGTCGAACCGCATGGCAGCGTGTTGTCCGAGCTGTTCCGCATCCGCTTCGACGCGGCGGCGGCCGAGCAGGGCGAGGCCACGATCGACAATGGCCTGCGCCGCCTGACCACGACCACGCTCGCCGAAGGCGACCCGATCGTCGGCCTGCAGAACTATGCGCCGGCGTTCAGCCGCGACGGCAGCGAGGTCTTCTTCGTATCCAGCCGGCGCGCGCCCGGCACCACCCTGCGCGGCCGCAGCATCTGGCGCATCCCGGCCGACGGACGCCTCGAGCCGTCCCTGCTCTTCTTCTCGCGGCGTGATGATGTGCATCCGGCCATCAACCATCGCGACGGGTCGCTGATCTTCTCGAGCAAGATGGGATTTCCGACCGAGGCACTCGACGCGCTCGAGCAGAGCACGATCGAGTTCTGGCAGGAGTGGAACGAGAGCGCACCCATCCCGTTGACCGAGGCCGAGATCCTGCGCCGCGCGGCCGACGCCCGCAGCAACCTCGAGTTCTTCGAGGACGTGATGTCGCACATCTACGTCTTCCGGCGCTACTGATCACGGCGGCCACGACCGACGGAGCCTGCATGGACCCGCGCCGGCAGCTCGTATGGATCGGCTCGCAGCTCTACGCGAGGCGTTACGTCGTCGGCGCCGAGGGCAACCTCTCGGCGCGGCTCGCGCCGGACCGCTTCCTCACGACGCCCTCCGGGTTCTGCAAGGGCTGGCTGGAACCGGACGAACTGATCACGGTCGACCTCGCCGGGCGCGTCCTCGACGAGCCCGCACCCGGCGCCGCGGGAAGGCTCCCGAGCAGCGAGTGGCGCCTGCACGCCGAGATCTACGACCGCTGCCCGACGGCGGGCGCGGTCTGCCATGCCCACCCGCCGCATGCCACCGCCTGCGCGGCGGCGGGCCAGGCCCTGGACGCCGACGTGCTCAACGAGAGCTGCCTGCTGCTGGGCGCGGTACCGTTGGTGCGGCCGACCGCGGCCGGCACCGAGGACGTGGCCCTGGCCGTGCGCCCGCACCTGCCCGGGGCGGTCGCCCTGCTGCTCGGCAACCACGGCGCGGTGGCCTGGGGCGCCGACCTCACCGAGGCCTACTTCCGGCTCGAATACGTCGAACGTCTGGCCGAGGTCACGGTGCTCGGCGGCCTGGTCGGCGGCGCGCGGCCGTTGCCGCCGCACCTGCGCCGTCATCCCCGCTGACCACCGGTTGCGACCGACCGCGTCGCCATCAATCCGGCACGTCACCCCGATAGACCGCCTCGAGACGCGCGCACACGGCGTCCCAGCCGAAGTGTTCGGCGACGTGGCGTCGTGCCCGCGCCGCCTTTTCGGCGGCTGCCTGCGGATCGTTCGCGGCGGCGAGCAGCGCCTCGGGGAATCGCTCGGCATCCGACGCCCACCAGACCAGATCGTCCTCGCGCGCCACGATGCCCTCGGCGCCGATGGGCGTGGTGACCACCGGCAGCGCGTGCGCCATCGCCTCGAGGATCTTGATCTTGATGCCGCCGCCTTCGAGCAGCGGCGCGGCCAGGAGGCGGCTGCCGGCGAGCAGCCCGGCGAGGTCGTCCACGAAGCCGAGGGCGCGCACGGGGCCGCCGGTCGGGCCCAGGCCGGCGAGGAATTCGCGCGATCCGGCGCCGGCCAGCACGAGCTGCCAGCCGGGCAGCCGCGGCGCGACCGCCGGCCATAGCTCGCGGCAGAGCCGCTCGGCCGCGCTGCGATTCGGCTCGTGGGCGAAGCTGCCCAGGAACAGGACGCGGGGGGGGGCGTCGGGGTCGCGCGGCGGCGGCGGCTCGGGAATCGCGACGCCGAGCGGCACCGTGACCAGGTTGTGGCCACCGGCCGCGGCGAGCAACGCGCGGTCCTGCTCGGTGACGCAGAGCGTCGCGTCGGCCCAGCCGCTGGCGTCGCGCGCCAGGCGATCCCAGGCGTCGGCGACGGTCAGCAACCAGCGGCGTCGCCACGCGCCGGCCACGGCGG
>CAZVWL010000070.1:0-12460 GCA_964630845.1 uncultured Fibrobacteraceae bacterium
CACGACCTGCCGCAGCACGTCCACGTAGGCCGGGAGCGGCTCGAAATCGCGCCGGATGCGGGGATCGTCGGCCGCCGCCAGCGGGATCACGAGGCCCTCGGCCGCGGCCCGCGCCGCGAGCAAGCGCACCCGCTCGGCGATCAGCGGCGCCATGGCGATGAGCTGGCCGCCGGTGTGGTCCATCGGTTTCCAGCCGCCCTTGTAGCTCTGGCTGTGGCTGGCGGTGAAGTTCTCGCCGCCGTCGAGTTCCTCGAAGAAGACGCCGAAGCTGGACAGCCAGATGGGCGTCGTGCGCTGACCCGGCCGACGCAGGTGCACCGTGAGGCCCGCGGCGGCGTAGAGGCGCGCGGCGAGGTCGATCAGTGACTGCGTGTGCGGGCGCACCTCGCCGCCGACGTGCAAGCGGGTCAGGCCATGCTCGCGCGCCAGCTCGGCGCGCGCGGCCAGCATCACGGCCACCGTCACGGCGTTGAAGGGCACCTCGGGAGAAAAAAGGTCGGACGGGTCGAGCAGGTCGCGGTAACCCGCGGTCCCCAGCTCGAACTGGGCGGCCCAGGCCTGCAGGCGGTAACGCGCGGCGAGGTCGGGCGTGATCGCGAGGGTCTGCGGGCTGGTCGCCAGGGGCGTGTACAGGGGCTCGGGCATGGCGGGGTCGACTCCTGGGAAGCGGGCGCGCGGCACGACGCCGCGCGTCGGACGCTCAGCCTACAGGAAATCGCGGGGTCGTCAACGCGCGAGGGTGAGCTTGTGCGTGAACGTGCCGCGGGCCGTGGTCAGGCGCGCGAGGTAGAGGCCGCTCGGCACGGGCCGGCCCTGCAGGTCGGCGCCGTCCCACACCAGGTCGTGGCTGCCCGCGGGCAGGTGGCCGTCCGCAAGCGTGCGCACGACGCGACCCCGCGCGTCCAGCACCTGCAACCGCACCGTCCCGGCTTCGGCCAGCGCGACGCCCACGGTGGTCTGGGGGTTGAACGGGTTGGGCCAGTTGCCCACGAGCGCCGCCGCCTCGGGCACGACCGGTGGCGGCGCCACCACGCCGCCGCCCTGGACGAAGGACACCTCGTAGGGGATCGCGTTGGGCGCGGTCACGGTCAAGCGCACGACCTCGCCGGCCACGAGCGCGCGGTCGATCGTCAACCGGGTGGGGCCGCCGGCGGGCGCGATCGCGGCGGCCAGCAGGTCGTCGGCGCCGCTCAGGGCGACGCGGGCGCCGGCCGGCGCCTCGACCACCAGCGGCTCGCCGACGGCCGGCAGCTGCGCCGCGTGGGACACGAGCAACGCCTCGGGCCGGCGCCACCGCACGCGCAACGAACCGTCGCCCAGCAGGTTGAACTGCTCGACCAGCTTCTGGTCCTCGCCGGTGCCCTCGTAGTGCAGCACGGCCGACGCGAGGCCCGTCACGAAGAGCGCGCCGAGTTCAGCCTCGCCATGATCGATCAGGTGGTCGACGACCGCGGCCTGCATCACGCAGGGAGGGGTCCAGGTGGTCGCCGTCGACGCCGCCACGACGGCCACCGCGCCGGCCGGCCGGCCGTCGTGGCGCGCGCGCAGCCAGGCGGCGGCGAAGCACTCGTCGCGCCGGAAGTCGCCGGTGTCGCAGGAGACGTCGACGATCCACGGCCAGGCCGTGGTGTTGGTCAACCCGTGCACGTCGGCCGTGCCGAACGGGACGCTCAGCCAGCCTCCCGGCGCGCCGTGCCCGAGGTAGTTGATCAGGCTCGCGCCGGCGCTGACCGCGGCGGCGATCTGCGCGCGCGACCCGCCGAACCCCTGGTAGATACGCGCGACCGCGCCAAATCCCCCGCCCAGCAACCGCTGCCGGAGCGCCTCGGCACGGTCGTAATCGGCAGGATGCCCCTCGTCGCTCGCGACCCCGATCGCGGCCGTGTACCAGGTGGCCTGCGGCTGGGGGTCGCGCTCGTAGGCGACCGTGCGCGCGACCATCGTGCGCAGCTCGACCTCGCTGCGGGCAGGCAGCCGCGAGACGAGCACGTCGGGGATCAGGTCGTCGCCGGCGATCAGGCCGTACATCAGGTCGGACGCCGCACCCTCGTGACCGCCGAGATTGGTCGGCACCAACGTCGCGTCGCCGGCCAGCAGCAGGTGCGATAAGCCCTGCGGCTGGTCATAACGCGCTTGCACGGCGTCTTGGATGCCGGCCGCCTGGCCGCCGAGGGCGGCGATGTCGAGCACCTCGACCTCGTACCCGCAGGCGCGCTTCCAGTCGGCGAGGTCGACGAGCGCCGGCCGCAGCGCGCTCGTCGTGACGATGAGCAGCCGCTCGGGCGACGCCGCGTCGGCCGCGGTGGTCTTCGCCGCGGCCATACCGGCCTGGCCCGCGAAGAAGGCATCGCGCAAGGAGGCCAGCGAGCGCGCGGGCGCCGCCGGCCGAACACCCGGATTGACCCCGCCGTGGCCTTCGGTCACGACGAGCAGCGTGATCGAGACGACCAGTTCGTACTCCCGGCGATCGTGATCCCAGCGGGCCGGATACAGGCGCAGGGCGACGCCGCGCTGGTCGCGCAACAGGAACGGGCGTCCCAGTTCGGCCACGGTGGCCGGCCAGAGACCAGCGTCCGCGGCGGTGTCGACCGCCATGGCGGCTCGCGCGCCGTCGCTTCGCTGGCCAGGACCTTGCGAGCGCCGCGGCGCCGGGGCGGCCAGACGCCGGGTCTGCACGGCAACGACCTCGAGGCGCGGGTCGCCCAGGGGCGGCAGCGTGATCGCGTTGACGAGCACGGGCAATTCGGGGTGGCCGGCCGCGATGGTCGGCGCGGATCCGGGCAGCACGAGCAGGGAGGCGGCTGCACCGGCATCCGCCACGGATCGGACGCCGACGCCCGGGATGTCGATGGTGACCTCGGTCAGGGTTGCCGAGAGCGCCCGGACCGAGACGGCCGGAGCGGATCCGTCGGGGCCACCGGCGAGGTCGAGCCAGGCGGCTTTGCCGGGGCCCGTACAAATGGCGACCGACAGGACGACCAGCAGGGCGAAGTGCAACGGGCGGCGGTGGTGGGCTTGCAACATGGCATCTCCTGGGTGTTGCCCATGCAGGATGCCATGATTGTATCACCAAAAGGTAAATTTGTGGGAAATTTTTACCGACAATAACAAATCATCATAATGGTTGTGCCCTGAAGACTGTTGCTATTCTCCGTAATGTCATGCATATCAATCAATTACAGAAATTTCCCCGAGGTGGGACGCAACTCATTAGCCCACCGGGAGCCTGGCTACCCGCAGCAACAATGTTCAGGGCACAAGTTACCAGCCATTGTGGTGGGTCTTCTCGGGATCGAACCGATCCTCCGGCGCCACCACCTCCCCCGGGTGCCCCACCGCGATCAGCGCCAGCGGTTCGATCCCGTCCGGCAACTGCAGCAGATCGGCCAGCTGCTGGGCCCGGTCGCCGCCGGCCGCGATGCCGAGCCAGACGGCGCCCAGCCCGAGCGCGTGCGCGGCGACCAGGATGTTCTGCGTCGCGGCCGAGCAGTCCTGGACCCAGAAGCCCGAGTATTTTTCGCGGCTGGGATCGGCGCAGACGACGATGCAGAGCGGCGCCTGGGTGCACATCTGGGCATAGGGATGCACGGAGGGGATCGCGTCGAGCAAGCGCCGATCGTCGACGACCACGAACTCCCAGACCTGCTGGTTGCCGGCCGACGGCGCCGCCATGCCGGCGCGCAGCAGGGTCTCGATGTGACCGTCGCTGACTGGCTCGGCCGTGTAGGTCCGAATGCTGCGGCGGCTGAGGATGGCGTCGAGGGCGTCCATGGTCTCCTCCAGATGGCGGTTCGATCGGGCGTGGTCGAGCCAAGCGGGCGACCGGCTCCGACGGCCGGCGCTCGTATGATCGGCGCTGCGACCTTATCTTGTCAAATATGCCTTTGGCGGTGCCGACACCGAGGAGGATCCATGACCAGGACGACAGACCAGCTCGCCGGTCGCTACGAGCGATTGCATGCGCAGCTGGCCGAACTCTGCCGCAAGCACGACGACCCCATCGCGCGCATGGCGACCATCGTCGCCGTGCTGCACCACAAGCAGCCGCACTTCTTCTGGACGGGATTCTACCGCCTGCTCGACGGCAAGCTCGTCGTCGGGCCGTACCAGGGGCCGGTGGCGTGCGCCGTGCTGCCCGGGCCGGAAGGAGTCTGCTGGGCCGCCGTGCAACGCGGCGAGCCGGTGCTGGTGGCCGACGTCGAGGCTTTCCCGGGCCACGTGGCGTGCGACGCGCGGTCGCGCAGCGAGGTCGTCCTGCCGGTGCGTGACCGTGGCGGGCGGATCGTGGCCGTGCTGGACGTGGACAGCGATCGCCTGGCCGCGTTCAGCGAGACCGACATCGCCGGCCTCACGCCCATCGTGTCGCTGATCTACTGAGGCCCCGCCGGTCCGGATCGCGGACACCGGGCGCCGGCCGTCGCTAGGCCAGTTCGAGCCAGGAGAACCACAGCGGGTGGTTCTGCTTGTACCACGAGAGCACCTCGCGCAGGACGATCTGGTTCTCCGGGAAGATCACGTCGTCGCTGATGCGGTCGAAGTGCACGCGGATGCCCGACTCGCCGAAGTGCTCGAGCGCCTCGGAGCAGAGCGTCTGCAGCTCGTTGCGCAGGCGGCCGGAGTCCGAGATCTTCACGGCGCGGCGCCGGTGGTCCTCGCCGCGGAAGAAGCGCACAAGCAGGGGGTTGCAGACCAGCGGCCGGACCTTGGCGTCTTCCATGAAGCGCAGGGTGAGCTTGACCTGCTTGACGCCGTGCGGGGTCGACAGGCGGACCGTGACGCGGAAGGTGTCGGGGGAGAGCGGCTCGACGCCGGGCGACCCGGTGTAGGGGTCGTCCAGCATGAAGCCCGCCAGGGCCATCACGTCCCACTTCTTGCGCGGCAGGAAGTCGTCGGCCGCCAGGGTCGTCTTGCCCAGCGTGATGCCCGAATCGCGGGCCTCGCGGATCCAGCCGCGGAAACGTTCGACCGCATCGGGCGCCGGGGTCTTGCCGAGGATCGCGGCGAGTTGCTGGGAGAAATCGAACGCTTCGGCATCGAGCTGCATGATGCGGCCCTCGACGGTCGCCGGCAGTTCGAAGCGCGAGCTGAAGACCGCGAGCGACACGTCGAGGTCGAGGATCGGGGCGAGGCTCGCGGCCTGCATCGCCTCGGCGCTCGCCGCGTAGCCGTCGACCAGGAACAGGTGGCGGTTGCCCGAATCGTCGAGCCAGGTGCCGACCTGATAGACCGGCGCGTAGGTGCCGGAATCGGTGAAGACGGCCATGCCGGAAGGAAGCTTCCAGCCGTCCTCCACGAGGTGCGCGCCCACGTCGCGCCATTGCTGCCAGACCTCGCCGATGCGGGGCTCGCGGCTGGGGCCGGAGAGCGTCCAGACGTGCACGTTGCCCGGCTCGAGATCCGGCCACACCATGCGGATCGCGTCCATCAGGCGCGCGCGCGGCGTGTGGAAGTCCACCAGCAACGAGCGACGCGCGGCCGTGTCCTTGATGACGCGCGGCAGGATGAGGTGGCCCATGTAGCCCTCGTAGGGCTTGGTGACCGACAGCGGCTGGTCGAAGAGGTGCAGCACGGTCATCGGGCCGGTGGGGGCGCCCTTGGCGAAGCGGGACGTGTTCTCGAGCGTGTCGATCGCCGCGCCCCAGACCGTGATGCCGGCCTGGTCGATGCGACGCTGGAAGTCGTCCCAGTGGAAGTCGCGGTTGTTGATCAGCTTCTGGACCTGGCGGTCCAGGAACTTGGCCACCTGGGGCCGGGCGTAGATGCGGCCGAAGCCCAGCAGGGGGTTGCTGCCCATGTCGGGGCTCTCGCCGCCCTTGGGCATCAGGCCCTCGCCGAGGCAGACCATGACGGCGTGGTTCTCGGGCAGCTGGCGGGTGAGGTACCAGAGGCACTCGCTGAGCATGTAGGCGCTGATCGCGTCGGCGTCCTTCTTGACGCGGTTCAGCTCCTTCTTGTCGCCGCCCTTGCCCTCGCCGAAGCGTCCGAACAGGCGGGTGCCGAGGGCCGCGACGCCCGTGGCCATCACGAAGAGACGCTCCATGGCGCCGCCGACGAAGGTGATCTCGTGGCGGAACTCGACGCTGTCGGTGCCGTCGAGCCAGGCGACCTCGACGTCGTCCAGCCAGAGGTGGAATCGCCCCAGGATGGGACGGGTGTCGAAGGCCCACTGGGCGATCACGTTGCGCTTCTCGGCGGCTTCGGGCGTGGACATCGCCTACCTCCGGCTCGGTCGTCGTGTCGTTGAACAGGCAAGCGCAACCAATGTAACACGAGCGCCGGGCACGGAAAGCAAGAAATGGCCGCCGCCGCGACGGTCAGCCCTTGATCTCGTTCCAGATCTCCTTCATCGAATGGTGCACGACCTGCTTGCGGTCGCGGTACGTCGTGTGCAGCAGCTCGTGGGAACGCCGTCCGTTGGGTTCGCCCAGGAAGTCCGCGTAGAGCGCCTTGATCAACGGGTTGTTGTGGCTCTGTCGGATCTCGCAGCGTTCGTCGATCGTGTAGATGGCCTGCTGGCGCTCGTGCCAGAACGTCTGGTAGCTCTTCTTGATGCGCGGCTGGCCACCGCCGCCCATGCAGCCGCCGGGGCAACCCATGACCTCGACGAACGTCCAGTCGGCGGTGCCGGCCTCCAGGCGTTCGAGCACCTCGCGCGCCGCCTTCAGGCCGTGCGCGACGCACACCTTGATCGTGCCGAGCGGGCCGAGGTCGACCATGGCCTCGCGCAGGTTGGCGTAGCCGCGCACCGGCTGGAAGGTCACCAGCGGCAGCTCCTGCCCGGTGGCCACGAAGTGCACGGTGCGGATCGCCGCTTCCATCACGCCGCCGGTCG
This sequence comes from uncultured Fibrobacteraceae bacterium, assembly GCA_964630845.1. Taxonomy (GTDB): domain Bacteria; phylum Krumholzibacteriota; class Krumholzibacteriia; order LZORAL124-64-63; family LZORAL124-64-63; genus Glo-17. Next base: position 6,833 of record CAZVWL010000070.1, read on the forward strand.
TGCCGAAGATCTCGGCGGCGCCCGAGTAGCCGCCCAGGAGGGGATCGTCGAAGCCGCTCGGGGCGAGGTCGGGCAGCCAGATGCCCTCGCGCTTGAGCAGGCGGGCGCATTCGCGCGTGGTCAGCACGATGTCGACGTCGGGCCGGCCGTCGCGCTCCATCTCCGGGCGCGCGGCCTCTTCCTTCTTGGCCGTGCAGGGCATGATCGAGATGACCCGCATGCGCTGCGGATCGACGCCGAGCTTGTCGGCCAGGTAGGTCTTGGCGATGGCGCCGAAGCACTGCTGCGGGCTCTTGACCGTCGAGAGGTTCGGCAACCGCTGCGGGTAGTTCTTCTCGACGAAGTTCACCCAGCCCGGCGAGCAGCTGGTGATCAACGGCAAGCGGCTGCCGCGGCGCAACCGGTCCAGCAGCTCGGTGCCCTCCTCCATCACGACGAGGTCGGCGGTCACGTTGGTGTCCAGGACCACGTCGGCGCCGAGCTGCCGCAGCGCGGTGATCATCTTGCCCTCGACGTTGCTGCCCGGCGGCAGGCGGAACTCCTCGCCCAGGGCGATGCGCGTGGCCGGCGCCATCTGCACGACGGTGAACAGCTCGGGGTCGTAGAGCACGTCGATGACGCGCTCGATGTCGTCGATCTCCGCCAGCGCGCCGGTCGGGCAGACCAGGGTGCACTGTCCGCAGGCGACGCAATCGCTGGTGCCGAGGGCGAGGCTGTCGCGCACGCCGATCTGGGCGTCCAGACCGCGGTCGGCCAGGACGAGCACGTCGGTGCCCTGGATGTCGCGGCACACGTGCAGGCAGCGGTGGCAGCGAATGCACTTGGTCATGTCGCGCGCCACGGCGCCGCTGCTGAAATCGCGGCTGCGTCCGGCGAAGTAGGCGCGCTTGCCGAAACGCGTGCGCTGCAGGCCGACGAACTGGGCGGCGTCCTGCAGCTCGCACTTGCCGTGGCGCACGCACGTGGCGCAGTCCTGGTCGTGGTCCGCCAGCAACAGCTCGACCTGCAGCCGCTGCTTCTCGCGCACGATCTGGCTGCGCGTCTGCACCTGCAGCCCCGCGGTCATCGGCGTGTTGCAACTGGTGACCAGGTCGGGCTCGCGGCCCGGACGCTGGATCTCCACCAGGCAGACGCGGCAGGTGCCCGGCGCGTGGTCGGCGTCGGCCAGTTCGCAGAGCGTGGGGATGAACTGACCGTGCCGGCGGGCGACCGCCAGGATCGTCTCGTTCTCCTGGAAGGTGACGGGCTTGCCGTTGATGAATCCCTGGCTCACGTCCGGCCTCCTACTTCTCGGTCACGACCGTGTAGACGCGGTAGCAGCGCAGGCAGCGATTGGCCTCCTGGTAGGCCTCGGCCACCGTGATCGGCTTCTAGACCTCGGCGAAGATCTGCTTGCGCACCTCGGGGTCGAGTTCCTGCACCTTGACGCGGTAGATGTGCTTGATGGGCTTGTCGACGTGCTCCGGATTCAGCTTGCGGATCGAGCGCAGCAGCTGGCTCATGCGGTCGCCGGGCGCGAACCGCACCCGCCCATAGGTCAGATAGTCGTCGATCGACCGCGCCGCGCGTTCGCCCTGGGCCATGGCCTGGATCAAGGTCGCCGGCCCGGTGACGGCGTCGCCGCCGGCGAAGATGCCCGGGCGGTCGGTCACCAGGCTCGTCGGGTTGGCGTCGATCAGACCCCAGCGATTCAGCTCGATGCCGTCGCCGGGCGTCAGGAAGCTCTGGTCGACCTCCTGCCCGATCGCCGGGATCACGAAGTCGGTCTCCAGCAGGTATTCCGACCCCTCCCGCGGGTACACGCTGCGCCGGCCGCTGGCGTCCGGCGGACCCTCGACCATCTCGACGAGGCTGATGCCCTTGACCTTGCCCCCCTCGGTCACGATGCCGGTCGGATGGGTCAGGTAATGGAAGATCACGCCTTCCTTCTCGGCGCCCTCGATCTCCTCGTGGTCGGCCGGCATCGCGTCGCGCGTGCGGCGGTACACCAGGTGCACCTCCTTGACGCCCATGCGCAGCGCGGACCGCACGCAGTCCATCGCCACGTTGCCGCCGCCGACCACGACCACGCGCTTGCCCAGTTCCATCGGCAGGCCGAGGTTGATGTGGTAGTGGTTGATGAAGAGCAGGAACTTGACGCCGCTCACGTAGCCCTGCAGGCTGGCCTCCTCGCCCGGGATCCCCAGCCCCTTGCCCTTGTGCGCGCCGACGCCAAGGAAGATGGCCTTGAAGCCGCGCCGCCGCAGATCCTCCAGCTTGAAGTGCTGACCCAGTCGCTGGTTGTAGTGGATCCGGCCGCCGAGCGCCTCGATGATCGAGATCTCCTTGCGCAGGATCGCTTCCTTGGGCAGGCGGTACTCCGGAATGCCGACGGCGGCCATGCCGCCCGGCTCGGTCATCGCCTCGAAGATCTCCACCGGATAGCCGCGCAACAACAGGTGGTACGCCGCCGAGATGCCGGCCGGGCCGGCGCCGATCACGGCGACCTTCAGCTCGCGCGGCTTGTGCTCCTCGATCAGGTCCGGCGTGAACCAGCGGTCGGTCACGTAACGCTCGCGATCGGACACGAAGCGCTTGAGCACCTTGATGCCCACGGCCTCGTCGACCTGCGTGCGGCGGCAGGCCATCTCGCAGAAGCGGACGCACACACGGCCGCAGGTGGCGGCCATCGGGTACTTCTGCAGCACGACGCCGACCGAATGCGTGAACTTGCCGTCCTTGATGTAGTCGATCGATCGCGGCACGTCGACCTTGATCGGACACTCCTCGATGCAGGGCGCCGTGACGTAGGTGGTGCAGTGCTGGCGGCGGCGCGTCGCCTCGCCGGCCACCTCGCGCTCCACCTCGTCGCGGAAATGACGCAGCATGGCCAGCAGGCCCACGGTGGCGGTCTGGCCGAGGCCGCAGAGGCTGGTCGTCTTCATCTGCTCGGCGACGGTCTCGATCACGTCGAGCGTCTCTGAGCCGGCATCCCCGTTGAGCAACGCCTCGACCTTGTCCGCCAGGATCCGCGTGCCCATCCGGCAGGGCGTGCACTTGCCGCACGATTCGCGTGCCGCCCGCTTGCTCGCGCAGAGCACCAGGTCCAGCAGCGAGACGCCGCGTTCGAAGACGAAGAACCCGCGCCCGCCCATGAACGCCTTGATCGGATTGCCCGGATCGAACTCGTTGAACTCGGCGAAATCCGGCGAGTCCTCGATTTCGAAGAGCTGCCGGTCCCGGTTGTCGTACACGATGTCGTTCCAGACGCCGAAGATCACCTTCGCCATGGCGTCCTACCTTTCCTGCGGACGGGCATCGCCGTCGACGTTGGCGCCGGCCAGCAAGGCGTCCAGCGCCGGCCTGATCTGCTGGCGGAAACACGACTCCGCATCCTGGTAATGCGTGAAGAAGACCTGTCCTTCGCAGCGGATGCACACGCAGTCGGGATCGTCCATGCCGTTGCACTGCCCGCAGCAGAAGCTGCCCTTGAGCGTGACCCGGCCCTCGAGGGCCTCGTCGGCCAGCAGGTCCTGGAAGCAGCGAACCACCATCTCCGAGCCGTTCAGATGGCAGTGATCGCCGACGCAGACGATCAGATCCACGGTGGCCTCCCTCGAACCCGGACCCGTCGTCGTCGACCGTCCGGTTGTTAAACTTTCGTCATACAGTTCGCGGGCAAGGTAAGCTCCGGGTCCAGCGGAGGCAACCGGATTCGGCGGATGCGGCGAATTCTGGATAAATTATTACACGGTAATGAAATAGAGAATCAAGACAGGAATCCGGTGACGGATCTTACCGCGTGAGGACGGGGGTTGGCGGCGGCAGGCGACACCGGCTTTTCGGTATGGCCAGCGGCCGGGTTGGGGCCTATGGTAAGGACACCGCGGGGCAAGGCGGCGAGGCGGGCTCCGGTCCGGCCTGGACCGGACTCGACAAGGCCTTGCAAGCACAAAGGAAGGGCCTGTGGGACAGCGTAACCTTGAGGACCTCCTCCACCGCTATTTCCCCTTCGGCTTCCAGACCTCGCTCGAGAGCTGGCGGCGCTTCGGGGTCGACACCCTGCTGGCGCGGCAAGACCCCATGAGCGAGGAGAACCGGCGCTACACCGTGCGCCGCCTCGCCCCGGTCTACAACCAGCGCCCGCCCGGCCCGCGCCATCCCCTGGTGGCGGTCATGGCCGAGCAGCTGCTCTGCCTCGGCCTGGTCAACGACGCCCTGCGCTACGTCCTGCTCCACTACGCGTTGAACGAGAACCCCGGCGTGTTGACCGACGGCATCGACTGGGCGCGCCACCGCCTCGGCGAGGACCGCATCGACCGCCTGGCGCCCACGTTCGCCCAGCTCTTCCCGCCGCGACCGGTCCTGATCGAGGCGGACGACCTCGCCCGCTGGCTGCGCGACGGCGAACCCGAGATGCCCGCCGCCGCGCGCGTCACCGTCGAGGCCATCCTGCTCTACCTGATGATGCGCAACCCGGCCACGCGGCCGTTCCGCGATCTCTTCGACGACGAGGAGCTGCAGCACCGGGCCAGCTACGTGCCGTTCGTGGTCGCGCTCGAGGAATACTTCGCCACGCAGCCGGCGTGCGGCGTCAGCGGCCAGTCGCTCTTCCACACCCTGCGCGCGCCGATGCTGGCCAGCCCGGACGACCTCGCCGGCCAGCTCGCCTTCATCCGCGCCCACTGGGGGCACCTGCTGCCGGGCAGCTTCCTGGCGCGCCTGGACCTGATGCAGGACCTGATGAAGGAGATGGACCTCGCCCGCAGCCCCGAATACGGGCCGCCGCCGGTGCTGGAATTCGCCGACGCCGCCTGGTTGCACCACGAGCCCGCCGCGTTCAGCACCGACGCCGACTGGATGAGCAACGTCGTGCTGATGGCCAAGAGCACGTACGTCTGGCTCGATCAGCTCTCGCGGCGTTACGGCCGGCATCTGCGCACGCTCGCCGACGTGCCCGACGAGGAACTCGACCGCCTCGCGCGCTGGGGCTTCAGCGGCCTGTGGCTGATCGGCCTCTGGGAGCGTTCGACGGCCTCGCGCAAGATCAAACAGTTCGCGGGCAATCCGGACGCGGTGGCCTCCGCCTACAGCCTGCACGACTACGACATCGCCGCCGACCTCGGCGGCTACGACTCCTACCGCGACCTGCGCGACCGCGCCTGGCAACGCGGCATCCGCCTGGCGAGCGACATGGTGCCCAACCACATGGGCATCGACAGCCGCTGGGTGATCGAGCACCCGCAATGGTTCCTGCAGGTGCCGCGCCCGCCTTACCCGGCCTATCGCTTCGACGGCGGCGACCTCTGCGACCACCCGGACGTGGAGATCAGGATCGAGGAAGGCTACTGGCGCCGCGACGACGCCGCCGTGGTCTTCGAGCGCCGCGACCGGCGCAGCGGCGAGGTCCGCTACATCTACCACGGCAACGACGGCACCAGCATGCCCTGGAACGACACGGCGCAGCTCGACTTCACGCAGGCCGAGGTCCGCGAGGCCGTCATCCAGACCATCCTGCACGTGGCGCGACAGTTTCCGATCATCCGCTTCGACGCCGCGATGACGCTGGCCAAGAAGCACTACCAGCGCCTGTGGTTCCCGGCGGCCGGCGTCGCCGGCGCCATCCCTTCGCGCGCCGAGCACGGGATG